>NZ_JAJALF010000004.1:0-234392 GCF_020514995.1 Leisingera sp. McT4-56 | reverse complement strand
CTCCAGGCTGGTGGTGGGTTTCAACGGCTTCACCATCACCTTTCAAGGGTCCTTTAACTACAATTCCTCGAACGAGGTCACGGCAGGCAGCACCATATCCGCCTTCACGATGCGCTATGACGGGACAACCGTTCTGTCCGTGACGGGCCTCGACCTCACCTACGAGGATCTGGCCACGCAGGACCTGGAGACCCTGCTGCAGCAGCAACTGGCCGGGAATGACACCTATACCTCAGCCTGGAACGGCGGCGAGTATATCGAGACCTACGGCGGCGACGACACTATCGTTGCCGGTACTGGGAACGACACTATCGACGGCGGGGACGGGAACGACGTTTACATATTTGATGGCGAGCTCGAGGATTTCACTCTCATGTTCGCCGATTACTATTTGGCTGATGAATATTCTGGCCCCACCCGCGGCCTATTATTAGGCAGCGACATTTTCGATCCTTTTTTTCCAGAATACGATGTGTTGCTTAACGTTGAAACGATTGTTTCTGGAGATACCTACCGTCACATTCAGGAAGGCGGCGATGAGGACGATACACTGACCGGCGTTGACGTCCAGAGTAACGAAAGCCGTAACGCGATTCACGGTCGCGGGGGCAATGATACGATCACCGGCAGCAATGGTTTCGATAGTATTTACGGGGGGGAGGGCGACGATGTGATCTCTGGCGGAGCAGGCCGGGACGTCGTTGAAGGCGGCTTCGGCAATGACAATTTGCGAGGCCAGAGCGGAGACGATTTGCTTTACGGTGGCTTCGGAGACGATATTATTTTCGGCCAAAATGGCAACGACTACTTGGAGGGCGGCGGCGAAAACGACCGGTTGGTTGGTGGAAACGGCAATGATACGCTGATGGGAGAATATCGTTTCAGTGATGCGTTCCCTATACTTTTTGGAAACGACACGCTGATTGGCGGCGATGGCAGTGACTTACTGGACGGCAGCTATGGCGACGATTTTCTTGACGGCGGCAATCAGGGCGACACACTGCATGGCCGCATCGGCGACGACCTGCTGGATGGCGGCCGCGGGGGCGACAGGCTCTTTGGCGGCGCCGGCCGCGACAATATGAAGGGCGGCGTCGGCCATGACCGGATGTCCGGCGGCGGCGGCAATGACACGATGTCCGGCGGAACCGGCGACGACACCCTGATGGGCAGCAACGGCCGCGACCGTCTGCTCGGCCACAAGGGCGACGACCTGCTGGCCGGCGGCGCCCACGCCGATATCTTTGTCTTCCACCAGGGCCACGGCAACGACACCATCACCGATTTCACCGCGGGCGAGGACCATATCCGCATCGGCCGCGGCGCGGACGATATGGGCGGACTCCAATTCCAGGCCCACGGCGATGACGTGCTGGTGTCCTTTGCCGATGTGACCATCCTGGTCGAGGACATCACCGTGGCACAGCTGCAGGACGCGGACAACTTTCTGTTCTGAGCGCTCCAGCCGGACACCGGCACAGAAAGGCGCGCCAGCCCGGTGCGCCTTTTGCTATTTCAGCATCCATTTGCCGTCCGGCCAGAAGGCGTGGAAGGCAAAGGCGAACATCACGTCATGGGCCACGTCCCGCCCCTGCGCGTCCCGCACCCGGACGCTGCCGATGTCACGGCCCGCAGGAATCCGGCCGCTGTCCAGCGCCGAGGCCTGTCCCGGCCGCCAGCTCAGCACCAGCCCCGCCTCGCGGATCTCCTCCTCCCGCGCCAGCCGCGCCAGCGGCCAGGCGCGGCTGCCGACGCGCACCACCCTTTGCATCGGCGCCAGCCCGTGCGGCGGCGGGCTGCCGTCATACAGGAACGGCCATTTCGCGGTGTCATAGCCGCGGTAGGGGTTGCGCCCGTAGTCCCGGTTCCACCGCGGCTCCGCCATCACCAGCCCGTCCGGGTTGCGGGCGGTGAACTCCTGCCAGCTTTCGACCCAGCTCGGCAGCGTCTTCAGCCGGGTCCCGGTCATCCGCCCGACAATGCCGGTGCCGGTCGCCTGCTGCCACCAGCTCTGGCTCTCGCGGTCATACATCACCATGTCGGAAAACCGCAGCTTGCCGCTGACGCCGAAACTTAGCGTCCCCGCCGCGGTGCGCCGGTCGAATGTCATTGCCGAATTGCACAGCGGGCAATAGGTCACCGCCACCGGCACCCCCGCCGCCACGTCGTTCACGATCTCATGCCAGGTCAGGTAGCGCAGCGGATAGGCCCGCGGCCGGGCGCCGTCCAGCTCCAGCGTGATCACAGGCTCCCGCGCGCTCAGCCGCCGGGCCTCGGCAGCCGTCACGAACTTGGGCGAATCCAGCGCCGGAATGGCATCCTTGCGCACCCCGCCGGACCGGATCTGGCGCCACTCCGGCACCGCGGTGCGGCTGAAATCGGTCTGCGGCCACTCCCGCTTCCAGACCTGCGGATCCGCCTGCGCGCTCCAGGGCAGCAGCAAAGCGAGACACAACAGCAAACTCTTGAACATGACCAGCGCCTCCCTGCCCCAGTAAACGGCGCCAGGCAGGCGCGGAACAGGTGCCGGCACGGGCTTGTGACCGCCCGTCATCACCCCGGACGCAAAATAGCCCGCCCCCGGGGTGCCGGGCGCGGGCCTGCGTCTTCCGGGAAGCCGGAAGAGCTTATTCGGTGACGGTCACCTTGGTCATGGTGTCGGGCTGGCCGATAACCGCGCCATTCGGGCCTTCGCCGCGCTTGATCGCATCAACCACATCCATGCCTTCGGTCACCTTGCCGACCACGGTGTACTGGCCGTCCAGGAACGGGCCCGGCTCGAACATGATGAAGAACTGCGAATTGGCGCTGTTCGGGTCCTGTGCGCGGGCCATGCCGACCACGCCGGTGCCGAAGGTGATATCCGAGAACTCGGCCGGCAGGTCGGGACGGTCAGAGCCGCCCTGCCCGGCCCGGCGCATGTCGCCGCCGGCCTTGCCGAACTGCACGTCGCCGGTCTGCGCCATGAAGCCCTCGATCACCCGGTGGAACACCACCCCGTCATACTGGCCTTCGGCGGCCAGCGCGGTGATCTGCTCCACGTGCTTGGGCGCCACATCCTCAAACAGGTCGATCTTGATGGTGCCGTTGGCTTCGCCCTCGACCTGGACCTCCAGGCCGGTGGCAAAGGCAGGCCCTGCCGCCAGCAGGGCCAATGCGGCCAGCGCGTTACGCATCCGCAGCCACCTTGACGGAGATCATCCGGTCCGGGTTCGCAGGCGGCTCGCCGCGGGTGATCGCGTCGACGTGCTCCATGCCTTCGATCACACGGCCGTAAACGGTGTACTGGCCGTTCAGGAAGTGGTTGTCCTTGAAGTTGATGAAGAACTGCGAGTTTGCGCTGTCCGGGTTCGCGGAACGCGCCGCGCCCAGGGTGCCGCGGTCATGCGGCAGCTTGGAGAACTCGGCCGGCAGGTTCGGCAGGCTGGAGCCGCCGGTGCCCGCCATGCGGATGTTGAAACCGTCTTCCATGTCGCCGTTGGCCACGTCGCCGGTCTGCGCCATGAAGCCGTCGATCACCCGGTGAAAGCAGACGTTGTCATATTCGCCGGCGCGGGCCAGTTCCTTCATCCGCTCGGAATGCTTCGGCGCCACGTCGGGCAGCAGTTCGATCACCACGTTGCCGTCTTTCAGCTCGATGATGATGGTGTTTTCGGGATCTTTGATCTCGGCCATGTGGCCCTCCTGTCGTCGAAATTTGCAACGATAGTTAAGGCCAGCGCCGGGAAATGCCAAGGGAGCATTGACTGATGCGCAAAAACCCCCGAAACAGCCCGCGGATTTGACTGCACTTTCACCATAAGGGGGCTCGAGAGATGGGCTGGAAAACACTCGACGACATGGATCTGAACGGCAAGCGCGTGCTGGTGCGCGTGGATATCAACGTGCCGATCGTCGACGGCGTGGTGACCGACTCCACCCGCATCCGCCGCATCGCCCCCACCGTGCGCGACATTCTGGCCGCAGGCGGCAAGCCGATCCTGCTCGCCCACTTCGGCCGCCCCGGCGGCGAGCGCCGCGAGAACCTGTCGCTCAATCAGCTGGTGCCGACGCTGGAGCGCGCCTTTGAGACCAAGGTTCTGTTTGCTGCCGATTGCGTCGGCGCAGGCGCCGAGGCCGCAGCCGACGCGCTGCAGCCGGGCGAAGTTCTCCTCTTGGAAAACACCCGCTTCCACGCGGCAGAAACCAAGAACGATCCCGATCTGGCGGCCGGCATGGCGCGCCTGGGCGAGGTCTACTGCAACGACGCCTTCTCTGCCGCCCACCGCGCGCATTCCTCGACCGAGGCCATCGCCCGCCTGCTGCCCGCCTGCGCCGGCCGCCTGATGCAGGCGGAACTGGAAGCGCTGGAAAGCGCCCTGGGCCAGCCGCAGCGCCCGGTCACCGCAGTCGTCGGCGGCGCCAAGGTCTCCACCAAGCTGGAACTCTTGGGCAACCTGATCGAGAAGGTCGACCACCTGGTGATCGGCGGCGGCATGGCCAACACCTTCCTGGTCGCCAAGGGCCTGCCGGTCGGCATCTCGCTGGCCGAGCGCATCATGAAGGACACCGCCGCCGAAATCCTCGCCAAGGCCGAGGCCGCGGGCTGCGAGATCATCCTGCCCTCCGACATCGTGGTCGCCAAGAAGTTCGAGGCCCACGCCGAGCACCAGATCCTGCCCGCCGATCAGTGCCCTGACGACGGCATGATCCTGGACGCAGGCCCGGAAAGCCTCACCCGCATCATCGAGGTGTTTGCGCGCAGCAAGACGCTGATCTGGAACGGTCCGCTGGGCGCGTTTGAGCTGGAGCCGTTTGACGCCGCCACCAACGCCGCGGCGCTGAAGGCAGCGGCGATGACCCGCTCCGGCCAGCTGATTTCGGTTGCCGGCGGCGGCGACACCGTGGCAGCCCTGAACGCCTCCGGCGCGGCCGGCGACTTCAGCTACATCTCCACCGCCGGCGGCGCCTTCCTGGAATGGATGGAAGGCAAGACCCTGCCCGGCGTCGCGGCGCTGGACCAGTAAGCCACACGCCCTCCCGCATGACCGCGCCCCGGCCTTCCCGCCGGGGCGTTTTCATTGTCACGGGACAATAAAAGCTTTGCCCCGTCCCAGTCCTTCCCCGTAGCTTCGCTGCAACCACCGGCGCAGCAGGGAGGCCCGCCATGTTCCAGGACCGCATGAGCCGCCTGCGGCAGAAAATGGCGGAGGCCGCCATCGACGTGGCCCTGATCACTGACGACGACAGCGTCTATTACCTGACCGGCTACTACGACTACCTGCATATGGAGTTCGGCCGCCCCACCATCCTGGTGGTCCCGCGCGACGGGCAATCCCTGCTGATCACCCCGGTGATCGACGTGGTGATGGCAGAGGAGATTGCCCAGGTGGACCGCATCGCCGCCTGGAACGACGGCGACGGCGCCGAGTGGCGGGCAGAGCTGCCGGCCGCCCTCGCCCCGGCCCGCCGCATCGGCCTGGAAACGGACCACATGCCGCCAATGGTGCGCGCCTGCGTGAATGAGCTGGCGGGCAGCGCGGAGATCACCAGCATCACCCCGGCTCTGTCCGGCCTCAGGATGATCAAATCCCCCGAAGAGCTGCAGCTCGCGCGCCACGCAGGCCAGGTCGCAGGCGCCATGATGGCGGCCGGCCGCGGCGCCATTTCCGCCGGCGTGCCGGAATACGAGGTCGCCATCGCCGCCTCACAGGCCGGCACCCGCACCGCGGCTGAGCTGCTGCGCAGCCATTACCGCGATACCAACATGTCGCCCAGCACCCATTTCCTGCAGATCATGGCCTCGGGCAAGGACATCACCAAGACCCACCACCGCGCCTCCACCCGCGTCATGCAGCACGGCGAGCCGGTGTTTCTCTGCTTCTGCGGGATGACCAATTTCCACCGCTTCAAGCTGGGCTTCGACCGCACCTTCTGGATCGGCGAAGCAGACCCGGAGCAAGCCCGCATCTACGGGGTGGCGGTGGCCAGCCAGCAGGCGTCGCTGGACCGCCTTGGCCCCGGCATCGAGGCGCAGGAGGTGCACCGCGCCTATGCCGAAGCGATCCAGGACGCGGGCTTCAGCTACCCGTTCCGCTGCGGCCGCGCCACCGGCTTCAGCTTTCTCGAACGCCCGCAGTTGGTCACCGGCGACACCACCGTGCTGCAGCCCGGCATGGTGTTCGCCGTCGACGGCTCCGTCTCGACGGACACGTTCCGCGCCCAGGTCGGCGACAGTTTCATCATCACCCGGGACGGCTACGAGCAGATCACTTCCCACCCCAAGGCGCTGGAGGACATGATCCTCTGACGCCTTCCGTTGCTTAGCATCCTCCGCAAATTTTCCCCGCTTTGGACAGATTTGGGATTCCCAAGCAGATTCGCTTGTGGCATTCTGAATTCAGACGCCGGCAAACGGCGCAAAACACATCAAGAGCAGTAACATACAGGCACCTCCAAAGTGACCCGAAGCACACGGCCGTCCCTCGGCGCCATCGCCTTTTTTGCCATCGCATTCGCGCTCAGCGCCTACTTCACGTTTGCGGCGGTACAGGGCGACTTCGGGCTGTTCCGGAGGGTCGAGATCCAGGCCGAGGCACAAGAGCTTCAGCAGGATCTCGGCCGTCTCCAGTCCCGCATCGGCGAGATGGAGAACCTGACACGCCGCCTGTCCGATGACTACCTCGACCTCGACCTCCTTGACGAACAGGCACGCACGGTTCTCGGTCTCGTCCGCGCGGACGAGATCGTGATCCGCTGATCCTCTCTGCAAAGACCGCTACCGGCACGCCGTTGCGCTGCAAGGAAACCGGCTAGACTAGCCGGCGGTTTTCGGGGGCCGGGTTTTGCCGGACTTCCGCACCTCCCCGCTCCCTTCTGAAATCCTCCGGTTCAGGCCTGCCAGCAACTGTCCCTGCTGCAACCAAGCGTGGCATTTTTGCGCGCTGATCGGCGGATCTTTACCCTGCGTCCGGGCCGCGTCAGAATAGCACTATTCAGCCGCGCCAAAACCCGCTATGAATTTGTTTAACACTAAACTATCTAGCCTTCAGGGGGAGCTGACCACCATGGCCGCTAGAAAAAGCGCAAAGAAACCAAACGTTTCTGCCGAAGAACTGACGAAACACTACCGCGAGATGTTGCTGATCCGCCGATTCGAGGAAAAGTCGGGCCAGCTCTATGGCATGGGCCTGATCGGCGGCTTCTGCCACCTCTACATCGGCCAGGAAGCGGTTGTCGTGGGCCTGGAGGCCGCCGCCGAGGAAGGCGACAAGCGGGTCACCTCCTACCGCGACCACGGCCACATGCTGGCCTGCGGCATGGACCCCGACGGCGTGATGGCCGAACTGACCGGGCGCGAGGGCGGCTACTCCAAGGGCAAGGGCGGCTCCATGCACATGTTCTCGAAAGAGAAGCATTTCTATGGCGGCCATGGCATCGTCGGCGCCCAGGTGCCGCTCGGCGCCGGCCTCGCCTTTGCCGACAAGTACAAGGGCAACGGCCGCGTGACCTTCGCCTACTTCGGCGACGGCGCTGCCAACCAGGGCCAGGTCTACGAGACCTTCAACATGGCCGCCCTTTGGAAGCTGCCGGTGATCTTCGTGATCGAGAATAACCAGTACGCCATGGGCACCGCCCAGCAGCGCTCTACCTCCAGCGCCGAGATCTGGGAACGCGGCAAGGCCTTCGGCATCCCGGGCGAAGCGGTGGACGGCATGAACGTCCTCTCCGTCAAGGAAGCCGGCGAGCGCGCCGTGGCCCACTGCCGCAGCGGCGACGGCCCCTACATCCTCGAAGTGAAGACCTACCGCTACCGCGGCCACTCGATGTCGGACCCGGCCAAGTACCGCACCCGCGAGGAGGTCCAGAAGATGCGCGAGGAGCGCGACCCGATCGAGCAGGTCCGCGAGATGCTGCTGACCGGCAAGCACGCCACCGAAGAGGATCTCAAGGCGATCGACAAGGAGATCAAGGAGATCGTCAGCAAATCCGCAGAATTCGCCAAGGAGAGCCCGGAACCGGCTCTGGAAGAGCTGTGGACCGACATCTACGACGAGGCGTGACCGATGCCTCATTTTGAAATTCACGCAAGCGACGTAGAGCAGGCCAAGGCCTTCTACACCGGCCTGCTCGGCTGGAGCTTCGACCCGATGCCCGGCGGCGAAGACGTCGGCTATCACCTGATCGAAGGCAACCAGATCGGCATGGGCCTCGGCCTCACCGGCGGTCTGATGCAGCGCCTCGGCGATGCGCCGGATGCAGGCAGCCCTGTGCGCGGCGGCACCATGACCTTTGAGGTCGCGGACTGCGACGAACGTTACGCCTGGGCGCTGGCCAACGGCGGCGCCGAGGCACTGCCGCCAACCGACTACCCCGGCATCGGCCGCTGCGCCTATGTGGAAGACGGACAAGGAAACATCGTCGGGATGATCACCCCGGCCCCGGAGGGAAACTGAGACATGGCAACTGAAATTCTGATGCCCGCCCTGTCGCCGACCATGGAGGAAGGCACCCTGGCCAAATGGCTGGTCAAGGAAGGCGATACCGTGAATTCCGGCGACATCCTCGCCGAGATTGAAACCGACAAGGCGACGATGGAGTTCGAAGCCGTCGATGAAGGCAAGGTCGGCAAGATCCTTATCGGTGAAGGCACCGAAGGCGTGAAGGTCAACACCCCGATCGCAGTGCTGCTGGAAGACGGCGAAAGCTACGATGCCTCCGCTGCCCCTGCCCCGGCTGCTGAAGCCCCGGCTCCCGCAGCTGAGGCTCCCGCAGCCCCCGCCGCCGCTGCTGCCGCGCCTGCGCCGGTTGAAAGCCGCGCGCTGGAGCCCGACTACCCGGAAGGCACCGAGATGGTGCAGACCACCGTGCGCGAAGCGCTGCGCGACGCCATGGCCGAGGAAATGCGCCGCGACGAGGACGTGTTCCTGATGGGCGAGGAAGTCGCCGAGTACCAGGGCGCCTACAAGGTGTCCCAGGGGCTTCTGGACGAATTCGGCTCCAAGCGGGTGATCGACACCCCGATCACCGAGCACGGCTTTGCCGGCATCGCCACCGGCGCGGCCTTCGGCGGCCTGCGCCCGATTGTCGAGTTCATGACCTTCAACTTCGCCATGCAGGCGATTGACCACATCATCAACTCGGCAGCCAAGACGCTCTACATGTCCGGCGGCCAGATGGGCGCCCCGATGGTGTTCCGCGGCCCCAACGGCGCCGCCGCCCGCGTCGCCGCCCAGCACAGCCAGGACTACGCCGCCTGGTACATGCAGATTCCGGGCCTCAAGGTGGCGATGCCCTACTCCGCCGCCGACGCCAAGGGCCTGATGAAGACCGCGATCCGCGACAACAACCCGGTGATCTTCCTGGAGAATGAAATCCTCTACGGCCGCGCCTTCGATGTTCCGAAACTGGACGATTTCACCATCCCCTTCGGCAAGGCCCGGATCTGGCGAGAAGGCTCTGACGCCACCATCGTCTCCTTCGGCATCGGCATGCAATACGCACTGGAAGCCGCCGACAAGCTGGCCCAGGACGGCATCGCGGCTGAGGTCATCGACCTGCGCACCCTGCGCCCGATGGACCTGCCCACGGTGATTGAATCGGTCAAAAAGACCAACCGCCTGGTGACGGTCGAAGAAGGCTGGCCGCAGGGCTCCGTCGGCAGCTACATCGCCTCCGAGGTGATGCAGCAGGCGTTCGATTATCTGGACGCGCCGGTCATCACCTGCACCGGCAAGGACGTGCCGATGCCCTACGCCGCCAACCTGGAACGCCACGCGCTGATCACCACGGATGAAGTGGTCGAGGCCGTGAAGCAAGTGACCTACCGCTAAGGACGAAGATGGAAATCAGGGGCCGCGATCCCGAAACCGAATGCTACCGCGTCACGCTGACCGTCGACGGGCGCACAGTCACCGCACTGGTTCCCGAACGGCTGGCAGCAGACACACGGCTGATCGGCTCGCGGCCCTCCCATCAGGAAGCCTACGTCTGGATGGCGGAGAAGAAAGACAAGATCGAAGCCGCGATCACTTTGCTTGCCCGCGGCACCCGGCGCCCCAGGGCGCCCTATGACCAAATTGTTCTGATTGAGGAGCGCTGACATGCCCACCGAAATCCTGATGCCCGCGCTTTCTCCCACCATGGAGGAAGGCACCCTTGCCAAATGGCTGGTCAAGGAGGGCGACACCGTCTCCTCCGGCGACCTGATCGCCGAGATCGAAACCGACAAAGCCACCATGGAATTTGAAGCCGTGGACGAAGGCGTGGTCGGCAAGATCCTGATCGCCGAAGGCTCCGAGGGCGTGAAGGTCAACACCCCCATCGCGGTGCTGCTGGAAGACGGCGAAAGCGCCGATGACATCCAGTCCGCCGGCACCTCTGACGGCGGCGGCGCCCCGGCCAAGGCTGACGCCCCTGCCGCCGCAGAGGCCCCCGCACCCGCCCCCAAGGAACAGGCCAAAGCCGCCCCCGCCGCGCCGCAGGGCGCCGACGGCAGCCGCATCTTCGCCTCCCCCCTGGCGCGCCGCATCGCCGCCGACAAGGACTTGGACCTGAGCCAGATCACCGGTTCCGGCCCCAAGGGCCGCATCGTCAAGGCCGACGTCATGGATGCGAAGCCGCAGACCGCAGCCGCCGCTGCCCCGGCAGCATCCGCTCCGGCCGCCGCCCCTGCCGCTGCTGCAGCACCCGCCGGCCCCTCCGCCGACATGGTTGCCCGCATGTACGAGGGCCGCGAGTTCGAGGAGGTCAAGCTGGACGGCATGCGCAAGACCATCGCCGCCCGCCTGACCGAGGCCAAGCAGACCATCCCGCATTTCTACCTGCGCCGCGACATCCAGCTCGATGCGCTCTTGAAATTCCGCGGCGAGCTGAACAAGCAGCTCGAGGGCCGCGGTGTCAAGCTCTCGGTCAACGACTTCATCATCAAGGCGGTTGCGCTGGCGCTGCAATCGGTTCCGGACGCCAACGCGGTCTGGGCCGGCGACCGGGTGCTCAAGATGAAAGCCTCCGACGTGGCGGTGGCCGTCGCTATCGAAGGCGGGCTGTTCACCCCGGTGCTGCAGGACGCCGACAGCAAATCGCTCTCGGCGCTGTCGTCGCAGATGAAGGACCTGGCATCCCGCGCCCGCGACCGCAAGCTGGCACCGCATGAATACCAGGGCGGCAGCTTTGCGATCTCCAACCTCGGCATGTTCGGCATCGACAACTTCGACGCCATCGTGAACCCGCCGCACGCGGGCATCCTGGCGGTCGGCTCAGGCGTCAAGAAGCCGGTTGTCGGCGCAGACGGCGAGCTGAAGGTCGCCACCGTGATGAGCGTCACCATGTCGGTCGACCACCGCGTCATCGACGGCGCCCTCGGTGCGGACCTCTTGAAGGCCATCGTCGACAACCTGGAAAACCCGATGGTGATGCTGGCCTGAGGGGTCATCGCCATGAGAAACACCAAAGCCCCGGCCTCAGCGCCGGGGCTTTTGTATTTGTAATACGAATGCAGATCTCAAACCTCGCTTTGAGCCCAATTTACTCCTTTCTGCAACGCAGCTATATTACGAATATGAAATGGATTGCCCTTATTTTTGGAATATTACTCATCTTTGCAGCTTGGCTAATCGTCCAAGTCGGCAAAGGCGTGTTATTCACCCATAGCGGTTTCGAAGAATGGGATGACGCATTTTATGCTGCATACAGAGAATGTTGCTTGGCGACAGACTTGCGCACAGCAGCTCCATTTGGCGCACTCGGCTTGGCTATGATATTTTTCGCGGCATGGAAGTTCGTGCGGAATTAGGCGAACCGGTCGCCGTCATCTTACCAAGAAAACAACTTCCGCTCTGTCCGCAATGCGGTTGCGGGAATGATTGGAGCCACGGTACGCGCAATATCTCCGGCGCAAACCCAAGTTAAAAGGGAGCGCCCCCGCCCCCTTTTCACCTTTCCCAAAATACTCACCTGCGCCACAGCCGCCGCCAGCACCCCGCCAGCGGCGGCGCCATGCCAGCGGCGGCTCGCCGGTCAGTACTGATACCCGGGCGTCGAGGCCGACAGCGCCTGCTCCGCCTCATCCATATCCGCCGGGATGCCGTCAAACAGCGGCGTCGACAGATAGCGCTCGCCGGTATCCGGCAGCACCGCCAGCAGCACAGAGCCCTCCGGTGCGGTCTCGGCCACCTTCATCGCCGCCGCCAGGCTGCCGCCGCTGGAAATCCCGGCCAGGATGCCTTCCTCCGCCGCCAGCCGCCGGGACCATTTGATGCTCTCGTCGCCGCTCACCGGCTCCAGCGCATCGAAATAGCCCTTGTCCAGCGCCTCCTGCAGCACCAGCGGGATGAAATCCGGGGTCCAGCCCTGGATCGGGTGCGGGGTGAAGGCCGGATGGGTCGCCGCAGGCTCGCCCTCCTCATTGCGTTCCTGCGCCTGTCCCGACTGCACCAAGGCCGCATTGGAGGGCTCGCTGAGGGTGATCTTCAGATCGGGGCGCGCGCCCTTCAGCACCCGCCCCAGGCCCGAAACCGTGCCGCCGGTGCCATAGCCCAGCACCACATGGTCCAGCCGCTCGCCGTCGAAATCGCCCAGGATCTCCCGCGCAGTGGTGCTCTCGTGGATGTCGGCGTTGTCCTTGGTCTCGAACTGATGCGCCAGGAACCAGCCATTGGCCTCCGCCAGCTCCTTGGCCTTCACCACCATGCCGACCGCCTTGTCTTCCTTGCGGGTCAGCACCACCTTGGCGCCCAGCATCCGCATCAGCTGCCGCCGCTCGACCGAGAAGCCGTCGTGCATGGTGATCACCAGCGGGTAGCCCTTGGCGGCGCAGACCATGGCAAGGCCGATGCCGGTGTTGCCGCTGGTCGCCTCCACCACGGTCTGGCCCGGCTTCAGCCGGCCTTCGCGCTCCGCCGCCTCGATGATGTTCAGCGCCAGCCGGTCCTTCACCGATCCCGCCGGATTGAACGCCTCGAATTTCACATACATGGCCACATGCGCCGGAGCGATATTGTTCAGCCGGATCGCGGGCGTGTTGCCCACCGTCTCCAGGATCGAGCCAAACAGCCGCCCGCGGCCTTCGGTTGTATAAATCATGATCTGTCCCCCAAATCGAAACTGCAGATAACTATCGTGTTCCACAGGAATATGCGCGCCGGCGCAGCCAGGTTCAAGCCAGCCCGGGGCCGCGGGCAGCGATAAGGACCAGCCTCCGCCGCCCATGCCGCAATGCGGAACCGCAGCGGCCACCTGCCGCGCCGCGCAGATCATTTGCCGCCGCCAACACGCTATTAGAAAACAATTTTCCCGGACAGGCCAGGCAGGCCGCACAGAAAAAAGGGGCGCATTCCACGCCCCTTCTTCTTTGCAAAATACGCGTTGCGCCAACGCCGGCGGCGCAGGCCTCAGTCGCTGCTGGTGCCGTTCGGGAACCGCTGGTCCATGTTGACCGAGGGCTGATCGCAGCCCGCCTCGCCGACGATGCGCGCCGGGATTCCTGCCACGGTTTTGCACGGCGGCACCTCTGCCAGCACCACCGAGCCGGCGGCAATCCGGCTGCAATGGCCGACCTTGATATTGCCCAGCACCTTGGCGCCGGCGCCGATCAGCACCCCGTCGCCGATCTTCGGATGCCGGTCCTCTTCCTCCTTGCCGGTGCCGCCCAGCGTCACCGAATGCAGCATCGACACGTTGTCGCCCACCACCGCGGTCTCGCCGATCACGATGGAATGGGCATGGTCGATCATGATCCCCTTGCCGATCACCGCCGCCGGATGGATATCGACGCCGAAGATCTCGGAGATCCGCATCTGGAAGAAATAGGCCAGGTCCCAGTCGCCCTGCTGCCACAGCCAGTGGCCGATGCGGTAGGCCTGAACCGCCTGATACCCCTTGAAGTAGAGGATCGGCTGCAACAGCCGGTGGCAAGCCGGGTCGCGCTCATAGACCGCCATCAGGTCGGCGCGCGAGGCTTCGACGATGCCGGGGTCGGACTCATAGGCTGCATCGACGATCTCCCGCAGGATGGTCATCGACATCTCGTTGGAGCACAGCTTGGCGGAAATCCGGTAGGACAGCGCCTTCTGCAGCGATTTGTGGTGCAGGATACAGGCATGGATCAGCCCGCCCATCAGCGGCTGCGAATCGACAGCGTCCTGGGCTTCCTGGGTAATCCGGTCCCAGACGGGATCCAGCGAGGCGACGGCTTGCTGCGTTTTGAACATGGCGATGCATCCTTTCTCCGCTCAAGATAGCCATCTAAGGTCTTTTTGGGCAAACGCAAACCCGTGATGGGCTATATTTCTGATATGAATGACCCGGATCAGCAGCGCCTGCAGGCACAGATCACCGCCCGGCTGGCAGAGCTTGCGGCAGAGGACGCCCGCGGCGCAGAGGCGCAGGGCGTGGTGGCGCTGGACCAGCAGATGGTGGGACGGCTGTCGCGCATGGACGCCCTGCAGATGCAGGCGATGGCCAAGGCGCAAGCCGCCCGCCGCCAGCTGGAAACCCGGCGCCTGAAGGCCGCGCTGGCCCGCATCGCAGAGGGCGAATACGGCTATTGCGAGGACTGCGGCGAAGACATCGCCCTGAAGCGGCTGGCGCTGGACCCGGCGGCGCTCAAATGCATCTCCTGCGCTTCCGGATAGGCCGGCCTTGAGGTTTTTCGCTTCGGGCTTTGCCGAAACAGCCCGCGCCGCGCGCCTGCGGCGGACGGCGGAGGTGCCGTGCATCCGCAGGTATGGTCAGCCGCTTGGCCGGAAGACAGGCAGCGCCTGATGGTGCAGAGATTTTGCTGAGAGGCGCTTGAGCGCGCATTCTGCGTCCTCAAGACGCCTGCCCAAGTGTATAGCCAGTCTGACAGCCTCAAGGACAAGCCGCGCCGGGGCGCGGGGGCCTGCGGCCCTCCTTGACCCCGCCAGCCTGACGGGTGGATGCCTCCCCGCCCGTCTCCAGCACTACCGACAGTTCCCGCAGCACCAGCCGGGTGCAGCTGAGATAGGCCGCATCATCCAGAAACGGCTCCTCCGCCAATTCGAACCGCCGGGCCGCTGCGCTCAGGCTGCCGTCGCCCCAGCTCCGGTGCAGCCTGCCAAGCACTGCGCAATGCGCTGCCGCCTCCGCCGCACCGCCAAAAATCCGGCGGCAGAGGGAAAGCCGCTGATCCTGCGGCACCCGCAGCAGGGCCCGCGCCACCGCCGACACATCACCGGGCAGCACCGGCTGCCTCATGCCAGCACAACCGTCGCTGCAAGGCCCGCGCCGAACCGGGCAGACCGCTGCGCCACCTCGATCACATCGCCCGCCTGCACCCCGTCCGCCGCCTGCCAAGCGGCCGGATAGCTCCAGGCGGTGCTGGCGGAAACCGCCTCACGCAGCACCGCGGACCCGCGCAGCACCCGGATGCGGTAGGATTCGGTCTCTTCGCCCAGCGGCACCTCCTCCAGGTCCCAGCTGTCGCCCTCGATCCGGGTCCGGCGCACCCACGAGACGCCTGTGTCCTGCCCCAGCCCCCCGTCCAGCCGCAGATGCACCGGCGCATAGGGCCTCAGGCCGATGCCCTCAAAGGCTTCCTGCAGATGCAGGTAGGACGGATCCTCCAGCCCCCGCTGGGCCGGGCCGATCCGGTAGTGCCGCAGCCTGCGGCGCTGCTCCGGCGACAGGTCCATCTGCACCGGCGTGCCGTCCAGCAGCACGACATACGACCCGGCAGGCCAGACCTGCGGCATCAGCGCGTCGCTGCCCAGCTGGCCGCGCAGGCGGCCGCGCAGAAGATAGGTCTGCGGCGCAATCAGCTCCGCCTCGCGGAACTGGAACAGCTCCCAGTTGCCGGCCGTGCCGTCGCCGATGGCCGCGGCATTGGCGCCGTTCAGCACCGCTTCGGCGCTGCGGCTCTCCAGCGTGCCTGAGATCAGCTTTACCTGCAGATCCGCGCCCAGGTCCCAGCGCCCGGGTCCGGCCGCAAACAGCGGCGTCTGCGTGACGCCAATGACCTGCCGCGCTGCAACCACCTGTTCCAGAGCGTAATTCTCATCCGCTTCCGATCCATAGACCGCCACGCTGCCCGGCCAGGCCGCGGCGGTCAGCGCCAGATGCGGCGCATGCGGCACCTCGTCGCCGCGCATCAGCGGCAGGTCCATGAACAACGGCAGCACCGGCCCGGGCGCGGCAAAGGCATTGACCCCCGGCAGCTCCTCCGCCACCGCGGCCAGGTCATAGGTGCCGGGCTCGATCCGCACCGCCTCCAGCATCTGCGCTTCTGCCTGCTCGACCCGGTCGATGCGGTAAAACTGGTCCTTGCCGTCCACCGGCAGCGAGACCACATCCCCCGCACCAAGATGCAGCATCGAGGGCGGCAGCGCGAACCGGACCGTGTCGCGGGAGATCCGCGCCTCTGCCAGCCAGCGGCTGACGGTCTGGCGCGCCTCGGCCCTTGTCAGCGACAGCGGCAGCTCGTTCTGGCTGACGCTGTGCGTTGCCTCATCCGGCAGCACCGCCTCCACCGAGCGCACGGCATGGTCGCCGCCCCACTCGGTGAACCGCAGCCGCACCCTGCCCGCCAGCTCCGCCTCGCTGGCGCGGCTCAGCTCCAGGCTGCTGTCCATCTCATCGCTCACCGCCAGATGCTCCGGCAGCAGCGACGTGCCGCTGCTGCCCTTGCGGGTCCGGAACATCAGGACGCCGCCGCGTTCCACCGCGTCAAACCCGTGCCGCAGCATCAGCGGCTGCAGCACCGCGCGGGCGTCGGCCACATCCGGCACGACATAGCCATGCACCACGCCGTAAAGCTGCGAGACATCAATGTCCTGCAGCCCGGCACGGCGGCACACTTCCTCCACCACCGAGGCCAGCGTGCGCTGCCCGGCCCGCCCGTTCAGCCAGTGGCCGCGCAGGTAGTTTTCGCCGTCGTTCCAGACCTTGCTGCGGCTGGGAAAGGCCGGAAACGGCCGGGCGTCCCAGGCCCAGACATAGGCATTGGCCATGTCCAGCATCGGCCCGCCGTATGCCTCGGAAACCGGATTGTTTTCCGCCGCACCCCAATAGCCCAGAATGGCCCGCAGATACTGGATCTGCATCAGATCGTCCCGCATCCCGTTGGAATGATACGGCAATCTGGATTCTGAGCTTTTCGGGTCCAGGAATTTGTTGGGCTGGTTGGTGCCCTTGTCGATGGCGGCGCAGCCCAGTTCGGTGAACCACACCGGTTTCGACTGCGGCACCCAGGCGGTGGGCGCCTCCTGCCGCACCCCGCCGGTCCGCTCGTGGTGCGGATTGCCCCACCAGCCGCGGATGTCCTTGTAGCGCCACACCCAGGGCTCGCCGTGCGCCCCGTCGGTGATCGGGGTGCGGATCTGCGCCGCCCGCGCGCCGCCGGATCGGTAGTACCAGTCGAACCCCTCGCCGCCCTCCACATTGCCGCGCAGGTAACCAAGGTCATAGATGGCCGGCACGCCCGCCTGCGCATCCAGATGATCCTCGCCGCCGCGCCAGTCGCTCAGCGGCATGTAATTGTCGATGCCGATGAAATCGATGTTGTCGTCCGCCCACAGCGGGTCGAGGTGGAAATACCGGTCGCCCTCCGGCGACTGGTAGCCCCAGTACTCCGACCAGTCGGCGGCATAGCTGATCCTGGTCCCGGCCCCTAGCAGCTGGCGCACCTCTGCCGCCAGCGCCCGCAGCCGGGCCACCGCAGGAAAGCCATTGGCGCCGCGGATCTGGGTCAGCCCCCGCATTTCGGAACTGATGCAGAAGGCCTCGACCCCGCCCGCTACCTTGCACAGCGCCGCATTGTGCAGGATGAAGCGGCTGAGGGTCCATTCCTGCGGGCCGCTGTAGCTGACGCTGCCGCCGCTGACGCTGAAATCGCTGGCCGTGACGCTGCCAAAGAACGCCGCCACCTGCGCATCCGCCGCGGCGGTGCCGTCGGGCGATCCGGGCTGGCCCGGTGCTGCGGACAGGGTGATGCGCCCGCGCCAGGGCAGATGCGGCTGGCCCTCGCCGCCGGTCCAGGGGTCGGGCAGGCTGTTGCCCTCCGCCTGGTCCATCAGGATGAACGGGTAGAACATCACCCGCAGGCCCCGCTTGTGCATCTCCTGGATCGCCTGGATTACCGAGCCGTCGGCCGGCGTGCCGCCGTATTGCGGCGTGCCGTCCTTGGTCAGCACCCGCTCCGCCGCGCTGCGGCTCAGGCCGCTGACGGACCACGGCATGTCTCCCTCGGCGTCCTTGTGCTCCACCTTGGGTTTCAAGCGGCAGCTGCCGCAGCGCAGGTCATTGCCGAACCACGACACGATGAGCGAGGCCGCGCCGCAGCCCGGCAGTTCCTTGCGCAATGCGGTCAAAGAGGTCTTGAGGTCGGACATCCCGGCGTGCGTATGCTCATTGGCGGCCTTGGCATCCCCCGGCCCGCCGGAATAGGTCACGCGGCCGGCAGCCAGCGCGTATTCGCCGGTTCCCGGCATCAGCGCCACGCCCTGCACCAGCTGGCCCAGATCCTCTGCATGGGTGCTGCCGGCGGGCTGTTCGGGGCGCAGCACATCAAAGGAGAACTGCGGCACCCGGTTGCCGAAGCGCGCCAGCGGCACATCCTCCATCACCACGTAAGCCGTGCCGCGGTAGGCTGGCACCTTGCCCGCGCCCTCGACCGCCTCCATCACCGGGTCAGGCAGCTGATCGGCGGTGCCGCGGTAGACGCGCATGTTCAGATCCTTGGGCGACACTTCCTCGCCATCGGCCCAGACCCGCGAGACATGGGCCACCTCCCCCTCGCAGAGCGCAACCGCCAGCGACACGGAGTAGCTGTAGGTGGTCACCTCCGGCTCCGGCGGCCGCGGCCGCCCCTTGCCGCCGCCCCCGCCGCCGGTGGTGGTGGAGGTCTCCAGAAACCGCGAGGACCAGATCACCTGTCCGCCCAGCCGCATCCGGCCATAGACCTGCGCCACCGGCTCTCCTTCGCTGGCCTGGGTCAGCCGGAAACGGTCGACCTTGCCGGTTTCCACGGCTTCGGCGCCGCTGCCCATCAGCCGCTGGTCGATGAGCCGCCCCAGGGTGGCGCCCACCGCCCGGCCGATCACCGCAGAGGACAGGCCCATGACGCTGCCGCCGATTGCGCCGCCAATCGCCGCGCCGGCGGCGGAAAGAACTATGGTTGCCATCAGATCAGCTCCTTGGGGAATTGAAACCGCGCCACGATGCGGCGCTGCCAGGGCGGGCTCAGCAGGCTTTCGACAACCCCGTGGCCGGCATAGGCGTGGATGAAGGCGGGGCCGCAATCAGAAAGGCCCCGCCCGGCAGGCGCCGCCTTCGCGTTTGGCTCCGAAACTCGGGACTGCACCCCCAGATGCTTGGCCACCGATCCTTCGCGCATCCGGAACAGGATCACATCGCCGGCGGCGGCCTCATCCAGCGGCTTCGCCGCCAGATGCCGCGCCGCCGCCTGCCACAGCGCCTCGGCGCCCTGCGGCTCCGACCAGTCCATCGTATAGGCGGGCGGCGCTTCGGGCTCAGCCCCGTAAAGCTCGCGCCACAGGCCTCGGATCAGCCCCAGGCAATCGCATCCCGCGCCCTTGCACGACGCCTGGTGCACATAGGGCGTGCCGATCCAGCCCCTTGCCGCTGCCACCACCCGGCTCATCGCCTGCTGCCCCCGGTGTTGGAGCCCGAGCGGCGCGGCACCGCCATCACCCAGTCCTCGCCGGGGATGTCGGGAAAGCCTTGGAAATTCAGGATATTGTTGAACTTCAGCCGGCAGCTTTCCAGCCGCTTGTCGCAGCCGGCCTCCAGCCGCACCAGATCGCCCGTCGCGACCTGTGCACGGATCGGCTCCCACAGCGAAACCCTGCGCCCCGAGGCGTCGGCCTGATCCGCCTTCACCGCGGCCCACAACCCCTCTGCCGCACCGCTCAGCACCGTCAGGCGGCCATCGCCGAACCAGCCCGGCTCAAACCCCGGCAGCGCGTCCCAGCGGAAATCCTGGCTGCGCACCACCTCTGCCGCTTCCAGCTCCGCGGCATAGCCGGGCGTCTCCAGATCAAAACGGCAAGCAGCATCGCCCAGCACCGCGGTGCAGGGCTTCTGGTAAACCCGCCCCAGCGGCTGGTTCAGCGCCTCAGTGAGCCCGCGCAGCTCTGCCTCAAAGGCGCCGCCGGCGCGGCGGATCTCGCCGATGGAGCCGCGGAACTGCAGCCAGCGCATCGAAACATCCCGCCAGTTGACCAGCCAGCAGCGCACCTCAGCCCCGTCGAACCGGCCCGCTTCGATGTCCTCTTCGTGCACTGCGGCATCGCTCAGAACCCCCAAGGCCTCGGTGTTGTCGACCGACAGGCCGGTGGCCTGTTGCACCGCCCGCGCCGTCAACCCGCTGCCGGGCTGGAACGCGATGCCGTCAAAGGACAGGACGCAGTCGTGGTCGGTGAATCCCAGCACCGCGCCGTCGCGCCGGGTCAGTGCCCAGGCGCGGCAGACGGTGGTGATTCCGGATTGAAGATGGGCGCGCAAATCATTGGAAACACTACTCATACCCGCACCTCCACCACTGGAACCGCGGGCGCCTCGCCGGCCTGAAAAGACGCCACGCTGGTCTGGATGCTGGCAGTGTCAAAGCGCACCGGCACGTCGAATTCAAACCCGGCGCTGATGCTGAGGCCCACCTCCGGCGGATGCGCCAGGATGATGAGGCCGGTGGCGGTGTCCAGCTCGTAATCCACACCTTCGCGCAGCTCGTCCTGCTCGATGCCGACCCGGACGGTACCCGCCACCGGCTTGGCAATCGGGCGCTGGTAGGTGAACTCACCGGACCGGTAGGTCTTGGCGAGCTGGAACGCCACGGTGCTGCCGTCACCCGTTGCGATCACCTGATCGTCGAACGCAACCCCGGCGCTGGGCCGGGCGGATTTGTAATCGCTCCAGTCCTTCCAGCGGAATCCGTAAAGCTGCCCCTGGCGCGCCTCGAAGAAGGCGATCAGCACCTCGATATCCTCCAGCGCACGCAGGCCCAGCCCCGCGTCATAGCGGCGGCGGGAGTGCGCCCAGGGGGTGTTGCGCTCCTCGAAACCATTGGCCAGCGTCACCACATCGGTGCGCCGTTCGGGGCCGCCGACAGAGCCGAAGCTGAGCGAGGCGGGAAAGCGGACTTCGTGAAAATTCATAGTGTTACCCTCCATCCTTAACGGTTGCGCCCGCCGCGGCTCAGCGCCCGCGACAGCTGCGCCGCAATCTGGCTGCGGCTGCGTTCAAAGCCTTTGACGTCGGGGGTGGAGACATTCATCACCACATTGACCGCGCCGCCGCCCTGGCTGCGCACGCCCAGCGAGCCGTCGGCGCCGCGGGTCAGCGGCAGGATCGCCTCCGGCCCGGCCTCGCCCATCAGCCCGGTGGCGCCGCGCATCGGAAACGCCACCGGCCCGGTGACGATGCCGCCCTTGGCAAAAGGCATCACCTTGCCCTGGCTGAAGGCGGCCCCCTGGGCAAAAGGCAGGATGGTTCCGATGAGGCTGCCGATGCCGTCGGAGATCAGCCCGCCCACATGGTTGGTGACCGGTTTCATCGCCGCGTTATAGGTGGTGCGGATCATGCTGTTCCTCAGCGTGTCCATCGCCTCTGACAGGCTGGTGCCATCAAACACCAGATCGTCAAAAGCGCGGCGCAAGCCCTTGGAAAGACTGCGGTCCAGGATCTGCGCGTCGCGGCCTGTCTCGGAAAACCCTTCCTTGACCCGCGCCAGCACCTCGGCAAAGGCGGCGGCCATGCCAGAGGCCCCGTCAAGCGCTTCTCCCAAGGCCTCGCCCTGCAGTTCCAGTTCCGCCATCGCGGATGAGTCAGTCATCTGTTGTCTCCTTGTCCTGCGGGCTTGCCGGGCTGGCGGCGTCCGGGAAGGCCTCCATCAAGGCCGCCAGCCGGTCGCGGCCCAGCGGCTGCGGCGCAGCAGCGTCGCCCAGCATCAGCCGCAGCTCAGCCGGCGTCAGCTGCCAGAAGTCGCGCGGCAACAGTTTCAGCCCTGCGATCCCGGCGCGCATCAGGGCGGGCCAGTCGAGCGCGCTCATGGGCTGTCCGGCACGGCAAAGCTGCGCACCAGAAGTTCCGCCGCCACCCGTGCCGCCTGCATCGGGCCGCCGTCTATGGCGGCGGAGGCGAGGTCCTCGCGGCTGAGCTCATGCCCGCCGCCCTGCAGGCCGGCCGCCAGCAGCGCCAGCACGTCGCGGGCCGAAAACCGGCCCTGCTCGAACCGCTGAACCAGGTCGACAAGCGTGCCTTCCTCCAGCGCGGCCTCAAGCCCTGCCAGCGCGCCCAGCGTCAGCTTCAGCGTGTAAGGCTTTCCATTCACGAGCAATTCTGCCTCGCCTGCCTGCGGGTTCACCATGATCACACCGCCGCAAAGCTGAGCTGGCCGGCGCTGGCGAGCGAGAGTTCATAGGTCGCCTCGCCATTGTGGCTGCCGGCGTATTCCAGCGCGGTCACCTGGAACGGCCCCTGCACGATGCCGAAGTCGGGAATGATCACCTGGAACTCCGGCGTGAGCCCGTCAAAGAACAGCTGCCGCGCGCGTTCGTCCGTCGCCTCGTCGCGGAAGATGCCGGAGCCGGAAATGCTGGCGGAGCGGACGCCGGCGCCGGCCAGCAGTTCGCGCCAGCCGCCCTGGCTTTCGAGGCTGGTAACATCGACGCTTTCGGCGTTGAAGCTGATCCTTGTGGCGCGCAGGCCGGCGATGGTTTCGAACAGGCCGGCGCCGTTCATGTCCACTTTGACCAAGAGGTCCTTGCCGTTTTGAACTGTCATGGGTTTTCTCCAATGCTTTCAGTGCTGCAAGCGTCCCGCCCGGCGGCACGCCGGGCTGCGCCTGCCTGCCCCCCGGCAGGCGCTTTCGCGCCCGCCCTGGCAGCCGCAGCCCTTGTTTTCATGTCTCAAACGTCATCCACCCGCGCCCGGAAGCGCAGGGTGATCTGCCTGCCGCCGGTGCTGAGCCGCTCCGCCTTGGCCCGGTCGAACCAGAGGCCCGTCAGCTGGCCGCGCGGCAGCGGCACTGAGGCGCCGACGAGTGCGTCGCAGACGGCGGCGGCGGCGGATTTGGCGGTGGCAAAACCGGCCATGTCGGTGGTGACGGTGATGAAAAACCGGTGCTCAGCCCCGCCCGCGGATATGTCGGAGCGGTCCAGCACTTCCTCCGACCCCAGGGCCACATAGGTCTGCGGCAAGGGGCCTGTGGGGATGGCGTCATAGATCGCGCTGCCGACCAGTGCGGTGAGGGCCGCATCGCCGGTCAGATGGGTGTAGACGGCGGATTGCAGCCCGCCTGCGATGGCGTAGGTCATGTGCTCACCTCCTCAACCGCGAAACAGGTGAGGTAACGGCCTGCGGGCTCGCTTTCCGCAACCGCATCAATGCGGTAGAGGCGGTTCCCGTCGCGGAAGCGCTGATCAGGGCGCGGGCGGGATGCAAAACCATCCGGGCTGGCGCGCAGGGTGATGCGGTATTTCTGCAAAGACAGGCTGTCGCCGTTCAGACGGCCGCTCAAGGGGTTCACCTCAGCCCAGAGGGTGCCAAGCGCGACCCAGGCTTCCGTGTAGCCGCCGGCGCCGTCGGGGCTGCGCTGGGGGTCCTCCAGCACCAGCTTGCGGGTCAGGTTCGGGGGGCGTTTCATGCCAGGCCTCCCAAGGTCAGCCGCAGGGTGCGGTAGCGTTCGATCAGGCTGGTGACGCCAAAGGGCATGCAGCCGCCATGCAGGCCGGTGTCGGCCCGGTATTCGTAGTAATGCGCCGCCAAGAGCATCACCGCCTGGGCCAGATCGGCGGGCAAACCGCCCCAGTCCGCGGCCATGCCGGCCTGCAGGGTGATCCGTGCCAGGCCGCCCGCGGGAATGGCCGGAAGCAGGCTGGCGGTTGGGCACAGGTGCGGGCGCTGGCTATCGCGCTCCAGATGGTAGGCGGCCGGGTCCAGAACCGTCTCCGCACCGCTGGCGTCGCGGACCATCACCTCTGTCACGTCCTGTACCGGGGCGATGGGGAACACCATCCGGGCACGGTCGCGCCAGTGGCGGATCTCCAGCTCGAAATCGCGTGTAATCAGCGCCTTGCCGGTCCTTCCTTCGATCGCGGCCAGGGCGGCGCGCAGAAAGCCAAACAGCACCTCGTCCTGCAGGCTGTCCTCGCCAAAGCCGGTGCCCAGGCGCAGATGCGCCTTGAACTGGGCCAGCGGCAGGGCGGCCTCGGGCACGGGGGTCACTTCGCTCAGCATCATCATCTCACTCCTGCGGGCCTCCCCCTGAGCCGGCCCGGGTCTGCTGTCCGTTTCCAAGGTTCGGCCGGCACGCACCGTTCCCTGCCGCTCGGACGGAGGGGGAGCAGCTAGACGGCAAGGAAGTATTGGGTGCGTGCCAGCCGGCGGACCGGGCTGCCGGTCCGCCATCAGCGCAAGCGTCAGCTCACGCCGAATTTCATCAGCTTGATCGCGGCAAAGTCGCTGACGTCGCCGCCGACGCGCTTGGTCGCATAGAACAGCACATGCGGCTTGGCGCTGAAGGGATCGCGCAGCACGCGCAGGTCCGGGCGTTCAGCGATGGTGTAGCCGGCGCGGAAGTCGCCGAAGGCGATGGAAAAGCTGTTGGAGGCCGGATCGGGCATGTCCTCGGCGATCAGCACCGGGTAGCCCATCAGGCGCGCAGGCTCCGCCGCGGCCAGCCCGTCGGACCACAGGAAGCGGCCATCGGCGTCCTTCAGCTTCCTGAGCATTCCCGCGGTCTTGGAGTTCATGATGAAGGTGGCATTGGCGCGGTATTCCGCCCCCAGCGCATAGACCAGGTCGATGACCGCATCGCCGTCGCCGACGTCGGCATCGATGCCGGAGGCGATGTAGCCGAGGTTGCCCCAGGTCCAGCTGCCGTTTTCGGCCACAGTGTAGCTGAGGAAGCCGGTGGGCTTGTCGATGCCGTCGCCGTTGATGAAGGCATCGGCCTCGGACCGCGCGAATTTGTCGGCGATGCGTCCGGCCAGCCAGCCCTCGATATCAAAGGCGCTGTCATCGAGCAGCCGCTGCGAGGCCTTGGGCAGCGCGCTGAGTTCGTGCAGCGGGATGGTGATGCGGTCGATCGAGCCGGTGGCGGTTTCTGCTGCGGGGTCCGTTTCGGTCGCCCAGCCGGCGCCCATTTCGCTGTGGTCGATCAGCACGTCATAGGAGGTTGCCTCCACATGCACCACCGAGGCCACCGAACGGATCGAGGCGGAGGCGTTCAGCACCGATTTCACGGTCTCCGCGGTCTGCGGGTCGACCAGGTAGCCGCCGTCGCTGTTGACGGCCGTGGACATTGCCTTGCCGTCCAGTTCGAGGCCGCGCAGGCCGTCGTCGTCGCCGCTGCGCAGGTAGGCGTTGAACGCCTTCTGATGCGGAGCGCCGGCGTCCTGGCTGGCGGCCAGATGGGGGCGGTTCGGAGAGATTGTCTTACGGTCCAGCATGTTCACTCGCTCTTCTGCCTGTTTCAGCCTTGATTGCACGTCGTCCTGAAACCCCTTGAATTCATGAAGAAAGCCGGTAATGGCCTGTTTCACTTCATGCGCCAGGGGCGCTGCATCCCCGGTTTGGGCCGGGAGGTCTTGATTGCTCATGATGAGTGTCCTGTTCTGAGGTCACGGGTGATCTGGCGCAGGCCGTCGGCCAGGGCGCGCAGCGCTTGCGCTTCCGCCTCCAGCGCGGCGGAGGATTTGCCCGCCACCCGCGCGGCCGGCAGCATCGGGAAGGTGACCAGCGACACCTCCCACAGTTCCACCTGGGTCAGATGGCGGGTGCCGTCCGGGGCGCGGGTGGCTTTCAAAGTGCGGTAGCCGATCGAGAGGCCGTCAATGGCGCCTGCCTCGATCAGCGCGGCAGCCTCGGCGCCCTTGGGGGTGGCGGTGAGGATGCGGCCTTTTACATAAAGGCCGCGCGCATCCTCGCGCACCTCGTCCCAGACGCCGATGGGCTGGTGCGGGTCGTGCTGCCACAGCATCTTGACGCTGCGGCCCTGATCGCGGAGCGCCTTGAGCGAGGCGGCATAGGCGCCGCGCTCGACCACATCGCCGCCCTGGTCAGTCTGGCCGAACAGGCTGGCGTAGCCCTTGATCTCGGTTGCGTCCTTCAGCGAGAGATCCTCGCCGAAGCGTGCGAATTTATGTTCCAGCTGGGGTGTTCCCTGCATCATGTCTGCCTCGCAAGTCTTTGGAGTTACGGCAATTGCACCGCCAGGAAGGATTGGAAGGCCTGCGCCAGGATTACCGCGGCGACGCCGTAGACAGTGAGCCAGAGGCGTTTTTCCAGCCGCTCCATCATCTGTTCGATCCGGTCGAGGCGGCGGTTCATGGCCTCATGCTGGATCTGGGCCACCCGCTCATGGGCGGACAGGCGCAATCCCGGTGAACAATCGAATGCGTGCATCGGGTGCTCAGTCATCCTGTCCGCCCTCCGTCTGCGGTGCGGCTGGGGCTTCTGTGGGCAACCCCAGCAGCTGCCGCTTTTCCGCAGGTGTGAGGAAATCCGCGGAAGCGACCCGCCGCCACTGCGCCTCGCGCTCTGCCGCCAATGCGGGCAGCTGGTCGAGGTCGGGCTTCAGTGTCAGCGCGTCGCCGGTCCAGGTGGCCAGCCAGTCACCCAACGCGGCGGTCACCTTGGAGACTAGGGGCAGCACGGTCAGCCGGTAGAAGGCGCGGTTGGCCTCCTGGTAATTGGCGTAGGTCGCATCGCCGGGGATGCCGATCAGCATCGGCGGCACCCCGAAGGCCAGCGCGATTTCGCGGGCGGCGGTGTCCTTGGTCTTCTGGAATTCCATGTCGGAGGGCGAAAACCCCATCGGCTTCCAATCCAGCCCGCCCTCCAGCACCATCGGGCGGCCGGCGTTCTGGGCACCCTGGAAATTTGTTTGAATCTCTTCACTTAGGTGGCGGAATTGATCGTCTGACATCTGGCCCTGGCCGTCGGAGCCGGTCCAGACCAGCGCGCCGGAGGGACGGGCTGCGTTGTCCAAGAGCGCCTTGGACCAGCGGGAGGCGGCGTTGTGAACGTCAATCGCCATTGCCGCCGACTGCAGGGCCGAGAGGCCGTAGTGGTCGTCCTGCGGGTGGAAGCTCTTGATATGGCAGATGGGGGAATTGCCGGGTTCGTTGGCGAAGCGGTGCTTGCGCCCGCCCACCACATAGTCGAAGCCTGCGGGCCAGCCGTCCGGCCCCGGCACCACATTCATCCGGTCGGAGCGCAGCACATGCAGTTCTGCGGGCGCGGCATCCTCTGCCGCGACCATCTCGACATAGGCGTTGCCGGACAGCAGCAGGTGGCCGTAGAGCGCCTCCAGCAGTTCGGCCTGGGTCTGCGCCGGGTTGGGGCGCGCCAGCAGCGCCAGCCAGGGGTGGGTGTCATAGCGCCGGCGGTTGTCCTGCAGCACCAGCGGTACTGCGGCGGCGGCCTCGGCAATGAGACGGATCACCCGGTGCGTGACCGGATTGCCGGCAAAGCCGCTGCGGGTCAGGGAGACGGTGTCGCGCGGGCTCCAGGCGATGCGGCCGGCGCCGTGCCAGGAGACCACGCGGGCGGTCTGGCTGGCCTTCTGTTCCAGGCCCGGATTTTCGGGGCCCGGTTTCCGGGGGTCCGGCGTTGTGCGCCGCAGCAGGTCAAAGACCATTGTCCGCTCCTCAGGTTGTTCCTATCCGGCGCTGGATCCCCTTGGGGCTGCTGCGCCTTTGCTGAGGATCATTGATGCCGGAAAGGCCTGAAGATTTGGCAAGCGGTGCGTACGGTGGGTGCGCAACACCCCACCCCAACCATCTGAATAAAAACAGAAACCGCCCGTTGCGCAGCGGGCGGTTTGCGGAGATCACGAAGGGCAGCGCCGGTCCGCGGGTGGGCGTGAAGCGCCCGCCCCATCGTGCTGGAAGCACGCCTCCGGCATGACGGAGGGCGGACGGGCGCTGCCCGGCCTGCGGCCAGGCGGTTGGTTTTGAGAAGTTCTAGAGCACTCTGACCTGCGGCCTGCGCAGGTTGGCAGCCGGCTGTATGATCAGCTCATGCAGCGCCCAGACCAGCGCATCCACCCGGTCGGGCGAGCCGCTGCCGCGGTAGCCTTGCGGGGTCATCTGGCACATCTGGTCCTCCAGCTCTCCAAGCCCGGGAAGGTGAAACACCCGGCCTTGCTCGTATAGGGCTGCCACCGGTTCGGCGCGGGCGGATTTGCCTTTCTTCGCGTGGAGCGCGCGGAACGGCACCAGCGGGTCGGCCTGGCGCAGCACGGTTTCGACCAATGCGCCGCCCTGGTTGACCTCTGCCACCACCCGCTCGGCGCCAAAGCGGTCGCGGGCGGCGATCACCGCCTGCGCCCAGGCGAGCGGCCCCACGCCCTGCACGGTGCAATCGGCCAGCACATAGGCCTGCCAGTCCTGCGGCGGGCCGTGGGTGACGGCCCCCGCCACCACGATGCCGCAGGCGTCTGAGTTCTTGCCTGCGCTCACCGCCGGGTCGACGGCGACCACCACCCGGTCCAAGGGCGGCGCCTCTGCCACCTGGGCCTCCACCAGTGCTGCAGTGGACCAGAGCGCGCCCTGGATGTCCGACAGCATCACCCCGTCCAGCTCCTGCCGCCCCAGACGGGTGCCTGCGTAGCGCGCCCGCACCTCCGCCAGGAAGGAGGGCGCGAGGTTGGCGCGGTTGGCCTCTGTCGCGGCGTGGGTGGTGACGGTGCTGGGCGAGGCCAGGAGCCGTTTCAGCACGGGCGCGTTGCGCGGTGTGGTGGTGACGCAGACACGCGGGTCCTGGCCCAGCCGCAGCGCGAATTGCAGCATGTCCCAGCTCTCCTGCCCCTTCTTCCACTTGGCCAGCTCATCCGCCCAGGCGGCGTCGAACTGGGGCCCGCGCAACGCTTCATGGTCGTGGGCGGAAAACGCCTGCGCCTCGGCGCCGTTGGGCCAGATCAGCTTGCGCTCCGACGCTTTCCACTTGGGGCGCCGGTCGGGCGGCGAGCAGGCCAGGATGCCGCTGTCGCCGTGGATCATCACGTCGCGCACCTGGTCATAGGTTTCCGCCACCAGCGCGATGCGCCGCGCGGTGCCGGGATCATAGGGGCTGGCCCCTTCGGCCAGCGAGCGGACCCATTCGGCCCCTGCCCGCGTCTTGCCGGCGCCGCGCCCCCCAAGGATCACCCAGGCGCGCCAGCCGCCATCCGGCGGGCGCTGGTGGTCCAGCGCCCAGATATGGAAGAGATGCGGCAGCGCGCAGAGCGATTTGCGGTCCAGCTCATTCAAGAAGAAGTTCAGGAGCGAGGGCGGCACGCAGGCGAGAAAGTCCGCGCTCGACAGCTGCGCGCGCCGCGCCGAGATCGAGTTCGTGTTCGGATTTGAGCATGCGGGCGAATTCGGTGCTTTGTTCTGCAATGACTTTCTCCACTTTCTGGCAATCCCGGATCAGGCCCTCGAGGCGGCTGATCTGGGCGTTGGCGCCGGTGCTCTCATCACCGCCGGTGGTTTCAAGCTGCTCCCGAAGCTCCTCCGCCGCGTTGCGCAGGCGGTGCATGCTCTCCTGCAGGGATCGCAGGAGATCGGCGGTGTAATGCACCTGCCGCTGCAGGACGGCGGCACCGTCCTGTTCTGGTGTCTGGTCTGTCATGATGTGCTCTGCCTCATGCGTTTTTGTCCGCACAAGAGAAAGACAGGACGGCCGCCGGCGGAGGGGTCCGGGGCCGTCCATGTTTCTTCCAGCTGCACCACAACCTATACGAGATTTTGCTGCAAAAGTCAAGGTTTGCAGGGAGGGGTGCGTACGGTGGCTGCGCAACGGGGCTGGCGGGTGATTTGACGCGCGCACATGGCTCAGGCAGAGTCTGGACATGGCACAAACCGTATTGCTCGATGTGTCCGGCGTCCTCTACCAGGGCAGCCGGGCAATTCCAGGGGCCGTGCAGGCCCTGTCGCGGCTGCGGGCTGCCGGGCGGCAGGTGCGCTGCCTCACCAATTCCACCCGGCGGCCGAAGCGGCGCATCGTGGCCAAGCTTCAGGACCTCGGTTTCGACATCCAGCCGGAGGAGGTTTTCACACCGGTCGCCGCCGCACTGGCGTGGCTGGAGCGCACCGGCCACAGCCCGCATTTGCTGGTCCATCCGGCGCTTGAGGAAGAGTTTCGCGGCTGCAAGGACGGCGGCCCGCCCGCGGTGGTCATCGGCGACGCTGGCGAGGCTTTCAGCTATGACAACATGAACCGCGCTTTCCGGGTGCTGCTGGAGGGCGCGCCATTGATTGCGCTGGCGGACAACCGTGTTTTCCTGGACGGGGACGGCCGGCTGAGCCTGGACGCCGGCCCGTTCATCAAGGTGCTGGAATTTGCCGGCGATGCCAAGCCGAAGCTGTTCGGCAAACCCGATCCGGAGTTCTTCCGGGCTGCCGTGGCCAGCACCGGTGCAGAGCCGCAGCAAGCGGCGATGATCGGCGATGATGCGGAAAGCGATGTGGCGGGTGCCTTGGCGGCCGGGCTGGCGGCAGGCTATCTGGTGCGGACCGGAAAGTACCGCAAAGGCGACGAGAGCCGCTGCAAACCGGCGCCGACCGCCACAGTTGCGGATGTGCAAGAAGCAGTGGACCGCCTGCTGGCGCAGGATGGCGAATGATCTGCGCCCCTTGCGGCGGTGGACCTTCCAGCCACAAAAAAGGGCGCCCTGCGGCGCCCTTCCCTTTGTCCGTTGCCTCAGCTTCAGTTGTTCTGCTGCTGGGCTTCGATCTCGCGCCATTTGGCCACGTTCCTGTTGTGCTCGTCCAGCGTCTCGGCAAAGGCATGGCCGCCGGTGCCGTCGGCAACGAAGAACACGTAGTCCGTGGTCTCCGGGTTCACCGCGGCCTCGAGGCTGGCAAGCCCCGGGTTGGCGATGGGCGTCGGCGGCAGGCCCTCGATCACATAGGTGTTCCAGGGGGTGGCCTTGCGCAGCTCGCTCTGGCGCAAACCGCGGCCCAAGACCCCCTCGCCCTTGGTGACGCCATAGATCACCGTCGGGTCGGTCTGCAGGCGCATGCCGCGGTTGAGGCGGTTGGTGAAGACAGAGGCGACCAGGCCGCGTTCCTCGGCGACGCCGGTTTCCTTCTCGATGATCGAGGCAAGGATCAGCATCTCCTCGGGGCTGGTGACAGCGGCGTTTTCGGACCGGCCTTCCCAGGCGGCGTTGATGCGCAGCTGCTGGCGCTCCTGCATCTCGGCCAGCACGGCGGCGCGCTCGGTGCCCGGTGTGACCTCGTAGCTGTCAGGCGCCAGCAGGCCCTCGGCCGGGCGCTCGCCGGGCTCGCCGTCCAGCACGTCCATGGCTTTGAGCGCCTCGACCACCTGCCAGCTGGTCACGCCTTCGGCCAGCGCGATGCGGTAGCGGGTGTCGGCGTCCTGGCGGGTTTCGGTGTACTCAGACGGGGCCTCATCCTCGCCGAGGATGAAATCGGCGATGTCTTCGAACTTGTTGGTCGCCGGGTCCAGTTCGCGGACCAGGGTCTGGGTGCGGGTCACGCCGACGCGGTAGACGATCTCGGTGCCGCAGGTGGAGGCGCCGGAATGGGTGATCTCGTCAACGATCCGCTCCATCGAGGCGCCCGGCTCCACCAGGAAGCTGCCGGCCTTCAGCTGGCCGGTCTTCTCGCTGTACTTGGCGCCGAGGCGGAAGATGGTGGCGGAGGACACCGCTCCTTGCGCCTCGAGGTCGCGGCTGACGCGGGCCATGTTGGAGCCGCGCTCCACCCGCAGGCAGATGGCGGTGTCCAGCGGGCCTTCGGAGGTGTACTGCGACTGGCCCCACAGGATGACGCCGCCCAGCAGGAACAGGGCGGCGATCAGGACCGTCAGCATATTGGAGGCGAGGCTGCGCCACATCACTTGGGTTTCCCGAAGATCACCGAAGCGTTGGTGCCGCCGAAGCCGAAGGAGTTCGACAGCGCCACGTCGATCTTGCGCTCGCGCTTGGCGTTGGGCGCCAGGTCGACCGGGGTTTCGACAGCGGGGTTGTCGAGGTTGATGGTCGGTGGCGCCACCTGGTCGCGGATCGCCAGGATCGAGAAGATCGCCTCAATCGCGCCGGCAGCACCCAGCAGGTGGCCGGTGGCGGATTTGGTCGAGGACATGGTGACATTGGCCGCATGGTTGCCCAGCAGCCGCTCAACCGCGCCCAGTTCGATGGTGTCGGCCATGGTCGAGGTGCCGTGGGCGTTGATGTAGTCGATGGCAGAGGCGTCCAGCCCTGCGTTGGCCAGAGCCGCCTTCATCGAGCGCTCGCCGCCTTCACCGTCCTCGGAAGGCGCGGTGATGTGGTAGGCGTCGCCCGACAGGCCGTAGCCCAGTACCTCGGCATAGATCTTGGCGCCGCGGGCCTTGGCGTGCTCGTAGTCTTCCAGCACCACGATGCCGGCGCCCTCGCCCATGACAAAGCCGTCACGGTCGGCGTCATAGGGGCGCGAGGCCTTGGTGGGGTCGTCAGCGCGTTTGGTGGACAGCGCCTTGCAGGCGTTGAAGCCGGCAATGCCGATCTCGCAGATCGCCGCCTCGGCGCCGCCCGCGATCATCACGTCGGCGTCGCCGGATTTGATCAGCCGGGCCGCGTCGCCGATGGCGTGGGCGCCGGTCGAGCAGGCGGTCACGACGGAGTGGTTCGGGCCCTTGAAGCCGAAGCGGATCGAGACCTGGCCGGAGATCAGGTTGATCAGCGCACCGGGGATGAAGAACGGCGACACCCGGCGGGGGCCTTTTTCCTTGATCATCACCGCGGTGTCGGCGATCGACGACAGCCCGCCGATGCCGGAGCCGATCATCACGCCGGTGCGCAGGCGGCTTTCCTCGTCCTCGGGCGTCCAGCCGGCGTCGCGCACGGCCATGTCGGCGGCAGCGATGCCATAGAGGATGAAGTCGTCAATCTTCTTCTGCTCTTTCTTGATCACCCAGTCATCCGGGTTGAAAGTGCCATCCGCACCGTCGCCGCGCGGAACCTCGCAGGCGTAGGTGGTGGTGACGCCGCTGGCTTCGGCGTCAAACAGGGTGATGGGGCCTGCACCCGACTGGCCGTCCAGCAACCGGGACCAGGTTTCTTCGACTCCGCTGGCCAGCGGGGTAACCAGGCCCAGTCCGGTGACAACTACTCGACGCATTCCTTGCTCTCCTTTGCCTCGGCAATCCGTCTGTCCAAATAGCTTGGAATGGCCCGAAGGTGCAAGAGCGGGCGCGCAGACCGTTTTACGGGACGTAACATGCAAAATTGCAGCAAGTTTTCCCTGCGTGAACGCTTCATTAACTACTCCCCTTCAGGTTGACAGCATCCGAACCAAGAAACTTGGCGGCTGAATTCAGTGCCGCCGGTGCGGGCTGGAGCTCTGGGCCATTTTGCCTCCAGCCCGTTCTTTTTTTGCGCGTCCCCTGCTTCAAGTTCACTATAAGCCCCTCCTTATTGCCGGAACGGTGCCGTCCGGCCCGGTGATGGGACGGCGGTGCCGTGCCTGTGCGCACCGGAAGGGCTGTTTGCCGCGGCAGGTCTTGGCCCGCGCCGGATGCAGCCAGCGGGGCGCAGCACACGGAGTTTTTACAGAAATCTTTAATGGCAGGCTTCCGCGTTAACCTCAGATTCGTTTCTGTAGGCGAGGATTGCCTCCGGAGAGATGTAAGGAAGACCCTGCCATGCGCAAATGGCTGCCGACAGCTGCACTTCTGCTGACAATTTTCCTGCTGCCCGCGCGTGCGGGCGCATCCTGCGCCGTGCATCAGGATCTCTCCGACCTGAACCGGGCTTCGGCCGGGTTCCTGACGTTCCTCGATACCGGCCAGGGCGCCTATCACGTCCAGCAGCTGAACAGCTGGCTCAGCGCGAATCCGCCTGCGCCCTTGCGGCAGCGGATGCGGGCGGTGGGCATCCAGTCCGCCGAGGGCGGCACGCTGAAGCTGATGCAGCAGCATACTGTTCTGCTGCAGATGCTTGCCAGCCAAGGCCGCACGGCAGCGCTGGAAAGCGCCCGCCACATGGGCATGTTCGAGCTGCAGGCGGCCTATGGCACGCTGGTCGAGGCGCTGCCCTGCGACCAGTTCAAGGAAGACGGCTATGGCAGCAAGCTGGTGGCGATCAACGCCAATGATGCCCGCCAGCGCCAGCAGATCATCAATGCGGCAATTGCCTGGGTATCGTTCCTGGTGCTGGGCGGCAGCGTTCTGTATTTCCTGGACCGGATCGGCATCCGCAAGATCCGCCGCACCAAACGCTACCCCTGCGCGGTGCCTTGCGTGCTGCAGGCCGGCGGGCGGACCGTGCAGGCGCATCTGGTGGATCTCAGCCGGGCCGGCGCCAAGGTGCGCCCGGACACCCCCTGCCAAGCTTCCGGACGCGTCCGGCTGTCCTTTGGCGGCCATACGGTGGATGCTCAGGTGCGCTGGAAGACGGCCGATTACATCGGCGTCCAGTTTGTGCAGGAGTTCAATTTCATGCAGCTGCACCGTCTGCTGGAGGCCTTTCCGATGGAGGATGGCGGCCTGCGCGAAGAAGTGCGGCTTGGCCTGTGACGCGCAGCCTGCAGCGCGGCCTGTAAGCCGCCCGCCCTTTACATCGCCCCCCTGCCCCTGACGGCGGCTGGCGCCGCCCGGCACCGCTGACACCCGAACACCCGGATCGCGCCGTTTCCGCTGCGCCGCCCGGCCGCAGCGGGTTTCAATTGCCTTTCCCGATTGCCTCTCTCGCCCGGCCAGGATGCCAGCCTGTCCGGCCCTGACGCTTTTACGGCGAATTAACTGTACGCTTAAGTAGCGTTAATAAGTGCGTACACAGCCTATGATAGATTGAAGGGAATTCAGCCGCCTGTAATAACTAACTGACTGTTCTAGCGAGTTCCGGCATGAAACACTGGCCTATTATTTTCGCCGCGCTTGCGGCGCCGGCAGCCGTCCTCTCCGACACCGGTGCGGCTGCAGCCGCCAGGCCGACCTGCTTGCTGCAATCGGACCTTGTGATGCTGCAGCACGAGGCACGCGGCTTTCTCGAATTTCTGAAATCAGGCGCCGACCCGGCCGAGGCGCGCCACCTGCAGCACTGGCTGGACGATCACCCGGAAGTAGCGCTGAGCATGCAGTTGCGGCGCACCGGGATGGAGGGTTTCGAGCCGATAACCATGCAGCTGATCAGCCAGCAGAAAGGCCTGTTGGAAATCTACCGGCAGCACGGCCTGGCCAAGGCTGGGGCCAGCGCCGAGCGGCTGGAGGCGGCTGCGCTGCTGGAGGAGTTTGCCAGCCGCATCATTCCGCTGCCCTGCGACTTCACTCCGCTGGAAAACCTGAAGGACAGCACCGCAGCCGGCATGGGCCGCATCAAGGGGCTTTCGCAGGAAACCGCCATTGCCAGCTCGTTTCTGGTGGTGGTGCTGGGTGCAGCCGGCGCCTTTCTGGCGGAACGGATTGCCCGCAGGCAGCGGCGGCGGCGGCGGCGGCATCCCTGCTCGCTGCCCTGCACCCTGCAATGCGGCCCGTACCGGCTGCCTGCAAAGCTGGTCGATATCAGCCGGCTGGGCGCCAAGGTGCGCATCTGGGACCGCAGCGGCACCCCGCTGACCGCGATGAGAAGCGAGGTCAAAGCCATGGTGCCGGTGCTTGGGGAGGTTGCCGCGCAGGTTCCCTGGCAGACCAGCGACTATGTTGGCCTGAAATTCACCAGGCCCCTGTCCCAGGAGGACTTGCAGGCCTTGCTGCGATGGTCGCCGAGGACCGCCGTTCAGCCGGCCGCGGCCGCCAAACCTGCTTGACCGCCGGACCTGCGGCCAGGCGCCGGCTCCGCCGTCCTGCTGGTGGCGGCAGAGCCAGCCTAGCCCAGAGGCGGTCCGCAAGCGTCTGCGGGCAGAAGTCCGCAGGCGCTTTCTTTGGCTGCTGGCCTTTTACTGGAATTCAGCAACCGGTTCCGGTTCCGGGCGGGCCACTGCCAGCGCTTCCTCGACCGAGAGTGTCTTGCGGAACAGGGCGCGGCCGACCTGGGCACCGGCGATGTTGTGGATGTACTTCAGCCGCGAGATGTCATCGGCGTTGCGCACCACACCGCTGGCGATCACCGGCAGCTTCACCTTGGACGCGAGGTGCGAGATCAGCCCCATCTGCGCCTCGGTATCGGCAACGTCAGCATCGATGTCGGTGATGATGATGCCGGCAAAGGGAGCGCCCTCGAAAGCCTCCAGATAGGCTTCGGGGGTGAACGCACCTGACTTGCGCCAGCCGTCGGTCATCACCTGGCCCTGCCAGATGTCCACCGCCAGCACGATCTGGTCCGGGTGGTGTTCGGCCAGTTCGCGCACCAGATGCGGGTCGCGGGCCGCCAGGGTGCCGATGACGATGCGCCCGGCGCCCTTGTCGATCCAGTGCTCGACCTGTTCGCGCGAACGCATGCCGCCGCCCAGCTGCACCGGGATGCCGGCGCCGCGGATGATCTTCAGGACCAGCTCTTCGTTGCTGCTGTCGCCTTCAATCGCGTTGAAATCGGTGAGGTGCATCCATTCCGCCCCCGCCGCGGCAAAGCCCTTGGCGGTTTCAACCGGATCCACATGCCAGATCTGCGGTTCCTCCAGGCGGCCTTTTTCGAGGGTTACGCAACGGCCGTTCTGAATTTCCATAGTGGGGTAGATCATCATGGTGCCAGTCTCCTGTGTGTCGCCACTTGCGCTCAGATTAGCACGGATTTTTCCGCGCGATACGCCGTATCATGACCATTTATGGAACAATTGCGGCGTGTTTCCCGGGCGTTGATGATAGCGCAAACGGGAAAGCTGCCGCTGCGCCGCCGGCCGCTGGGAAATCAGGGATTCGCAGCCGCGGCAGGCGCGGGTGCCGGCAAAAGAAAACGGCGCCCTCCGCACAGGAGAGCGCCGTGAATTCCGGTCATCCGGAAGCGTGGCTTAGGACGCTTCGGAGATGAACTTGACCGCGTCGCCGAAGGTCTGGATGGTTTCGGCTGCGTCGTCCGGGATCTCGATGCCGAACTCTTCTTCAAACGCCATCACCAGTTCCACGGTGTCCAGGCTGTCTGCGCCCAGATCGTCGATGAAGGAGGCGTTTTCGGTGACCTTGTCCTCTTCAACACCCAGGTGCTCAACAACGATCTTTTTAACGCGATCTGCGACGTCGCTCATGTCTCTTCCTCGTTTTTCAGGGCACTCTGCCCGGTTCTGCCCTTGCCCGTTCGGGCGGCGTGGTTTTTGCCCGGAGCGGGCGGTGTGATCCCCGCGGGACGGGGACAGTGCGGCGTTTCCATTAGGAAATACCAGCGGATATGGGCCGCCTATAGCATAGACCGCGGCCAAGGCAAACGGTTTCGCTTGGTCGCGGCAGCAGGGGGCGGCCCGCATCGCGTGCCTATGAAGCGTGCAGATGGCGCCGCAATCAAGGGCTTGCAAGCCCAAGACCGGCTTTTTTTGCCATTTCCGCCGATATTCAAGTGCTTGGCGGCGCAGGCTGATGGGGCGGCGCGGGGCCCGGCGCGGCAGGCGCGCAAGAAAATTGCCCCGCAGCCGGGCTGCGGGGCAATTCTGCAGGACCGGATCAGGCCCGGCTCAGATCATTGCCATGCCGCCGTTCACATGCAGGGTGGTGCCGGTGACATAGCCCGCTTCCTGGCTGGCCAGGTACAGCACGGCGGAGGCGATTTCCTTTGATTCCCCCATGCGGCCCGCCGGGATCTGGGTCAGGATCGCGTCCTTCTGGTTGTCGTTCAGCTTGTCGGTCATCGCGGTGGAAATGAAGCCCGGCGCAACCGCATTGACGGTGATGCCGCGGTTGGCGACCTCATAGGCCAGCGATTTGGACATGCCGATCATGCCGGCCTTGGAGGCGGCATAGTTGCCCTGGCCCGGGTTGCCGGTGGCGCCCACCACGGAGGAGATATTGATGATGCGGCCCCAGCGCGCCTTCATCATGCCGCGCAGTACGCCGCGGCACAGCCGCATGGTGGAGGTGAGGTTCACGTTCAGAACGGACTCCCATTCCTCGTCCTTCATCCGCATGAACAGGTTGTCGCGGGTGATGCCCGCGTTGTTGACCAGGATGTCGACAGAGCCCATCGCCTCGGCCGCCTGCTTCGGCAGCGCCTCGACCGCTTCGGCGTCGGAGAGGTTGCAGGGCAGCACATGGGCGCGCTCGCCCAGTTCCGCGGCCAGCGCCTTGAGCGGCTCCTCGCGGGTGCCCGACAGCGCCACAGTAGCGCCGGCGGCGTGCAGGGCGCGGGCGATATCTCCGCCGATGCCGCCCGAGGCGCCGGTGACCAGCGCGTTCTTTCCAGTAAGATCAAACATGATTTGTTGCCCTCTTGGCTTCTTAGTCCCGCAGGACCGGTTTGGTCAGGAGACCGTAGCGGTTCACCTCCGCCTCGGTCATTTCGTGAATGTCGGTGGCCGGAGCGGCCTGGATCGTGAACCAGTAGAAATCGTCGCTGCCCAGCATCCGGGTGGTATAGGCCACATAGGGCGCATGTTCCGGGTGGCTTGGCGGGTATGCGCCGGCCGGTTTGTCGCCGGCCCAGGCGTGCACCCCCAGGATAGCGCCGTCCTCCATGGTGCGCTCCCGGCCCGCCAGGAAGATGTCCACGGCGCCGGAGTAGATTTCACTGGCGGCGGTGACATGGGTATCGAGGCCCAGGTCGCGCACCAGATGCCCCAGCCTGAGGTTGGTCTCGTCATCGGCGGAGCCCGGCATGTCCAGCAGCACCAGCCGTTCGGCTTCCGGGTGGCGGGACATGAACGCGCTGAACTGAGCCAGCGAGCGCGCGTTCAGGGTGCCGTTGACCAGGACATCCCGCCCCTGCAGCTCCAACCGGGTGGTCTGCACCAGGTTTTCGGCAATCCCGCAGCCCCACAGGGCTGCGGCAAGGGCGGGTCCGGCCGCGAGAAACGAGAACCGTCTCCGCAAGGTTTAATTCCCGGCTGCGGCCTTGGCGTCCTCCGGGGTGCCGACCTGGCGGCAGGCCAGGTTGCGGTCGATCTTGCGGATCATGCCCGACAGCGCCTTGCCCGCGCCGATCTCCCAGAATTCGCTGACGCCCTTGGCGGCCATTGCCCGCACGCTTTCGCGCCAGCGCACGGAGCCGGTCACCTGCTCGACCAGCAATGCGCGGATTTCGTCCGGGCCGGTGACGGCGTCGGCGCGCACGTTGGCAATCAGCGGCACCGCCGGAGATTTGATGTCAACACCGGCCAGCGCCTCGGCCATGGCGTCGGCGGCGGGCTGCATCAGGGCGCAGTGGAAGGGGGCGGACACCGGCAGCATCACCGCGCGCTTGGCGCCCTTTTCCTTGGCGATCTCAGCGGCGCGCTCAACCGCCGCCTTGGCGCCGGAGACCACCACCTGGGTGGGGTCGTTGTCGTTGGCGGCCTGGCAGACCTCGCCTTGCGCGGCTTCTTCCGCCACCGCGCGCACGGCGTCGAGGTCAAGACCGAGGATCGCCGCCATCGCGCCCTCGCCCACCGGCACCGCGCTTTGCATCGCGAGGCCGCGGGTGCGCAGCAGGCGGGCGGTGTCGGCAACCGTGATGGCACCGGCAGCCGCCAGCGCGGAATATTCGCCGAGGCTGTGGCCGGCCACGAAGGACGCCTTATCGATGCTGACGCCTTCGGCCTCCAGCGCGCGCATCGCGGCCATCGAGGTGGCCATCAGGGCGGGCTGGGCGTTCTGGGTCAGGGTCAGGGTTTCGATGTCGCCCTCCCAGATCAGCTGGCTCAGGCTTTCCCCGAGTGCGCTGTCCACCTCGTCAAAGATGGCCTTGGCGGCCGGATAGGCCTCGGCCAGCGCCTTGCCCATGCCGATGGTCTGGGCGCCCTGCCCGGGGAACACAAATGCGATCGTCATTGATGACCTCGTCCGTTTTAGCGTTTTGCCTGATGTACCCGCCCTTTCCCTAACGTACAAGCAAAGGCGCACGAAACCTGTGCGCGGGCGGACAGCTCTCGTGCGTTGCAACAGGGGGAGCCGTGGTTAGGTTATGGGCAACCGGATCTTGACCAGGAATAACGCCCATGTCCCGTGGCAACACGTTTTCTTCTTACGGCAGCGTCTCCAAAGGCTTTCACTGGCTGACCGCGCTGCTGATCTTCTCTGCCTTTCCGCTGGGCTATTTCGCAAACCAGCTGGCGCATGAGATCCAGAGCCCCGGCTTTGACGGCAGCCAGGCGGTGATCGCGCGGGCGACGCTGCTGTTCTCCCTGCACAAGACCATCGGGGTGGCGGTATTCCTTACCGCGCTACTGCGGATCCTGTGGGCGCTGGGCCAGCCCAAGCCGGGCCTGCTGCATCCGGACCGCAAGGCCGAGGCGCTGGCGGCGGAAATGGTGCATTGGCTGCTCTATGGCTCGCTGGTGGCGGTGCCGCTCACCGGCTGGATCCACCATGCTGCGACCACCGGCTATGCGCCGATCTGGTGGCCGTTCGGGCAGAGCCTGCCGTTTGTGCCGAAATCGGAAGCGGTGGCAGGTCTGTTCAGCGGGTTGCACTGGCTGCTGGTGTGGACGCTGGCGGCGGCGCTAGGGCTGCATATTGCCGGCGCGCTGAAGCACCATGTGATCGACCGCGATGCCACCCTGCGGCGGATGCTGCCGGGCCGCGCCCGCCTGCCCCAGCCGCCGGCCCAGGCGCACAGCCTGCTGCCGCTGCTGGCAGCACTTGCGGTCTGGGCGGGCGTGCTGGGCGGCGGTTCGGTGTTTGGCATCCTGGGCGGCAAAACACCCGCGGAGACTGGCACCGCGGCCCCGGTGGTTGCCGCAGACCCGGCTGAAGCCGCAGCAGGCAGCTGGACGGTGCAGTCCGGCACGCTGGGCATTTCCGTCACCCAGATGGGCAGCGCGGTTTCCGGCAGCTTCAAAGAGTGGACCGCGGTCATCAATTTCGAGGAACCCGCGGCGCCCGGCCCGGCAGGGGACGTGGAAGTTTCCATCGCCATCCCCTCGCTGGAGCTGGGCAGCGTGACACAGCAGGCAATGGGCGCGGATTACTTTGACAGCGCCAGCTTCCCCACGGCTCTGTTTACGGCGGAGATCGAAAAGCTGGCAGAGGGCTACCAGGCGGTGGGCACGCTGACGATCAAGGATCAGACGGTGCCGGCCACCCTGCCCTTTGAACTGGCGCTGGAGGGGGATACCGCGAAGATGACCGGCGCGCTGACCCTGAACCGACTGGACTTCGGCATCGGCAAGAGCCTGCCGGACGAAAGCTCGCTGGGATTTGCAGTGGAGGTGTCGGTGGAGCTGGAGGCCCGGCGGGCGCAGTGACCCGCCCCGGGGGGGCGCGCTCAGGCGCTCCCGCGCCCGCAGAGGCCCCGGCGGTGCCGGCGCATCCTGTCCGGCTTGGGCCCGGCGCCGCGCTGGCGCGCGGCGCGGTGCCATTGGCCGGCCGCCTTGCGGATGTGTTCAGAAGTCCTTTTCCAGGATCACCACGGCAATGTCCGGCAATCCCGCATCCCGGCCGGGAAACACGCCGCGGCCGGTTTTTTGGAAGCCCCATTTTCTGTAGAAAGGGACCGCATTCAGGGTCGCTTCGATCCGGACATGGCCGCCGCCTGCCGTCAGAGCGTCCTTGAGCGCGCGCTGCATCAGCCCGGCGCCCGCGCCAATGCCCGTGTAGCCGGCGGCGACGAACAGGCGTTTGACCTCTCCCGGGACGCCATGAGAAAATCCGACCGGTGTCTGCCCGGCCTCAGCGATCCAGATCTCACCGCTGGCGCAGTCCGCCAGGTAATCCTCGAGAACCCGGCCTGCCATCCAGCTGTCCACCACTTCTTGCGGGTAAGGTTCAGGCGCCAGGCAGCTGACCGAAGCGCCGACCAGATCAAAAACAGCCGCCGCGTCTTCGCGCCGCGAGCGCCGGTAGCGGAGGTTTCCCCCCTGTGCCCTAGCTAACTTCAAGACATGCTCCCATAGGCCGGGGCGGGTATTGCCCTCCCGGCTTCTTGCATGGTTCCCTTGAAGCTGGCAACAATCCTGAGGTGAATTCCCTGCGGCAAATTCAATTAAGGCGCAGCGATCAGTGGCTGTGCCGGTAGTAGCCGCCGTGGCGGGTGCGATGGCGGTGGATGCCCCGGTAGTGGTGCCGGTGGTGTTTGGCATGATGGCGGCCGCCGTAAGGCTTGTAATAGCTGCGCGGATAGTAGGTGCGCGGGTAATAGCCTTTGTTGTGGCTGTAGTGGCGGTGCTTGCGGTCATCCAGGCTCTTGACGATGATGCCCAGGGCAATCAGCCCGGCAAGGGCGCGGGCCGCATCGCCGCCTGTGTCATGAGCGGCAGCCGGCGCGGTAAATGCCAGGTTGGCTGCGAGGGCCAGGGCCGCAGCGGCTGAAGCGAGATAGCCTAAGCGGAACATGGGTGCCTCCTTTCCGAAGTGGCCGGAGGGGCCGCCATCAGTGTGCGCCTTCAGCCTTGGAAACGCCAGTGAACCCCGGTCACAGTTTGGGGAGGAGTGCGCAGGCGCAAAAGAAAACCGCCGGCCCATCGGGAGCCGGCGGTTGGAACTGCACCCGGGCAGCAGCAGGATCAGTTGTCGGCTTTCATCGCCTCGATCGAGATCTGGATTTGCACTTCGTCGCTGACGAAGGGCGCGAACTGGCCCAGGTTGTAGTCGGAGCGCAGCACGGTGGCGGTGGCATCGAAACCGGCCCAGGGCTTCTTGGCCATCGGGTGCTCGCCTACCTGGTTCAGCTTGGCATCCAGCACCACCGGCTTGGTCACGCCGTTGAGGGTCAGGTCGCCGGTGATCTTGGCGGTGGTGTCGCCGGTCACTTCAATCGCGGTGGATTTGAAGCTGACGGTTTCATCCTCGGTTGCGTCGAAGAAGTCCTTGGTCATGAAGTGGTCGAACCGGGCCTGCCAGCCGGTGAACATCGAATTGAGCGGCATCGAGACCGCAACGCTGGAAGCGGCCGGGTTTTCCTGGTCGAAATGGATCTCACCCTCGAAACCCGAGAACATGCCCCATGTGGTCGAATAGCCAAGGTGGTTGTAGCTGAACAGGATCTGGCTGTGGCTGGCGTCCAGGACGTATTTTTCAGGTGCTTGAACGGCAAAGGCGCTGGTGGCAGCCGCGCCGAACAGGGCGGCGGCAAGCAGGGTCTTTTTCATGGGGAAGGCTCCGTCTGAATGAATGTTATGGCAAAGGATGTGGCATCTGGCCTGCGGATTGGAAGCCCGCAAAAACCAACACTATCTGTGAGCGCGCGAACACAAAACCCGGCTGCGGGCAGCCGGGCTGTGTCTCGCGGGAATGTGATGGGCGTTATGTCAGGATCCGCACCGCGCCGCTGAGCTGGTCGCGCAGCTGGCTGCGCATCGCGGCGGAGCCGATCGGCAGCTCGATCAGCAGGCTGCCGTCGCCTTCGTACATCTGCACTGAGGAGGCGGTGAGCCGCACCCCGCCGAGGCTGCCGTAGCTGCGGCGCAGGACGGTGCGCGGGCGGCCCTGGGCGTCGCGTTTCAGCAGCCGCAGCTCGCGGCGCACCGGGTCAAAGCAGGCTTCCGGGCTGCCCGCCGGCTGATGGGCGGTCATCAGCACCAGCCCGGCCAGCAAGAAGGCAACCGACACGCCGATCCGGATCAGGTTCATTTCCGGGTCCGCGCCGGCGCCCTGCACCAGCCACAGCCCGATAGAGCCGAGGATCATCGCGGCGCCCAGCAGGCGCACCATGACAACCCGCACCCGCCAGTTGGCCTGCAGCCGCAGGCGCAGCGGCATCGCGCCGGCCAGGCCGCCCAGGGCGCCGGCTGCGGAGGTTCTGCCGGCCCGTGCGGTGAATTGATCTGTCGCTGCCATCCGTCTGCTCCTTTCCCAAGCTGCCAAAGCCGCCCTTGCGGCCCGCGGCTCCTGTCCGCGTTAAGGCTTCGTTAAGGAGTGAAGACCTGCATTGGGGCAGCAATGGGGCAGGCTTGCGGTTTTGCCGCGGCGGCCTGTTGCTACCGCCGCAAATCCCCTTTTGCCTTGCTCTTTCGGCGCCAGCCTGTATAGGAGGCCCTGCTTCCGCGACTTCTTCGATCCGCGCAGCCTCTCGTGACCGGGCAGCGGAAGTGTGACATGCCCCGTCTATGAAATGCGCCTAGACACAAACAGGAGTTCGCATGCCACTCTATGAGCATGTCATGATTGCGCGTCAGGACCTGTCCAACTCGCAAGCTGAAGGCCTCATCGAACACTTCGGTGCTGTTCTGTCCGACAACGGCGGCAAGCTGGTCGACCAGGAGTACTGGGGCGTCAAGACCATGGCCTACAAGATCAACAAGAACCGCAAGGGCCACTATGCCTTCCTGAAGACCGACGCACCGTCGGCCGCCGTTCAGGAAATGGAGCGCCTGATGCGTCTGCATGATGACGTGATGCGCGTCCTGACCATCAAGGTCGACGAGCACGCCGAGGGCCCTTCGGTCCAGATGCAGAAGCGCGACGAACGCGACGGCCGTCGCGAGCGCCGCTGATCAACGCTTGAGAAAAGGACGCTAAATCATGGCAGCCAAACCGTTTTTCCGCCGCCGCAAGGTTTGCCCGTTCTCGGGTGAAAATGCGCCGAAGATCGACTACAAAGACACCCGTCTGCTGCAGCGCTACATCTCTGAGCGCGGCAAGATCGTGCCTTCGCGCATCACCGCCGTTTCGGCAAAGAAGCAGCGTGAGCTGGCCCGTGCTATCAAGCGCGCCCGCTTCCTCGCCCTGCTGCCCTACGCCGTGAAGTAAGGAGATAAGCAGATGCAAGTTATCCTTCTTGAGCGCGTTGCAAAGCTGGGCCAGATGGGCGACGTCGTTGACGTGAAGCCCGGGTTCGCCCGCAACTTCCTGCTGCCGCAGGGCAAGGCGAAAACCGCCTCCGAGTCCAACATCGCCGCCTTCGAGGCCCAGAAAGCGCAGCTGGAAGCGCGCAACCTGGAGACCAAGAAAGAGGCCGAGGCTCTGGCAGAGAAGCTGGACGGCCAGCAGTTCATCGTGATTCGCTCCGCATCGGACGCGGGCGCGCTGTACGGCTCCGTCACCCCGCGCGACGCCGCCGAAGCCGCAACCGAAGCAGGTTTCTCGGTCGACAAGAAACAGGTCGCCCTGATCGCACCGATCAAGGAACTGGGCCTGCATTCGGTCGCCGTCAAGCTGCACCCGGAAGTGGAAGTCGAAATCAAGCTGAACGTGGCCCGCTCCGAAGAGGAAGCCGAGCTGCAGGCATCGGGCAAATCGATCCAGGAGCTGGCCGCCGAAGAGGAAGCCGCTGCTGAGTTCGAAATCTCCGAGCTGTTCGACGACATCGGCTCTGCCGCGTCTGACGACGACGAAGCACCTGTTGCCGACGCCGCTGGCGAAGAAACCAACTGATCCTGTTCGGGACAGTGAGACATGGGAAAGGCCGCCCTCCGGGGCGGCCTTTTTCGTTCTGCCGGGCAGCCTTTGAAAAGCTGAGGCAAATTGCGCGCAAATCCCCTGCCCCGGAATAACCATCTGTTTGCCGCATTCGGCCAGAATAATCCGGGAGTGGAGTGAAAAAGGGGGATGCGCCATGCAGGACGCATTGGAGAGTGAGGAGCTGGCCCTGCGCCGGCGGCTGTTGTTCCGGCTGCTGCGCGGCAGCGGGCCGGGCCGGACGGCCGCCCGCGCCGAGACCATTTCGGAGCTGGTGCCGAAGGGGCTGATTGCGCCGGGCGAAAGCCTGTTCCAGCGGCCGCAGGCGGCGGAGCAGAAGCCGGCCTGATCCAGCCCTCAGGCTGCTGCAAGGGCTGCACCGCTGCAGGCTGCAACCCGTTTATCTGAACCCGGCGGATGTCCGCGCCAGCGCCTGTTGAGTGCCTGCTGCCGGTGGTTATAGGGACCGCGAAATTTGGGAAACAGCCGCGGTCCCCTCTGCCCGACATGGTCAGCTGCCCCACAGGCGTGAGGGGCAAACTGCCCTGAGGGTTGTTCTGCCTCAATGCGCAACACCAATATGTAGTGGCCCGCCATATTTAACAAACCTCTAATCATTAAAGTTTGAACTACCCGGCGCGCGGTCTGCGGACCGCTTTGGAACCGGCGGAATCCCCCGCAGCGGATGGCGGTTCCCCGCCGCTTCCCGAAGCCGCGGCACGGGCGCCGTTGCAGCCCGCCGCGATGCGGCTAATCTGCCGGTTGTGAGAAACCGCTTTCGGAGGCCGCATGACGCGCCGCACCACTCTGATCTTGTTTATTGCCGCCGCAGTGCTGTCTGCCTGCGCCAGCACCGCCTCCCCGCCCGAGGTGTCCAGAGCCGCCCCGCCGCTCTACCCCAATGAGACGCCGGAACTGCGCCAGAAGATCAACTACTGGGCAGACCACTACGAGGTCCCGCGCAGCCTGGTGCACCGGCTGGCGGTCCGCGAGAGCACCCACAGGCCCAAGGCGGTGAACCGCCCCTACTACGGGCTTCTGCAGATCCTTCCCGCGACGGCGCGGTCGATGGGCTTCAAAGGCGAGCCTCAGGATCTGCTGGATGCCGATACCAACCTGCAATTTTCCGTGAAATACCTGCGCGGCGCCTGGCTTCTGGCCGATGGCAGCCAGGATATGGCCGTGAAGCATTACTCGCGCGGCTATTACTACGAGGCCAAGCGCCGCGGCATGCTGGTGGAAACCGGCCTGCGCCCGGCGCCTTCTGACAGCTGAAACCTGCCCGTCAGCAGCGCCCCGCAGGGGCGCTGCCCGGCCCAACGGTCCGCGGTGCTGTCCGCAGGACGGCGCCAAGGAAGGGCGGGAGAGCCTGTTTTCCCGACCCAGTCTTTCCTGCCCCTCCTTTCCTGACTGGCATCGCCTGCCTGCAAGGCCGAACGCTTCGCCCCGCAGCGAAGCGTCCTTTCCCGCAGCTTCGCCTGCCTGGGGTATCCAGTCCCAATCAACACTGGAGTCCCTTATGAAAATGCCCGAATTGAAGACCGGCAGGTTTATCCCCGAAGACGGTTTGCGGATCACCGTCCAGGTACCCGAAACCCGCGCACAGAGGATCGTTGATGCGGTTCTGGCCGTCACAGCCCTGAAATACGGCGACTATGATCGCGTGACCTTTCAAGCAGCGGCGGGCAAACAGAGCTTCCGGTCGCTGAGGAGCGGGCGGAACAGGGCGACCGGGGCTGCCGTTCAGGTGCCATGCGTGGAGCTGTCATTTTTCCTGGCCCGCGATGACGCCGGGGCCGCACGGGTTCTGGAAAACATCTACGCCGCACACCCTTACGAGGAGCCCGTGATCTATGTGGCACCCTGCATGCGGACGCTCCATATCCGGGGGCTGGATGAAGACAATCCCAACAGGTTCTGGAACAGCCCGAGCGAGGACTGGGTGCCGGAAGAACACCGTTAGATACGGCAGAACCGGCAGACCGGTGCCCGTCCCGCGCAACGAAAAAGGCCGCCCGAAGGGGCGGCCTTTCCGTAAGTCGACGCGGAAGAAGGATCAGTCCTCTTCCAGCTCCTCAACGGCTTTCTGCAGCTCGTCCTTGGAGATCTCTTTCTCGGTGACTTTGGCCTGTTCGACGATGTGGTCGACAACCTTGTCTTCGAAGATCGGCGCGCGCAGCTGCTGCTGCATCTGGGCGTTCTGCTGGATGAACTCGAAGAACTGGCGTTCCTGGCCCGGGTACTGGCGGGCTTGCTGCATGATCGCCTGGGTCATTTCAGCGTCGGTCACTTCGACCTCGGCTTTCTGGCCCAGCTCGGCCAGCAGCAGGCCCAGGCGGACGCGGCGCTCGGCCAGCTTGGTGTGCTCTTCGGTGGCTTCGATCTCACCGTGGTCGTGGCCGTGCACTTCCGGGTTTTCCTCGTGCCACAGCTGGTGCGCGATCTGCTTGGCTTCGGCGTCGACCAGCGACGGCGGCAGGTCGAAGGAGACCAGCGCGTCCAGCTTGTCCAGCAGCGCGCGCTTCATCACCGCGCGGGCGGCACCGGCGTATTCGGCTTCCAGGCGCTCGGAGATCTGGCCCTTCAGCGCGTCCAGGTCGTCGGCGCCGAATTTCTTGGCCAGCTCGTCGTCGATCTCAGCCGCTTTCGGGGCTTTGACTTCCTTGACGGTGCAGGAGAACACGGCCTCTTTGCCGGCCAGGTGCTCTGCGCCGTATTCCTCGGGGAAGGACACGGTCACGTCTTTTTCTTCACCGGCCTTGGTGCCGACCAGCTGCTCTTCGAAGCCGGGGATGAAGGAATTGGAGCCCAGCACCAGCGGGTAGTCGTCGCCTGCGCCGCCGTCAAAGGCTTCGCCGTCGATCTTGCCGACGAAGTCGATCACGACCTGGTCGCCGTCTTCGGCTGCTGCGCCCTCTTCGCGGGCTTCGAATTCCTTGGCGGTTTCGGCCAGGTTGTTCAGCGCCTCGGTGACGGCCTCTTCTTCAGCCTTCACAACCAGCTTTTCCAGCTCGACGCCGGAGAAGTCGACTTCGGGGATTTCCGGCAGTGCCTCGTAGGACATCTCGACGTTGACGTCGTCGCCTTCTTTCCAGTCTTCGTTGGTCATCTTGACTTCGGGCTGCAGCGCCGGACGGTCGCCGCTGTCCTCGAAATGCTTGTTCATGGCGCCGTCGATGGATTCCTGCATCGCTTCGCCCATCAGGCGCTGGCCGAACTGCTTTTTCAGCAGCGCCATCGGCACCTTGCCCTTGCGGAAACCCTTCATTTCGATTTCCGGCTGGGCTTCGACCAGCTTTTCGTTGACCTTCTCGTCCAGCTCGGCGGCGGTGACGGTGATGGCGTAGCCGCGTTTCAGACCTTCGTTCAGCGTCTCGGTGACCTGCATCCTATTCCCCATAGAGATTCGGGGCCCCTGCGGAGGTGCCCCCAGACAATTTGCGGTCTTCTATTTCCCCCGGCGCCCCGGCGCAAGGGGCATTGCCGGATTGCCGGGCAATCCCGCGGATTTCCGGCCCCCGAAACGAAAAAACACGCCCGCGAAGGGGCGTGTTTCCGGTTCTGCGTCCGAGGGAAAGACGCGTCAGAACTTCCAGCGGGCGCCGGCCAGGATCACATCGGCGTCCTGGTAGGTGGTGGCGCTGGTGTCGTCGTAGGAATAGTCGCGGTAGGCCAGGTAGGTCTCGACGTTCAGCGCGTCGATCTTCTGGACCGCGGCCACGCCCCAGGATTCGGCGCTGTCGCCATCGGTGACCATGTCGGAGCCGTCGTAGTAGTCGACCGAGAAGGAGGTCGAGCCGGCAGAGATCAGGTCCGCGGTGTAGCCCAGCTTGGCATAGGCGTAGGAGCCTGCGATATCGCGCTCGCCCGCAGCCAGGTTCAGCGACAGGCCGGTGGCCTTGTGCAGCACCGCAAAGGAGCCGGAGATGTCGCGGTAGTCTTCCTCGCCGGTCTGTTCGGTCCAGGAGGCGCCGATGCCGGTGTCGATGGCGAAGCCCGCCGCGTCGTCATTGGCCCACCGCACCGCGACGTCATAGCTCTCGCGGTCGTTGGCGTCCTTCAGCACGTCGGTGCCCCAGGAGGTCGACAGGGTGAAACCCGCGAGGTCCGGCGAATCATAGCGGACGCGGCCCAGGCGGCCGCCGTCCAGATCGGCGAAGGCATCGCCGATGTCGACGCTGCTGAGCGCGCCTGCGCCGGTGCGGAAGGCATAGCCGCCCGCCGAGTCGGCGACCGAGTTGGAGGCGCCGAGGCCGGTGCCGGAGAAATCAGCGCCGGTGATGCCGTCGGTCGCCATCGAGCCCTGACCGGCCGAGAAGCGGCCATAGCGCGCGGTGTCGAACTGGAAGTCGACATGGCGGATGTTGGTGCGGTCCCAGCTCAGGTTGTCGCCGGTCGTCAGCTGGCTGACACCGTCAGAGCCGCGGAAGCCGAACGCGGTTTCAAAACGGAACCGCAGGGTGTTCTCGCCGTAAGCCTGCTCCAGCTCGAAGCCGACGCGCGAGTTCGACGCCTCGTTGTCGACCAGCCGGTTGAAGTCCTCTTCGCCGTCGTCAAAGGACTGGTAAGCGGGGTTGAACTGGCCGTACCAGCGGAAGCTGCCGCCGGTGTCATTGGTGTAGGTGGGGCCTGCAAATGCCGGGGCCGCAAGTGCGGCTGCGAGGGAGGCTGCGCCGGCGCGGGCTGCAATCTTGGTTTTCATTTTCTGTCTCCTGTTCCGTCGCTTACGGCCGCTGTCCGGCACAGGCCGGCGCAGGAGCCGAGGGAGCCTCCGTGCGCGCGGCATGAAGTCCGGGTCAGAGGACCGCTGCGACAATTGTGAAAATCTGCTCGTGGCAAAAAATCACCTGCACCCTAGCGCTGGCACGGACCGGGAGATGTGAAGACGATTACGTTTGCGCCCCGCCTGACGCAAAGCAGCTATGCTGCGTGCGCAACCCTGGGCCGGACTTCAGCCGGAGCGGCCGCAGTTGGAGACCTGCGCAGCCCGCTAATGCGAAACGCCCCGGGTTCCCGGAGCGTTTTTTCCGTTTCGAAGCTTGCTCTGCAGGTCAGAACCGCCAGCGCGCGCCCAGCACCCAGGTTGTCAGATCCTGATAGGTCGCAGCGGCATCCTCATATTCATACTCCTGATAGGTCAGGTAGATATCGGTATTTATGCTGTCGACCTTCTGGGCCACGCCGACGCCCCAGCCCTTGGCGCTGGAGCCGGTGACATTGAAGTCCTCGCCGTCGTAGTAATGCACCCCGAGCCCGGTCTTGCCCCAGGGCAGCCAGTTGTCGGTCTCATAGCCGATCTTGGCGTAGTAATAGCTGGGATCGCTGGCCCCCGCCGCATCGTTGTCCCGGCTGCCGCCTGCAACAGTGAAGCTGATGCCGCTGTCCAGCAGCACCGAGGCAGAGCCGATCACGTCGGAGCGTTCATCGCCGGCATCGTCGCGCACCTGGTAGGCCAGCGAGGCGGCGAAATTGGTGGAACCGAACTCCTGCCCGTAGCGCAAGCCAATGTCATAGTAGTCGGCGTCGTCTCCGGACGACAGGATGTTCTGGCCCCAGGCGATGCCGGCAGAGAAGCCGTTCAGGTCCGGGGTGTCATAACGGATGCGGCCGCGGCGGGAGCCGTCGAGGTTATCAAAGGCAGAGGCAACCGCAGGCCCGCTCAGCGCGCCCGCCGTGTCCCGGAACAGGAAGCCCGCGTTGGCGTCCGCGGGATAGGAATAGAGCGCCGTGCCGACATAGGAGAGGTCGGTTTCAGCGGCGCCGTCCGCCACCATGCTGCCCTGCCCGGCGGAGAACTTGCCCCAGCCTCCTTCCAGCCAGAAGTCCACGTGGCGCAGGTCGGCGCGGGTCCAGCCGCTGTAGTCTGAGCCGAACTGGTTGACCTCAGTCGAGTTCGGGAAGCCCAATCCGGTTTCGAACCGGAAGCCGAAAGTATTGGCCCCGATTGGCTGAATCAGCCGCAAGCCGACGCGGGAGCGGGACAGGTCATTGTCGAGCAGGTTGGTTTCGGTCTGCTCGCCATCGTCGACCGAGATGATGGCGGGGTTGAACTGGCCATAGATTTCAACATAGCCGCCGGAATTGTTTTCGTATTTCAGCTCAGCCAGGGCCGGCTGCCCCAGGACGCACAAAGCGGCGCCCGCCGCGGTGGATGTTTTCAGAAGACGTTTCACGGCCATCCCCCTCATTAACAATATACTGATGAACATTTGTGTCGGCCGCTGTTCGCAATCGGCCGGGGCGAAGTATAGCACAGGCGCGGCCAAAGCGGAAAACCTATCCGGCCTCAGGGTTAAACCGGCCAGCAGCCGCCGCGACCGGGAGCTGAAACCGCCTGTGCAAATACGCTGGAAAATGGTGCGGGTGAAGGGACTTGAACCCCCACGCCTTGCGGCGCCAGAACCTAAATCTGGTGCGTCTACCAATTCCGCCACACCCGCACGGCACGAAAGGCGTGCCCCTCGTGTGACGCGCTCAATAGCAAAGCTTGGCGGGGGATGCGAGCGGAAATCGCGCCCCGCAGGCCATTGTGCAAAACGGCAACAATCCGTCCGGAATATCGCAACAATGAGCGGTTTTTCGCGCAAAAAGGCTGGGCCTGGAATCCGGTTGTGCCGTAGTTTGGCAAAAAAAGTCTGAGGCAGACAAAGCGAGCAACAACATGAAACCGTTTGGAAATGCGGCCCTGCGCGCGCAAATGGCGATGCGCGGCCAGGCACAGCCCCGGCGGCTGTTTCAAGGCAGCCAGAACATCAGCCTCTTGCGCGGCACCATCGTGCTGACCCGCGAGGGCGAGCGCGCCGCCGAGGACATCACGGCAGGCGACAGCCTGATCACCCGCACGCAAGGCATGGCCCAGGTAGAGGCGGTGCGGACCCGCCGCGCGATGCTGCAGGCGGTGTGCTTTGCCGCCGGCTCGCTGGGCGACACCCGCGGCGAGGGCGATCTGACCGTGCCCTGGGACCAGCGCATCCTGGTGCGCGACTGGCGCGCCAAGGCAATGTTCGGCCAGCCGCAGGCGGTGGTGCCGGCCTATGAGCTGGTGGACGGCGAATTCATCCGCGACCTCGGTCTGCAGATGATGGATCTGACGGTGCTGGAATTCTCCCGCCCGCATGTGATCTATGCAGGCGGATTGGAACTGGCGGCCGCCGCCGCGCCGCAGGAGGACCTGCGCCCGGCAGCCTGAGGCGGCTTACATTCCCAGCTTTCGGAACACCGCGGGGATCTGCTCCGGCAGGTCCTCGGCAATTAGCCCGGGGCCGAAGTTCAGCGCGCATTCGACGTGGATATAGGCGGCAGTTTCCGCCGCCTGCATCGGAGTAAACCCGCGCGCCATCAGCCCGGTGATGAACCCTGCCAGCACGTCGCCTGATCCGGCGGTGGCCAGCCAGGGCGCGGAGCGCTCGTAATGGGCGGAATTGATCGAGCAGCGCCCGTCCGGTGCGGCGATCACAGTGTCCGGCCCCTTGAACAGCACCACGCAGCCTGCGCGTTTGGCCGCCTCGCGGGTGGCGTCGACCTTGGAATAGGCAGGGCCGGTGGTGGCGGGCGCATTCAGTTTTGCGGCCAAGTCCGGGAACAGCTTGGCAAATTCGCCGCCATGCGGGGTGAGCACGCAATTCTCGTGCAGCACCTCGAACAGCGCTTCCGGCTTCAACTCGAACCGGGTGAGCGCGTCGGCGTCCAGCACGGTGGCGCGTTTTTCCTTCAGCACCGCCATCACTACCGCCTGGGTGTCCGCACCGCGCCCAAGGCCCGGGCCAAGGCAGACCGCGTTGAAGCGTTCATCCTCCAAAAGCTCGCTGACCCCGTGCGCGCCGTCAATCTGGCGCAGCATGATCGCAGTCAGATTGGCGGCGTTTTCAAACATCGCCGAGCGCGGCGAGCCGACGGTGACCAACCCTGCCCCGATCCGCAGCGCGCCGCGGGCCGCCAGCCGCGCCGCGCCGGTCTTGCCATGTCCGCCGGAGAGGACGAGGGCGTGGCCGTGGGCGTATTTGTGGTCTTCCCGGTTTTTCGGCAGCGAGGTTGTCCGCTGGTGGTCACCAACGAGCGTAACAAAACCCTCACCGTCCTTCCCGCCTTCATCCAAACCTGGGAAATCGCCATGCCAGGGCCGGATCACATTGCCAGTTTTCACCCCGCCCAGCCCAATATCCACGGTTCGCAAGTTCCCGCAGTAACCCGGCCCTTCGTCAACGAAATGCCCGATGCGAGGTCTGTGAAAGGTGACTGTAAGCCAGCTCCAATTACCGCCGTATTCCTGGCTCAGAGCGCGTCCGCTGTTCATGCAAAGGCCTGTCGGCGCATCAACCGCTGCCATCCGGCCAAAGGTTCTGCCTTCGGTGTACAGTTTGGTCAGCGGCTCAAGAATGTCGCTGTCCGGCGCACGCGATAACCCGGCGCCAAAGATTGCGTCCACGAAAAGGTGGCCCTCCGCGTTGCCAACGGCGGTTTTGCTCCAGGGCTTCACTGCGCCTGCACCCAATCGCTCGTAATTCGCCTTCGCATCCGGCGGCAGCTTGTCCGGGTCTCCATAAAGGAAAACCTCCACCTCCCAGCCGCGCTCCTTCAAGAGCCGCGCCACCACAAAGCCGTCGCCGCCGTTGTTGCCTGGCCCGCACAGGACCACAGCACGGCGCGGCGTTTCATCTTTCCCCAAATTCTCCGGGGGTCGTTCTTGGTTGCGCCATTGGTCCGAGCGACCAATGGACGACGAGGGGCCGGCCCCGCGCCCTTCTGCCAGTTCCGGCCACTCCTCGAAGATGGCATCGACCACCCCCTGCCCGGCCCGCTCCATCAGTTCCAGCCCGGTCACCTCGCCGGACGTGATGGCGGCCTGTTCGATGGCCCGCATCTGGGCTGCGGTCAGCAGTTCGGTCATGTTTTGCCCTTCCCCGATTCAATTCTGCGCATTTTCCGGGCGCAGTGCTTAATTTTTAGGCAGCCGCGATCAAATCCTGCCCACAATTGCCGCAGCCGCACAGCTCTGCATTGCTGCCTTCATTTAGAAGTGAAATGACACCCCCAACAAGCTTGCGAGGAGCCAAAGCCGATGAAAAAGATCGAAGCCATCATCAAGCCTTTTAAACTCGATGAGGTGAAGGAAGCGTTGCAGGACGTCGGCGTCCAGGGCCTTTCGGTGATCGAGGTCAAGGGCTTTGGCCGCCAGAAGGGCCACACCGAGCTGTACCGCGGCGCCGAATACGTGGTCGACTTCCTGCCCAAGGTGAAGGTCGAGGTGGTGCTGGACGACGATCAGGTCGACCAGGCGATCGAGGCCATTGTCGATGCCGCCAAGACCGACAAGATCGGCGACGGCAAGATCTTTGTCTCGCCCGTCGAGCAAGCGATCCGCATCCGTACCGGCGAGACCGGCCCGGACGCACTGTAACCGAATTCAACGAATATCCTGACATCTAAATCAGAAGGACCGAGGGAATGAGCGCAGACGCAGTTCTCAAGCAACTCAAAGACGAAGACGTCGCCTATGTCGACATCCGTTTCACCGACGTGCGCGGCAAGCTGCAGCACGTGACCGTGGACGTGGACCTGGTGGACGAAGACTTCCTGGAAGAAGGCTTCATGTTCGACGGCTCCTCGATCGCCGGCTGGAAGTCGATCGAAAACTCCGACATGAAACTGATGCCGGACACCACCTCGGCCTATATCGATCCGTTCTACGCCGAGAAGACCCTCTGCATCCATTGCTCCATCGTTGAGCCCGACACCGGCGAGAGCTACGAGCGCGACCCGCGCGGCACCGCACAGAAGGCCGAAGCCTACCTGAAATCCTCCGGCATCGGCGACGTGGCCTACATGGGCCCGGAAGCGGAATTCTTCCTGTTCGACGATGTGCGTTACTCCAACACCATCAACAAGGTGTCCTACGAGGTTGACGCAACCGACGGCTCCTGGAACACCGACGCCGAGTTCGAAATGGGCAACATGGGCCACCGCCCGGGCCTGAAGGGCGGCTACTTCCCGGTGAACCCGACCGACGAAGCGCAGGACCTGCGTTCGGAAATGCTGTCGACCATGAAGCGCCTGGGCATGAAGGTCGACAAGCACCACCACGAAGTGGCCTCCTGCCAGCACGAGCTGGGCCTGATCTTCGACAGCCTGACCAAGCAGGCCGACGAGCTGCAGAAGTACAAATACGTGATCCACAACGTGGCCCACGCCTATGGCAAATCGGCGACCTTCATGCCGAAGCCGATCTATGGCGACAACGGCTCCGGCATGCACGTCAACATGTCGATCTGGAAAGACGGCAAGCCGCTGTTTGCGGGCGACAAGTATGCCGACCTCAGCCAGGAAGCGCTGTATTTCATCGGCGGCGTCCTGAAGCACGCCAAGACCCTGAATGCCTTCACCAACCCGTCCACCAACTCCTACAAGCGCCTGATCCCGGGCTTCGAGGCTCCGGTTCTGCGCGCCTACTCCGCCCGCAACCGCTCCGGCTGTGTGCGTATTCCGTGGACCGAAAGCCCGAAAGCCAAGCGCGTCGAGGCCCGCTTCCCCGATCCGGCGGCAAACCCCTACCTGTGCTTTGCCGCGCTGCTGATGGCCGGCCTGGACGGTATCAAGAACAAGATCGATCCGGGCGAAGCCATGGACAAGAACCTGTACGATCTGCCGGCCGAAGAGCTGGAAGGTATCCCGACCGTCTGCGGCTCGCTGCGCGAAGCCATGGACGCGCTGGCCGCCGACCACGACTTCCTGCTGCAGGGCGACGTGTTCACCAAGGACCAGATCGACGGCTACATCGAGCTGAAGATGGAAGAGGTCCACAAGTACGAGCACACCCCGCACCCGGTGGAATTCGGCATGTACTACAGCTGCTAAGCTGATAGACTAGACACGGAAAGGGCGTCCCTCGGGGCGCCCTTTTCCTTTTTCAGCGTTTAGCGAGGATGGCCCTGGCCGCTGATCGCTCAGGCAGAACAGGACCGGGCGCGTCCGCGGCAGCACCGAAAACCCGCTGAGGCGCGCGGCAAGCCGTCAAGACGCCAGGGTTGTGCCCTGCACCATCGCGGTATCGTAGTACTCGCGGTACTCGTACATACGGCCATTTGCCCAGCGGGTGACGAAGGCAACGGGCGTGTCGAATTCCTTCTCTGTTTCCCTGTGCTTCCAGCGGGTGCGCCCAAGGCCAACAACGGTGTCCCCTTCGGACACTGTTTCGCTGACCTCCCAATTCAGCATTTCAAAGGTGCTCAGCAGCCCGTTCAGGTAGCGTTCGAAGTCCTCGCTGCATTCGCATTGGGCAGTGAACGGAACGCCATGCTGCCCGTTGGCCAAGGAGAAAAGCTTGAAATCCTCATTCACATAATCCCGCCACATCGCCGGGTCGCTCCCCTTGCTCTCATTCCACTTACCCCAAGCCTCATAGAGCAATTCCGCATTTGATTTGGTTTCGTCCGCCATTTCCATCTCCCCCACTCGTCACAAAACTACAGGCACCGCCGCGAGCAGTAGCGGAGCCCCCTTGCCCTTAAGAGTATACCACATTCAGGCGAGTCCCGCATTTTGCGTACACGCAGACCGCCACGACCTTCCCCCCCGAAGCGATGCGCGGATCGCCTCTTGTCTCAGGGTGGACCCTGCTGTATCCCGGCGCGCTCCCGCTGCTGACAGGAGCCTTCCCATGACCGTCCCCAATACCCTTGGCATCGACTTCGGCACCTCCAACTCGGCGGCCGGAATTGCGGTCGCAGGCCGTCCCTGGCTGGTGGAGATGGAGCCGGGCGAGCAGACCCTGCCCACAGCGGTGTTCTTTGAGGAGGGCAGCCGCAGCATGCGGATCGGCCACAGCGCCGCGCGGGCCCTGATCAATGGCGACGAAGGCCGGTTCATGCGGGCGCTGAAAAGCCTGCTGGGCACGCCGCTGCTGCAGGAAGAGCGGCGGCTGGGCGGAGAGCGGCTGAGCTTTGCCACCCTCATCGCGCGCTTCCTGGCAGAAATGAAGGCCCGCGCCGAGGCGGCAACGCATATGCAGTTCACCCATGCGCTGTCGGGGCGGCCGGTGCGGTTTCATTCCAAGGACGAGGACCGTAATGCCCAGGCCGAACGGGACCTGCGCGCCTGCTACCTGGAGGCGGGGTTTCAGGATGTGCTGTTCATGTATGAACCCGAGGCCGCCCTGCGCGCCGCCGCGCCGGCGCCGGGCCTGGGGCTGATTGTCGATATCGGCGGCGGCACCTCCGACTTCACCGCCTTTGAGCAGGATGCCGGCGGGGCAACCCGCATCCTGGCCTCGCACGGCGTCCGGTTGGGCGGCACCGATTTCGACCGGCAGCTGAGCATCCGCCATGTGATGCCTTTGCTGGGCCGCGGCAGCCAGATCCGCAACAGCTTTGGCGGCGGCACCCTGCCCGCGCCGAACCGGCTGTTCAACGATTTGGCGACCTGGCAGATGATCCCGTTCCTTTATGCGCCCGAAAGCCGACGCGCGGCGCGGGATCTGGCCGCCAACGCGGTGGAGCCGGAAAAGCTGGCGCGGCTGGTGGCGGTGCTGGAGGATGAGCTGGGCCATGAGCTGGCCTTTGCCGTGGAGCACGGCAAGATCCGCGCCAATGCAAGCGATGGCGCGGCGCTGATCGACCTCAAGCTGCTGGAGCGCGGGCTGTCGGAGCCGCTGGACGCGGCAGGCATGACGCAGACGCTGGCGGAGCAGACCGCCGCCATCGGCGCCTGCGCGGCAGAGACCCTGGCGCAGGCCGGGATTGCGGCGGACCGGGTCGAGCGGATTGTCCTGGTCGGCGGCTCTTCGCTGCTGGCGGCGGTGCAGGCGGAAATGCGCAGCTTGTGCCCAAATGCCCGGCTGGAAACGGGAAATGCCATGACCGCGGTTGCAGACGGGCTGGCACTTGCCGCGGGCACCGCCTTTGCCTGAGGAAATGGGAACCAATGAAAGCTTTTCCCGTTAGACAAGGGGCGCCAGCACGTTAGGCTGAAAGCCACGAGTCACATTTCGAGAGTTTTCTTCATGCGCCGGCTGATTGCCCCTGCCCTGATTTCCGCCCTGCTTGCCTCCCCTGCCCTTGCCGCCAATTGCGGCAACAGCTCTGCCGGGTTCGACGCCTGGAAGCAGGCGTTCAGCGCCGAGGCCAAGCGCGCGGGCGTGCGCAAGGCAGGGCTGCAGGCACTGGCCAATGCGCAGTATGCCCGCCGCACCATTTCCGCCGACCGCAACCAGAAGAGCTTCAAATACTCGCTGGAGAAATTCATGCAGATCCGCGGCTCTGCCACCATCGTGGCGCAGGGCCGCAAGCGCAAGGCGCGCAATCCGGATTTCTATGCCTCGCTGGAGCGCAAGTACGGCGTGCCCGCGGGGGTGCTGATCGCCATCCACGGGATGGAAACCGCCTTTGGCAATTACATGGGCGACAGCCAGGTGGTCTCAGCCATCGTGACGCTGACCTATGACTGCCGCCGCTCCGATTTCTTCCGCCCGCACGCGCTGGGGGCGCTGAAACTGGTGGATCAGGGCGCCATCACTCCGGCCACGCTGGGCGCCAAGCACGGCGAGTTGGGGCACACCCAGTTCCTGCCGGGCAACGCGCTGGCCTACGGCCAGGACTGGGACGGCAACGGCCGGGTGGATTTCTACAACATGGGGGATGCGCTGGCCTCCACCGCCAATTACCTGCGCCAAAAGGGTTGGAAACCCGGCAAGGGCTACCAGCCGGGCGAACCCAACTACCGCGTGCTGAAGGAATGGAACGCGGCCAGCGTCTATCAGCAGTCGCTGGCCATCATGGGCCGCCAGATCGACGGCTGAACCGGCGCCGCACCGCCCTGTTCAGCAAGTTCCGCGCCCGCCCCTGCGGCGGGCGTTTGCCGTGTCAGAACCGCGCCAAAAACAGTCGGCGCGATTCACGCGGCATTGTAGGCCTTGGGGCATCAATGTGTCCGAAGGCCGCCACAGTTGAGCCGCATTCGATCTATGAAATTGAGGCTTCACCCATATATTTGAATTAAAATTCATAAGGTTAGCCGCCGTCACATTTCGCAGCGGGCAATCGCCGCACTGTCTTTGCAATTGGTCCTCCCCGCCCAACTTTCAACTACTTCAAATTTTATTGTTTCTCTATCGGCACCCTGAATGGAGGATCCGGACAGTGGCAGAGAATGTGCAGTATACAGGCAGGCTGGGGCTGGAAAGCCGCGAGGCCGGGACCCTTTCCGCGGCGGTGAACGCGGTTGTGGACACGCTCGACGATTTCGGCCACCCGGCAGAAAAGATCGAGGCGCGCGCGGAAAACACCGCCAGGCTGCAATGCGATCATTACCTGGTGACGGTACGCCTGCGCCGGGTGCCGCTGCGGCGGGCCAGCAAACTGCCCAGCAGCGTCATGCAGCCGGCAGCCCTGCTGGAGCTCACGCTGTCGCCTGTCTTCCCCGGCTACTGCGACCAGGAAATCTCTGAGCTGCTGCTGGCCGAAACCCTGCGGCGCCTGCTGGCTTCGCTCGAGGCAACCTCGGTCGAGTGGTTGGACTGCGGTGTCGCACTGACCTGCGAGCAGTTCCTGAGCGTCTTCGCCCCCGAGGACCGCATCGCGGAACAGCCGGCGGCTGCGGCCTCTGCCACCGTTGCCCGCCAGCTGGAGCGCACCGCAGCCCCCAAGCCGCGCGGCCGGGATTGCTTCACGCCGGTCGATCAGACCGCAATGGTGCTTGACGCCCATTGCGACCGCGCCTTTCAGGCGGCCCAGGCCCGCAAGGCCGCCGCAGCCGCAGACTCAGCTGCGGCCCGCACACGCGCCGGCAGCCAATTGATGGCCGGACCCCCGAACCGCGGCTGGGGCGGCCAGCTGCGGGCCTCGGCACTGGCCGCATTCAGCCTGACCGGCCCGCGGCGTCTGCGGTTCATCAGCCATCTGCTGCTGCTGACGGCCCTGGTTCTGTATCTGGAGAGCGCCGGCATGGTGCAGGCCGCCCGGCCGCTGATCCCCTAGGCCGGAGTTCCGGCCGGCACCCCGGTCTGCATCCCGTCCGGGGCGCCCCATTGGCGCAGCACGTCTGCGCGCGCGACCACGCGGGTGTGGATGGCAAACACCACCGCGCGGGTTTGAGGCAGCCGAAGAATCATCTGCTTTTCGGTGCGCAGATACCCGGCACGGCTGCCGTGCGATTTGTCCCGCGGCGCAAACTGGCTGCGCGGCTGGAACAGCGCGGGATCCTGGTACCACAGGGCATTGAACCGCCACAGCGGCCGCCCCGCCTGCACCCCGTCAAACAGCCGCTGGACGCGGGCGGCCACGTCGCTGCCGTAGCTGTCCACCGGCTGGTGAATTCCAGTCAGCGGGCGCATGAATTTCTCTGCCAGCGTCCAGCTTGCCGGAAAGCACAGAACCGCACCGGTCAGCACATGCTCTGCCGCGCCTTCCGGTTTCTGCAGCAGGCAGAAATCCTGCTGTGTGAGGCGCCCCAGGGTGCCCAGCGGGTCCTGCCGGTCGACCGCAACTCTCCGCCCGTCAGCCCGCGCCGCAACGGTGACGGCGCCGGGATCAATGCCGTTCAAAGCCAGCTCCAGCAGTTCCTGCGCTGCCGCCATCGCGCCTGGGGCCAGCTGCAGGACCGCCTCCCGCCGGGCGGACAGGAGGTGCTCGCGCTCGGCCATCTGGCCTGCAAAGGCGTCGTCCGCCGCCAGCCAGCCCTCAGCCGGAAGCGGCTGGATGCCGGGGAGCTTTACCTCCGCGAGCGGATTGTAGGGGACGGTTTTCTGCAGAATCGCGGTCATGCCCCAGCGGTAGCACGCTGCGCAGGGGAATCCAGCCGCGACGCCGCATCACGGGTCAGAAACGACAGCCGAATCCGTCGTTTTCGGCAGCGATTCCCCGCGCTGGCAGCGCCACATTGGACAGGACTGTGCAGCAAGGACTTCCCGGCATGAACGAGCATTACCGCGACATCCGCAAAATCGACCCGACCCGCGGCGCCAGACTGGGCGACAACACTCCCAACGACAATGACCGGGTCGAAATCGGCCCGACCCAGCTGGCCTTTGCCGAATGGGCTGAGGCCGGGCTGCAGCTTCCCGACCTGCAGGCGCTGCGCAGCTTCCGCTGGGAACGGCTGACACGGTTCATCAACGACCGCGGCTATGGCGGCCTCTTGGTGTTTGATCCGCTCAACATCCGTTATGCGACCGACAGCACCAACATGCAGCTGTGGAACACCCACAACCCGTTCCGGGCGCTCCTGATCTGCGCCGACGGCTACATGGTGCTGTGGGATTACAAGCAGTCGCCGTTCCTCAGCGAGTTCAACCCGCTGGTGCGGGAGCAGCGCGCCGGTGCCGATCTGTTCTACTTCGACCGCGGCGACAAGATCGACGTGGCGGCTGACAAGTTCTCCAACGAGGTGCGCATCCTGCTGGAAGAGCACAGCGGCAGCAACAAGCGGCTGGCAGTGGACAAGGTGATGCTGCACGGGCTGCGCGCACTTGAGGCGCAGGGGCTTGAGATTTTCCCCGGCGAGGAGCTGACCGAGAAATGCCGCGCGGTGAAAGGCCCGGACGAGATCCTGGCGATGCGCTGCGCCCATCACGCCTGCGAAACCGCAGTGGCGGCGATGGAAAAATACGCCCGCGAGCAGGTGCCCGGCGGCAATATCTCTGAAGACGACGTCTGGGCAGTGCTGCACGCGGAGAACATCCGCCGCGGCGGTGAATGGATCGAAACCCGGCTCTTGGCCTCAGGACCGCGCACCAACCCGTGGTTCCAGGAATGCGGCCCTCGTATCATCCAGAACAACGAAATGATCAGCTTTGACACCGACCTGGTCGGCTCCTACGGGATCTGCATCGACATCTCCCGCAGCTGGTGGATCGGCGATCAGAAGCCGCGGCCCGATATGGTCTATGCCATGCAGCACGGGCTGGAGCACATCCGGCACAACATGGAGATGCTGAAGCCGGGCGTGAACATCCAGGAGCTGTCGCGCGGCTGCCATGTTCTGGACGCGCAGTTCCAGAAGCAGAAATACGGCTGCATGATGCACGGTGTTGGCCTGTGCGACGAGTGGCCGCTGGTTGCCTATCCGGACGCTATGGTCGAGGGCGCCTTCGATTACGAACTGGAGCCGGGCATGGTGCTCTGCGTCGAGGCGCTGGTTTCCCCCGAGGGCGGCGATTTCTCGATCAAGCTGGAGGACCAGGTGCTGATCACCGAGGACGGCTATGAAAACCTGACCTGCTATCCCTTTGACAAGGCGCTGCTGGGCGAGGCCTGAACGCTGCAGCCGGCCCCTTCCGCACGAAGGGGCCGGGACGGCCTGCGGCGGCGCCGGGCGCTTCCGATTAACAATGGAGCTTGAGGAACGGCGCCAGCTTTTCGCGCAGCACCAGAACGCCGGGCGAGTCGGTCACTTCCTCCAGCTGCTTCAGCGGCACCCAGGCCAGGGCGTGGGATTCATCGCTGGGGGCAATCTCCCCCGCCTCTGCTCGAAACAGGTAGCGCACGTCGTAATGCAAATGCGCGCAATCGCGGGCATTGGCCGGGATTTCGTGAATATCGACATCGAATACCTGCGCCGACAGCGGCCTGATCTGCTTGAGTCCGCTTTCCTCGTAAGCTTCCTTCAGCGCCACAAACGGCACATCGGCAATGCCGTCGCAATGGCCGCCCAGCTGGAACCAGCGATTGAGCTTCTTGTGATGGGTCAGCAGCACGCATTGCATGTCCGGTGACAGCACAAAGGCGGAGCCGGTCACGTGGCCGGTTTCCGGGTTGCGGCCAAAGGCCTGCGGCTCCCCCGCGCAGAATTCCGTCAGGCGCTGCCACATGCCGCGGTCCCGCGCGGTTTGCGGGCTGTAACATCCAATGCCTCTCAGGGCGCTGCTGCTCATCTGCCTTCACCTTCCCGTTACGTTCCGGCCCGTTGCCTTGTTCAGGACCAAATGAGCGCTCAATCTATGCGGAACACGCAACAAAGGCCACGCCCATGCCCACGGAACGGATTTCCTTCACCGGCCACGCCGGAAACACCCTCGCTGCCCGCCTCGACCTGCCGGAGGGGCCGGTGCTGGCCACAGCGCTGTTTGCCCATTGCTTCACCTGCTCCAAGGACATTCCGGCAGCGCGGCGGATCGCCGGGCGGCTGGCGGCGATGGGAATAGCGGTCCTGCGGTTTGATTTCACCGGGCTGGGGCATTCCGAGGGGGAGTTCGAGAACACCACCTTCAGCTCCAATGTGGCGGATTTGATCAAGGCGGCGCAGTACCTGGCAGCGCGCAACATGGCACCGGCGCTGCTGATCGGCCATTCACTGGGCGGTGCTGCGGTGCTGCGGGCGCGGGCGGGCATCCCGTCGGTCAAGGGGGTGGTGACGCTCGGGGCGCCGTTTGATCCGGGCCATGTCTCGCACCATTTCGATGCCGCTCTGCCGGAAATCGAGGCCAAGGGCCGCGCCGAGGTTTGCCTGGGCGGGCGGCCGTTTGTGATCGGCAAGGAGTTTGTCGACGACATCCATGCCGAGGCGCTGGCGCCTGCGATTGCGGAACTGAAGGCGGCGCTGCTGGTGCTGCATGCGCCGCGCGATGAGACCGTGAGCATCGACAATGCCGCGTCGATCTTCACCGCCGCTAAACACCCCAAGAGCTTTGTCACCCTGGATGACGCCGACCACCTGATCTCCCGCGCGGCAGACGCCGAGTACGCGGCAGAAGTCATCGCCGCCTGGGCCGGGCGCTATGTCAAAATGACCCCACCCGCGCCGCCGCCCGGCGCGCCGGAGGGCATCCTGCGGGTAACGGAGGCGGATCCGTCGGGCTTTTTGCAGGACGTGCAGTCCGGCCCCTACCACCACGCATTTGCCGATGAGCCGCTGGCCTATGGCGGCACCAACCGCGGCATGTCACCATACGGGTTTGTCGCCGCGGGCCTGGGCGCCTGCACCTCGATGACGCTCAGGATGTATGCGCGCCGCAAGGGCTGGCCGCTGGAGGGGATCAGCGTCGATGTGAGCCACGACAAGGTGCATGCGCAGGACGCGCTTCCCTCGGGGCCTGCCAAGATCGACCAGTTCACCCGGGTGGTGCGCCTCTGCGGCCCCTTGAGCGAAGAACAGCGCGCGCGGCTTCTTGAAATCGCCGACAAATGCCCGGTGCACCGGACGCTGGAAAGCGGCGCCAAAGTGGTGACCCGGCTGGAGGCGGCGGAGCAGCCCGCGATCTGACACACCGGGCCTCCGGAAGTGCTCCCGCGCCCGGCCCAACTGCGTCAGGCCTTAGCCAGAAGACCGCAGCGCGGGCGGGCGAGCCCGACTGCTGCGGAATTTGCGCCACATCAAAGTCCCGCCACACAATCCCGATCATGCTATATCCACGCCCGGCCGCCGCCGGGCATGGGAGGAGAGACATGGGACTTTTCGCGAAACTCGGGCGCAGCAGCGATCTGGTGCAGGGCATGGCCAGCCGTCTGGGCATCGACTATGGCGGCATCGTCGCCGCGGACCCGCAGGCGCAGGGCCAGAAATACATGCGCGCGGTCCTGCGCTGCAGCACCTGCCGCAATCAGGACGGCTGCAGTGAATTGCAGCAAGAGGTGACCGAGCTGGCCGAGGCGCCATCCTACTGCCGCAACGCGCAGTTGCTGGCGCATATGCGGGAGAGCTGACCGCCGCCTTCCCCGGTGTCTGCGTCCGCTGCAAGTCAAACCGGCTTGCGGCGCACAGGGCTTTTATGGCTGCTCACTCTTCCGTCTCAGCGTAACGCCCCGTGGTGGCCTCGCCGCTCTCACCGACAAACCGCAGGGCCTCGCCGTCGCTTTCCAGCGTGTAACAGGCCCACAGGTCCGAAGGCGGCCAGGCGGAGCAGTATTTGCCGTCCCGCACATCCCAGTAGCCCCAGCTGTCATGGCCCGCATTATAGAGCGTCCGGCCCGAGGCGCGGAACTCCTGCCAGGCGCCGCTGGAGTAGACCAGCCGCTTGCCCTCCAGAGCCGCCCGGACTTCTTCGCCGCTCAAGCTGCGCCATTCGCCGCCCCAAACCGGCGAAACCGCAGATGATAACGCAATCATCAGGGCAATCTGCCTCATCCCCGCCTCCCAGCCTTGCTGTCCTGCCTTTGCTGATCTAAGAGGCCGGGCATCTGCTGCGCAATCACATAAAGGTGCCTTCGCCCATGATCCCCCGCTATTCCCGCCCCGAGATGGTCGCAATCTGGTCGCCCGAGACCAAATTCAAGATCTGGTACGAGATCGAGGCCCACGCCTGCGAAGCCATGGCCAACCTGGGGGTGATCCCGCGCGAAAACGCCGACGCGGTGTGGAAAGCCAAGGACGTGGAATTCGACGTCGCCCGCATTGACGAGATCGAAGCGGTGACCAAGCATGACGTGATCGCCTTCCTCACCCACCTGGCGGAGCATGTGGGCTCCGAAGAAGCCCGCTTTGTGCACCAGGGCATGACCTCCTCGGACGTGCTGGACACCTGCCTGAACGTGCAGCTGGTGCGTGCAGCCGACATCCTGCTCGATGGCATGGACAAGGTGCTGGCGGCGCTGAAGAAACGCGCGCTGGAGCATAAGAACACCGTGCGCGTCGGCCGCAGCCACGGCATCCACGCCGAGCCGACCACCATGGGCCTGACCTTTGCCCGCTTCTATGCGGAGATGGACCGCAACAAGAACCGCCTGGAAAAGGCCCGCTGGGAAGTCGCCACCGGCGCGATCTCCGGCGCGGTCGGCACCTTCGCCAACATCGACCCGGCGGTCGAGGAACACGTCTGCGAGCAGCTGGGCCTGCGCCCGGAGCCGATCTCCACCCAGGTGATCCCGCGCGACCGCCACGCGATGTTCTTTGCCACCCTGGGCGTCATTGCCTCCTCAATCGAGAACGTCGCCGTTGAGATCCGCCACATGCAGCGCACCGAGGTGCTGGAAGGCGCCGAATTCTTCTCGATGGGCCAGAAGGGCTCATCGGCGATGCCGCACAAGAAGAACCCGGTTCTGACCGAGAACCTCACCGGCCTCGCGCGCCTGGTGCGCATGGCGGTGATCCCGGCGATGGAGAACGTGGCGCTGTGGCATGAGCGCGATATCTCGCACTCCTCCGTCGAGCGCGGCATTGGACCGGATGCGACCATCACCCTGGATTTTGCCCTGCACCGCCTGGCCGGCGTTGTCGACAAGATGCTGGTGTTCCCGGAGAACATGCTGGACAACATGAACAAATTCCCTGGCCTGGTGATGTCGCAGCGGGTGCTGCTGGCGCTGACCCAGGCAGGCGTCAGCCGCGAGGACGCCTATTCCATGGTGCAGCGCAACGCCCTGAAGGTCTGGGAAGAGCGCGTCGATTTCCGCGAGCTGCTGCTGGCGGATGCGGACGTGGTTGCGGCCCTCGGCGAAGAGGCGATCAACGAGAAATTCGACATGGGCTACCACACCAAGCATGTCGACACGATCTTCCGCCGGGTGTTCGGCGAGTAAGCCGGCCTTAGTATGAAGCAAACGACGCCCCGCCCTCCGGCGGGGCGTTTTCTTTTCCGCCGGGCAAACGCCTTTGTGAACAAAAATACAGACCCAAGCCTTGGTTCGAAGGATAGAATAGGCCAAACATTGCATTTGGAGTTCTTGAGATGCGTATTCTTGCCTTGGCCGCCGCGCTGTCCCTGCCGGTGACGGGATTTGCTGCAAGCGGCAATGACTGGAACCCGCCGAAACCCACCGAGACCACCAAGATCTGCAAGGGAAAGCGGGTCTGGGACGATGACAAGAAACGCTGCGTGCGGCCCCGGAAGTCCTCCCTGAACCAGCAGGGGCTGCTGGAGGCGGCGCGGGAGCTGGCCTATGCCGGGCGGCAGCAGGATGCGCAGGCTGTGCTGAGCGCGATGGCCGACCAGAAGGACACCATGGTGCTAACCTACTGGGGTTTCACCCACCGTAGGCTGGGCAACCAGGAGCTGGCCCAGAGTTTTTACGATCAGGCGCTTGTGCAGGATCCGGACAATGTCCTGGCCCGCTCCTACATGGGACAAGCCTTTGTGGAACAGGGAAAATACGGCGCAGCCAAGGCGCAATTGAAAGAGATCAAGGCACGCGGCGGCGCTGGCAGCTGGGCCGAGGCTTCGCTGCGCAGCGCGCTGAGAACAGGCAAGACCTACGACCACTAGGCTTCAGGCTTTCTTTACGGCTTGCCGCGTAATCTGCCCCCGACGATTGAGAAGAATCTTTTCTAGGGTGCGAGAATGCCTCAAGACGATATGCTGGCGCTTCCGATGGATTTGGGCGGGGGCGGAATGGGCGGAATGGATATGGGCGATTTCGCCGCTCCGGCACCGTTGGGCGGCCTGGACGCAGACGGCCTCGGCGGCGGAATGGGCGGCGGCGCGGCGGCAGCACCGGCCGCGGCCTCCGGCCTCAGCGGCAAGGCCAAGGCGGCCATCATCGTCCGGCTGCTGCTGAATGAAGGCGCCGAAATTCCTCTTGAAGAACTGCCGGACGACCTGCAGCTGGAACTGACCCAGCAGATGGGCCGGATGAGCATTGTCGATCGTGCCACGCTCAATGCGGTGGCGGGCGAATTCGCCGATATGCTGGACAATGTCGGCCTGCATTTCCCCAACGGCCTGGCCGGGGCGCTGAGCGCGATGGAAGGCAAGATCAGCCGCTACACCCACAACCGCCTGCGCAAGGAAGCCGGCGTGCGCCAGTTCGGCGACCCTTGGGAACGGCTGAAGCAGCTGCCGCCGGAAGACCTGGCGCAGCTGGCCGAGGCGGAAAGCACCGAGGTGGCCGCGGTGCTGCTGTCCAAGCTCGACACCGCCAAGGCTGCGCAGATGCTGATCCATCTTCCCGGCCCGGTTGCCCGCCGCATCACCTATGCCGTCAGCCAGACCGCCAATGTCACGCCGGACACGGTCGACCGCATCGGCCTGTCGCTGGCCGCCCAGGTGGAGGCACGGCCCGATCTTGCGTTCGATCAGACCCCGGGCCAGCGGCTTGGCGGCATCCTGACCGAGGCCGCTGCGGCCAAGCGCGACGAGGTGCTGACCGCGCTGGACGAACAGGACGAGGAATTTGCCATCAAGGTGCGCAAGGCGATCTTCACCTATGCGCTGATCGGCGAACGGATGAAGCCGCTGGATGTGCCCAAGCTGATGAAGGTGCTGTCGCAGGCCGATCTGGTTACGGCCATGGCCTTTGCCACCGACGAGGAGGACGTTGCAACCAGCGAATTCCTGCTCAAGAACATGTCCAGCCGGATGGCCGACAACATCCGCGACGAAGTGGCCGAGCGCGGCAAGGTCAAGCGCAGCGACGGCGAAACCGCCTTTGGCCTGGTGATTTCCGCCATGCGCGACCTGGTGGCAACCGGCGAGATCGAGCTGAAATCCGAAGAAGAGGACGAAGACAGCTGAGCCCCGGCGCGCCCGGCTCCATCCGCCGCGCAGCATTGCGGCGGCAGACAGCTGCAGGCGCCGCCGCAGAGCTGCTTGTGCCTGCTGCCGCCCCTGCGTATGATGCAGACTTCCGGGCGCATTTCTGCGCCGCAGCTATCCAGACGCCATGCCCGCAGATCCTTCCGAGCTCTCCGCCCTGAGCCATGCCAGATACTTTGGCAGCAACCTGTTTCTGCGCGGTCTGCTGCTGGCGGCCGGGCTGGTTCCCTACCGTCTGCGGGTTCCGATGATGGGCCGGCTGGTTACCGCCATGGGGCGTCTGGCGGGGTTCGACAAGCGGGTCCGCGACAACCTCGAGCTGGTCAGCCCGGAGCTGTCGGACCTGGACCCGGGCGCGCTGTACCGGGACGTCAGCGACAACGCGGGGCGGATGATCGCGGAAATCTACGCAGGCAAGCCGTTTCATGACCGCGCCAAGGCAGCGCCGATCACCGGCCCCGGCCTGCAGGCCTTGGAGGACGCCCGCGCTGCAGGCCGCCCGGTGCTGCTGGCCACCGCGCATTTCGGCAATTACGACGCTGCCCGGGCCGCCCTGGTGGCGCGCGGACACGAAATGGGGGCGCTCTACCGGCGGATGGCGAACCCCTATTTCAATGAGCATTATGTCGAGGCAATCAAGAAGAACGGCGAACCGATGTTCGAACAGGGCAAGCGCGGCATGGTGGAGCTGGTCCGGCATCTGAAGAAGGGCGGCATTGCCGCCATCGTCACCGATCTGCACGCCCAGGGCGGAAAGCCGATCGACTTTTTCGGCAAGCCCGCGGTGACCTCAACCGTGCCGGCCGAGCTGGCGCTGAAATTCGGCGCCGCGCTGATCCCGGTCTATGCAGTCCGCCAGGACAACGGCCTGGACTTCGAAATCATCATGAACGCCGAGATCGCGCCCTCCGATCCGCTGACGATGACCAAGGCGCTGAGCGCGGATCTGGAATCGATTGTGCGCAAGCATGCCGGGCAGTGGTTCTGGATTCACCGCCGTTGGAAATTCCGCAAGCGCAAGTCCAAATCCGGCCAGCGGGCGAAGCAGGCCTCCGATACGGCCTGACGGTCAGTCCACGCGCGCGGCCGCAACAATGCGGCCAAAGGGGGCAGCCTGAACCAGCACTGCCGCGGGCAGGCCGCCGGGTGCGGGAACCGACATCTCCAGCTCCTGCGTGCCGTCCCATTCGGCGGCAACTTTCCAGTCCTCGACCACGTTGGCGTAGGTGAAGGTTCTGCCGGCCAGTTCGCCGCGGGTGATGCTGACGGTGCGTTCCGGAGTAAAGCGCACCAGCTGCACCAGCAGCTTGCCTGCAGGCATCTGCCCGCGCGCCTGCAGCCGGATCTGCAGCTCTTCCCCCTGGCGGCTGACCGCCAGAGCCACCGGACGCGGCTGTTTGCTGTGCTTGCCGATGGCCTCTTCCACCTGGACCGCATCGGCACCCACCACATCCTCCTGCCCCATGATGATCATCTGCGGCGTATAGATCATCCGGCGGCCGCCCGCATGGGCATATCCCTTTTGCCGCTTGGCGTGGGCGGGCCTGGCGAATTTGTCTTTCCAGCCGATGTAATCCCAGTAGTCCACATGCAGCGCCAGCGGCAGCACATCCGGGCGCGCGGCCAGTTCGTGCAGCAGCGCGTCGGCCGGCGGGCAGGACGAACACCCCTGCGAGGTGTACAGCTCGACCACCACCGGCTCTGCTGCGGATTGGCCGTAAACCGGCAGGGCCAGGGCCGCCACGGCCGCAATCGACGCCAGGAATCTCATGAATCGCCTTCTTTGTTGCTAGGCATTAGGTCTAAAGGAAGTGCCCCGGAATTGGCCAATCAATCATTTTTGAGAGCTGTTGCAGGCGCTGGCCGCGAAAAAATGTGTACAATCGCATACAAAAGTGGCCCCTGCGGCGTTTGGGCTATTGAATGCTCTATCTTCCTCATGCATTTAGCAGGCAGCGAATTCCCCGGTTTCAAATTCTTGAGGGAGGCCAACCATGCCTATTACCGTCGGACAGGACAATGCCAAGACGCGCAAAACGCTCAGCGTCAACGGCAAGTCGATCTCCTACTACTCCATCCCCGCAGCCACCGAAGCTGGCTTTGGCGACTTCTCCAAGCTGCCCGCCGCCCTGAAGGTGGTGCTGGAAAACATGCTGCGGTTCGAGGATGGCGGCTTTTCCGTCTCCACCGACGACATCAAGGCCTTCGGCGAATGGGCCGAAAAAGGCGGCAAGAACCCGCGTGAGATTGCCTACCGCCCTGCCCGCGTGCTGATGCAGGACTTCACCGGCGTTCCCGCCGTTGTCGATCTGGCCGCCATGCGCGACGGCATCGTCGGCCTGAAAGGCTCTGCCGCCAAGATCAACCCGCTGGTCCCCGTTGACCTGGTGATCGACCACTCGGTGATGATCGACGAGTTCGGCAACCCGCGCGCGTTCCAGATGAACGTCGACCGCGAGTACGAGCGCAACATGGAGCGCTACCAGTTCCTGAAGTGGGGCCAGAACGCCTTCAACAACTTCCGCGTCGTGCCGCCGGGCACCGGCATCTGCCACCAGGTGAACCTGGAATACCTGGCGCAGACTGTCTGGACCGACACCGACCAGAACGGCGAGGAAGTCGCCTATCCGGACACGCTGGTTGGCACCGACTCGCACACCACCATGGTCAACGGCGCCGCGGTGCTGGGCTGGGGCGTTGGCGGCATCGAGGCCGAAGCAGCGATGCTGGGCCAGCCGATCTCCATGCTGATCCCCGAGGTCATCGGCTTTGAGCTGACCGGCGAGATGGTCGAAGGCACCACCGGCACCGACCTGGTTCTGAAGGTGGTGGAAATGCTGCGCGCCAAGGGCGTGGTCGGCAAGTTCGTCGAATTCTACGGGACCGGCCTGGACCGCCTGCCGCTGGCAGACCGCGCGACCATCGCCAACATGGCCCCGGAATACGGCGCCACCTGCGGCTTCTTCCCGATCGACGACGAAACCCTGCGCTACCTGCGCAACACCGGCCGCGACGAAGACCGCATCGCGCTGGTCGAAGCCTACGCCAAGGAAAACGGTTTCTGGCGCGGCGCGGACTACGCACCGGTCTACACCGACACCCTGTCGCTGGACATGAGCAGCATCGTTCCGGCCATCTCCGGCCCGAAACGCCCGCAGGACTATGTGCCGCTGACCAACGCCAAGGCCGCCTTCCGCCAGGAAATGGAAGAGACCTTCAAGCGTCCGATGGGCAAGGAAGTCGCCGTCAAGGGCGAAGACTACACCATGGAATCGGGCAAGGTCGTGATCGCCTCGATCACCTCCTGCACCAACACCTCCAACCCCTATGTGATGATCGGCGCAGGCCTGGTCGCGCGCAAGGCTGCCGCCCTGGGCCTCGACCGCAAGCCCTGGGTCAAGACCTCGCTGGCACCGGGTTCGCAGGTGGTGTCCGCCTATCTGGAGGCCGCGGGCCTGCAGGAAGACCTGGACAAGGTCGGCTTCAACCTGGTGGGCTACGGCTGCACCACCTGTATCGGCAACTCCGGCCCGATCCAGCAGGAGATCTCCGAAGCGATTGCCGAAGGCGACCTGGTGGCGACCTCGGTGCTGTCGGGCAACCGCAACTTCGAAGGCCGCATCTCGCCGGACGTCCGCGCCAACTACCTGGCCTCACCGCCGCTGGTTGTCGCCTATGCGCTGGCCGGCACCATGGACATCGACCTGGCAACCGACGTGATCGCGCAGGACAAGGACGGCAACGACGTCTACCTGAAAGACATCTGGCCATCGACCCAGGAAGTTGCGGAACTGGTCGAGCAGACCGTCACCCGCGAGGCGTTCCAGTCGAAATACGCCGACGTCTTCAAAGGCGACGAGAAGTGGCAGGCGGTCGAGACCACCGATGCGGAAACCTATGACTGGCCCGCGACCTCGACCTACATCCAGAACCCGCCCTACTTCCAGGGCATGGGCACTGAGCCGGGCACCATCGAGAACATCGAGGGCGCCAAGGTTCTGGCAATCCTGGGCGACATGGTCACCACCGACCACATCTCGCCCGCCGGTTCCTTTGCCACCACCACGCCTGCAGGCCAGTACCTGCTGGAGCGCCAGGTGCAGCCGCGCGAGTTCAACTCCTACGGCTCGCGCCGCGGCAACCACGAGATCATGATGCGCGGCACCTTCGCCAACATCCGCATCAAGAACGAGATGCTGGACGGCGTCGAGGGCGGCTACACCAAGGGCCCCGACGGCGAGCAGACCTCGATCTACGAGGCCTCGATGGCGCATCAGGCCAACGGCACCCCGCTGGTGGTGTTCGGCGGCGAGCAGTACGGCGCAGGCTCCTCGCGCGACTGGGCAGCCAAGGGCACCGCGCTGCTGGGCGTCAAGGCCGTGATCGCCGAGAACTTCGAGCGTATCCACCGTTCCAACCTGGTTGGCATGGGCGTGATCCCGTTCGAATTCACCGCTGGCGACACCCGCAAGACGCTGGGCCTGACCGGCGAGGAAACCGTGTCGATCCACGGCCTGGACACCATCCAGCCGCTGCAGGAAGTGCCCTGCGACATCACCTATGCCGATGGCACCACCAAGACCATCACGCTGAAGTGCCGGATCGATACCGCACCGGAGATCGAATACATCGAGCACGGCGGCGTTCTGCACTACGTGCTGCGCAACCTGGCCAAGTCGTAAGGCCTGCCAGACCGAAGCTTTTGAACATGCACCCTGCGGGGTGCATGTTTTTTTTGTGCCCTGAACTTTCCCGAAGCCGTCCGGGGCCGTCGACAGCAGTCTTGCCGAACGCCCGTATCCTGGATACAATTTAAACGCGCAATCGGCGGCGCCTTTACCGGCTGTACGGCCCAAACTGCTTGTGCAAATGTGTATCTCAAATACACCTTACAAACGCTGCGAAACCCATTGAAAGGCTGGACGCCCAAGCATGAAAGAAGCCGTTTTTGCAGTTGTTTACCCTGACATCGGCACTTTCGACGCGCATGTGGAAGCCGTCCTGGCGATGGTGCCGGACACGCGGACCTTTCCAGGCTGCATCGAGGCGCATGTGGGCATCAACCGGGACCGTTTCGAAATCGCAGTCTTTCATCTTTGGGAAACGCCGGAACATCTCAACCGGTATCTGGACTGGCGCGCAGAACGCGGCGACCTGGACGCCCGCAGTGCCACAATGCGGCGGGAACAGGACTTCCGCACCTTTTCGGTGCCCTGAGCCGGCCGCACTGCACAGGGCCTGTTCGCAATCACCGCATTGCAGATGCGGCGTCACCGGGTGACACTGGCGGCATGACACAGACAGACAGCATCACCGGCTATCACGCCCATATCTACTTCGACGCCGCCACCGTGGATCAGGCCCGCGGCCTGTGCCAGCAAGCGGCGGAGCGGTTCTCCGTCGAGATAGGCCGGGTCCATGAAAAGAACGTCGGGCCCCACCCCATGTGGTCCTGCCAGCTGGCGGCGACGCCGGATCAGTTCGCGCAGCTGCTGCCGTGGCTGGCGCTGAACAGGAACGGGCTGGTTGTCTTCGCCCACCCGGAGACCGGCGACGCCCTGGCCGATCACCGCGATCACGGGATCTGGCTGGGCACCGGGCTTGAGCTGGATCTCAGCATTTTCAACTGACCCGAACCGCAAATTTACCAGAAGTTTCCAAGTCGCCGGGAACATGTCAGCACTCACAAATCCCGGAGACTTCAATGACCGAAGCGGTGATCATAGGATTGCACCCCCGGCCCGGAAAATTCAGCGAGCTGACGGCGCTTGTCCAACAAATGGTGGAAGAGGTTCGCAGGCACGCCGGATGCTTGCAGGCTGACATCCTGCTGGCCCCGGACAGAGATGAAATATCCGTATTCCAGAGATGGCAAAACCCCGAGGCTTTCAGCGAGTATCTGATCTGGCGGTCCAAACAGGATCATCTGGACCGCGTCTATGAGCTGTCGGCGGCGGAGCCCGATCTGAGCAGCTTTACCCTGTGTGAACCGGACTGATGCAGGGGGGCGGTTACTGCCCCGCTGCCTTCTCCATCGCCGGGCGCAGGGTGCTGTCGATCACCCGCTGGGTGATCGGGCCGGCAAAGCGCAGGATGATCTTGCCTTGACCGTCGACCACATAGGTTTCCGGCACGCCATAAAGGCCCCAGTCGATCGCCATGCGGCCCTTCTCGTCGCGCCCCATCGCGGTGTAAGGATCGCCCAGTTCGTTCAGGAACGACTCCGCATTGGCCAGCTGGTCCTTGTAGTTGATGCCGTAGATCGGAATGCCTTCCTCGGACAGCGCCTCGAGGTTCGGATGCTCGACCCGGCAGGGCGCGCACCAGCTTGCCCAGTAGTTCACCAGCTTCACGTTTCCGTCGCGCAGGGTTTCGTCAGAGAACATCTCCTTGCCCGGAAACTCATCCAGCACCACCGGCGGCGCCGGCTGGCCTTCTCGGGCGGACGGGAGGCTATTCGGGTCCTCGCGGAACATGCCCACCAGCGCCAGGCCGACAAAGCCTGCAAACACCACACCGGGCACCGCCATCAGGGGTGAAATCTTAGCCATTGCGCTTCATCCGGGTTTCCAGGGTTTCCATCTCCCGGCGCACCTTGCGGCCGCGCAGGATTGTCACCACCACCAGCGCCACCAGCAGCAGCAGAGAGGCGCCATAGGCCGACAGCACCGTGTCGGCGTATTTTCCAAGATCAGGCATCACGCCTCCAGCCGTTCGCGCGCCATCAGTGCCTTGATGCGGCGGGCGCGGATTTCAGTTCCGGTGCGGTAGAACACCAACGCGATGAACAGGAGCACAAACCCTGCCATGCAGACATAAAGCGGATTGGAAAACGCATCGGCCACGTTTTCCTTCTCATCGAGCGACAGCGACGCGCCCTGGTGCAGCCCCTGGTTCCAGAAGTTCACTGCATAGCGGCTGAGAACGGCAAAGACAGAGCCCACCAGGCACAGGATCGCGGTGAGGTCAGCGGCGGTGTCCGGGTTATCGATCGCCTCCCACAGGGCGATGTAGCCAAGGTAGAACAGGAACAGCACCAGGAAGGACGTCAGGCGCGGGTCCCAGGCCCACCAGGTGCCCCACATCGGCTGGCCCCAGATCGCGCCGGTGATAAGTGCAATTACCGTCATGATCACGCCGACAGGCGCGGCGGCGCGGGCGGCCAGAGCACTGACATGGTGGCGCCGGACCACCCAGACCAGCGAGGTGACCAGCATCATGAACCAGGCGTTGATCGCCATCAGCGCCGACGGCACATGCAGGAAGATGATCTTGACGGTGGAACCCTGCCGGTAGTCGTCCGGCGTGAAGAAGAAGCCCCAGATGAGGCCCACGGAAATCAGCACCGCGGAGCTGACCCATAGGGCCGGCATCACCTTCTCGGTGGTGGCCAGAAACTTCTTCGGGTTGGCGTATTCCCAGATCGACATGGTGGCTATTTAGCTCTTGTTCTCGGGTTTCTCAATTCACAGCTCCGGCAAATGTCCTATCGCAAATTGACGCGCAGGACAGCAGCGCTGGCAAAGGGCAGAAGGGCGATGGAGGCGGCGGAGATCCCTGCCAGCAGCAAGAGCGGCGTCTGCACCGCCATGCCCTCGGCGCCGCGGCGGGCGACCTCCGATCCGAAGATCAGCGTCGGCACGTAAAGCGGCATCACCAGCAGCGACATCAGCAGGCCGCCGCGTTTCAGCCCCACGGTCAGCGCGGCGCCGAAGGTGCCGATGACAGACAGCGCAGGCGTGCCCAGCAGCAGGGAGACCACCAGCCACTGAAAGCCCAGCACCGGCAGGTTCAGCAGCACGCCCAGCACCGGTGCCGCCAGCACCAGCGGCAGGCCGGTGGTGATCCAGTGGGCCAGCGCCTTGATCGTGACGGTGCTTTCCAGCGGCAGCGGCGCGGTGGCCAGGAGGTCGAGCGAGCCGTCCTCCCAATCCAGCGCCAGCAGCCGGTCAAGCGACAGCAGGCAAGCAAGCAGCGCCCCCAGCCACAGCACGCCCGGGGCGATGCGGGCCAACAGTTCGGACTGCGGGCCGACGGAGAAAGGCACCATCACGGTCACGATCAGAAAGAACGCAAGGCCGAGGCCAAAACCGCCGCCCGCGCGGAAGGCGAGCTTCAGATCCCGCAGAAGAAGCGCAATCACAGGAAGCCTCCGTCAAAATCGTCAATCTCTGGCGGCTTGGCCTTGTAGGGGCCGACATCCAGCACCTCCGCCTCCAGCCCCAGATCGATATGGGTGGCAATCAGGGCAGAACCGCCCTGCCCCAGATGCGCCCGCACGGCATCCGCGAACATGGCGACGGAATTGGTGTCGAGGCTCACAGTCGGCTCGTCCATGATCCAGACCGGGCGCCCCGTGACCAGCATCCGGCTGAGTCCCAGGCGGCGTTTCTGGCCTGCTGACAGCGCACCGGCCTGCCGGTCGCGCAAGGTTTGCAGATCAAATCCGTCCAGCGCCTGTTCAATGCCGTTGCGGCCAAAGACGCTAGCCCAGAAGGTCAGGTTCTCCGCCACTGTCAGCGTCGGCTTCAGACCGTCGGAATGCGCGGCGTAGGCGATCTGGTCCTCAGCCCCTTCAACCCGGCCCTTCAGCGGCGGCTGCAGGCCCGCGACGGTGCGCAGCAGCGTGGTCTTGCCGATGCCGTTGGGGCCGCGCAGGATCAGCGCCTTGCCGGGCGCCAGCGCAAAGCTCAGGCCTTCCAGCACCGGTATGCCGCCGCGGGCCACGCCCAGATCCGTCACAGTCAATGTCATGAAGTTCGCTAGTCCTATTTCTCCGGGCATCAAAAGCCTGTTTTCAAATCGCCCGCTTTGCGGCAGGTCAAATGAAACTTCAGAAAATCAGACCGGCAGCGCGGCCAGGGCAATCCGGCGGCCCTCGGACAAGAGCACATTATAGGTGCGGCAGGCCGCGGGGGAGTTCATTGCCTCCACCCCCAGGCCCGCCTCCTCCAGCGACTTGCGCAGATCCGCCGGGATATGGGCGATTTCGCTGCCGGTGCCGATGAACAGCACGTCGACTTCCCCGGCCAGCGCCAGCAGAGGCGCGGCATTATCAAGCCCGCCCCAGGCTGCGGTTCCGGCAGCCGAGGTCAGCACCGCGCCCTGATGCACCTGCCCGCCGATACGGAAGAACCCCTCGCCATAGCCGTCCACCGGCTGCGCGTCGGAATAAGTCACTTCGTTCAGGCGCATAGGAGCTTCCTTTCAGTCAAATACCGGGAGGCTGGATACCACGGCCAGCGCAATCACGGAATAGGAGGCAAAGCGGTAGAGCTTCTCAAGCTTGGGGTCAAACAGCGCCTTGCCGGTGAGGGTGGTGATCACATAGGGGATGCCCAGCAGGCAGGCCAGGATCACCGCCTTGAGGCTGGCCATGCCGCCAAAGATCAGATTGGCCGCGATCACCACGTCCAGCGCCGCCAGGAACACGATGGTGTTGGCCCGCACCCGCGCAACGTCGCGCACGTTGGCCAGGTAGAAAACGATGATCACCGGCCCGGTGAGGCCGGTCATGCCGCCAACGATGCCGGCCGCACCGCCAATGGCAAACCGCCCCGGCCAGCCCAGCCGGCCCTGCCAGCGCCAGCCGGAGACCACGGCCGCCAGTGTCACGCCGATCACCCCGGCGGCAACCCAGCGCAGGGTCAGCGGGTCCATCTGCGCCATCAGCCACAGCCCGGCCGGAACCGTGACCGCGGCGGCCATGGACAAGGCTCCGACTTCTGCCCTGTCCGCCTTGCTCCAGGCCTGCGGGAACAGGGTGATGGTGGAAAACACCCCCATCAGCACCATCAGGAACACCACATCCGCGGACGGCAGGAACTGGGCGCCGACCGGAACAAAGATCATCGCGGTGCCAAAACCAGTGAAGCCGCGGACAAGGCCCGCGGCTCCAATGGTCAGGAAAAGCCAGAACAGCCCCGGCGTCTGCAGGGCTGCCTGAAACGCCTCAAGCATCGATGTTCGAGAACTGGTTGCCGGTGGTGTTAGACTGCTTCGACCAGTCGCGCTTCACCCCCAGTTTCAAGAGGATGGTGGAGGCAACGAAGACCGACGAATAGGTCCCCACCACAACGCCCCAGATCATCGCAAACACGAAGCCGCGGATCACGTCGCCGCCCAGCACATAGAGCGATATCAGCGCCAGCAGCGTGGTGACAGAGGTCATCATGGTCCGGCTGAGGGTCTCGTTGATGGACAGGTTCAGAACCTCTGCCAGATCCTTCTGCTTGTAGCGGCGCAGGTTCTCGCGCACCCGGTCAAAAACCACCACGGTGTCGTTCAGCGAGTAGCCGACGATGGTCAGAAGGGCGGCAATGATGGCCAGGTCAAAGCGGATCTGCAGTTCCGAGAACACGCCGATGGTCAGCACCACGTCATGCACCAGCGCCGCCACCGCGCCGAGCGCGAACTGCCATTCGAAGCGCAGCCAGATGTAGACCAGCACCGCCGCGATGGCGAGCACGACGGCAATCACCGCGGTCTGGATCAGCTCGCCCGAAACCTTGGGGCCAACAGATTCGACCGAGACGAACTTGATGCCCGGCGCCACTGCGTCCAGCGAGGCCTTCAGCGTTTCGATCATCTCGCCGGAGATCGCCTCGCCGTCGTCCTGCGCCTGGATGCGGATCATGGCGACGTGCTGGTCCTCCTCGAAGGCCGGATCGAACACCTCGGTGATCGACACATCGCCCAGCTGATGCGCCGCCAGCGCGTCGCGGTAGGCACCCACGTCCACGGACTCGGCCGCCTCGGTGCGGATGGTGGTGCCGCCGCGGAAGTCGATGCCGAAGTTCAGCCCTTGGAACAGGAAGGAGGCAAACCCCACCACCATCATCAGCGCGGAGATGCCCAGCCACAGCTTGGCGCGCTTGAAGAAGTCGAATGAGGTTTCCTGGGGAACAAGTCTCAGCCGCATATCACACCTCAATCGTTTTCGGACGGCGCCGTTCGAACCACATGATGATCATCAGGCGGGTGACAAAGATCGCGGTGAAAACCGAGGTCATGATGCCCAGCCCCAGGGTGATCGCAAAGCCACGCACCGGGCCGGAGCCCATGGCGAACAGGATCACCGCGGTGATGAAAGTGGTGATATTGGCGTCAAGGATGGCGCTCAGCGCCTTGGAGTAGCCTTCGTCGATGGCCTTGGCCGGGCCGCGGCCCGCCTTCAGCTCCTCTCGGATGCGCTCGAAGATCAGCACGTTGGCGTCCACCGCCATACCGACCGTCAGCACGATACCGGCGATGCCCGGCAGCGTCAGGGTGCCTCCAATGAGGCTGAGCATGCCGAAGATCAGCGCAATGTTCAGGATCAGTGCCACATTGGCAAACAGCCCGAACAGGCCATAGCTGAGACCCATGAACGCCAGCACCGCGACAAAGGCGACGGCAGTTGCCACCTTGCCCGCGTCGATGCTGTCCTGGCCCAGTTCCGGACCGATGGTGCGCTCTTCCAGGAACTCCAGCCCCGCGGGCAGCGCGCCTGCGCGCAGCAGCACGGCAAGGTTGGTGCTTTCCTCGATGGTGAAGTTGCCGGTGATGATGCCCGAGCCGCCCGGAATGTGCGACTGGATCACCGGAGCGGAGACCACTTCGTCATCGAGCACAATCGCAAAGGGAGAGCCGATGTTCTCGGCGGTGTAGTCGCCGAACCGGCGGGCGCCGGAGGTGTTGAAGCGGAAGGTCACCGCAGGCCGGCCGTTCTGGTCGAACGAGGGCTGCGCATCCACCAGGTCCTCGCCGGTCACAACGGCGGCGGCTTCAACGGTGTAATAGGTGCCTTCTTCATCCAGCGAGGGGATCACCTTATTGCCGACGCCCGGCGCCGCGTCCGCATCGCTGCCGCGGCCCACAACCGGGTTGAAGGTCAGCTGCGCGGTGGTGCCGATGATCGCCTTCAGCTCCGAGGCAGAGCCGATGCCAGGCACCTGGATCAGAATACGGTCGGCGCCCTGGCGCTGGATGGTCGGCTCGCGGGTGCCGACCTCGTCGATGCGGCGGCGCACGATTTCGAGCGACTGGCGCACGGTGCGGTCGTCGGAGGCGAGCTTTTCCGCCTCGCTCAGCTGCACCACCAGGATGTCGCCTTCGGCGGAGACTTCAATGTCGGTTGCGCCGGCGCCGGTCAGGCTGGTCACCGGGTTGGCCAGGCCGCGCACCACTTCCAGCGCGCGGGACATGCCATCCGGTTTGGAAATCTTCAGCCGAATCTGGTCCGCAGGGCCGGGCTGGCGGCGGAAAGTGCCGACAGTGGAGCGCTCGGGCCGCAGCGCATCGCGCACCTCCGGCCACAGCGCATCCATCCGCGCCTCGTAAACGTCGTCAACCTGCACCTCGGCCAAAAGATGCGCGCCGCCCCGCAGGTCGAGGCCCAGGTTCACCAGGCCCGACGGCAGGAAAGACGGCCACTGGCCTGCGGTTTCCAGCCGTTCCGGCGTTTCGCCCTTGGCGATGATATCCGCCGCCGCGTCATTGGCCTGTTCGACGCGGGTGTAAAATCCGTTTGGCAGGGCAAGCAGCAGGCCGGCCGCACAGACCAGCCAGATCAGCACCCTCTTCCAGAGATCGATTTGCAGCATTGCCCTGCCTTTTCAGATAGTTGCGTAGGGCGCTTACGCTGCCGGTTCGGTCTTGTTCAGAACCTGGGCAATGGTCGCCTTGACCACGCGCACCTTGACGCCATCAGCGATCTCGACCTCGACCTCGCCGTCTTCCTTGACCTTGGCAACCTTGCCGATCACGCCGCCCTGGGTCACCACCTGGTCACCGCGGCGCAGGCCGTCCACCATCGCCTGATGCTGTTTCATCTTCTTCTGCTGCGGGCGGATCAGCAGGAAGTACATGATCGCGAAGATCAGGATAAGCGGGAGAAATTGGGCGACTGCGCCACCGTCCATGGGATATTCCTTCTGTAAAAGCAGCGCTGGAGTTAGCGCCGGAAATTTGCAGCGGAACCTATGCGCTGGACCGGGGGTTTGCAAGGGAACGCTGCAGTCCCGGAGGGGCGGATTGCAGGCCGCGGCGGCTGGCCGTGCGGCAGGCGGCTGAAGAAAGCACAGACTCGCCCTGCCGCCGTGCAGAATTAGATTGCAAAACAGCGCGATTCGGCGCTTTGCTTTCCCTTGCGCAAGCCGCCAGGCGCGGGGCGTTTGCCCCCTCTTTCCGGTCCGGATGGCGGCCCGGCCATTCCTGAAAGAAGGAACAGGCGCATGATGATGGTGCGCTGCTATCTCGCCCCCTCGGCCATCGAAGGGCTGGGCGTTTTCTGCCATGACAACATCACCAAGGGGGATATTGTCTGGCGTCATGACAAGATGCTCGACACCACCTTTCCCGAGAGCAAGCTGGACAATGTCGAACCCCACATGAAGGAGTTTCTGGAGCGCTACAGCTTCCCGGATCCCTGCCGCCCGGGCTACCTGATCCTGCAATGCGACGAAGGGCGTTTCCTGAACCACTCCATGTATCCAAACCTCGATTTTTCGGACGGGGTCTGGGGCCGGGCGCTGGCCAGTATTCCGGCAGGCACGGAGCTCACCTTCGACTATGCCGACTTCCTGACCGGCGAGATCCGCATGCAGCCGCCGCGCCACCAGGTGCACATGATGGCGATGGCCGCGGAATGAGAACCAAAGGGCCGGGTCCAGCACCCGGCCTTTTCTATTCCGCTGCCGGCGGGCTGTGGCCGATTCACCCGCTTGCACATAGACCGCCCGCCCCCCTTCCCCTTTGTTCACCCTTGCGTCATAGGATGGGGCTACTGATTCAAACCATCTTGCAACGCTAGGAGAAACTCTCATGCATGACATCCGCGCTATCCGCGAAAATCCTGCCGCATTCGACGCCGCTGTGGCGCGGCGCGGGGATGCGGGCGTGTCATCCGAGATCCTGGCGCTGGATGAGGCGCGCCGGGCCAAGATCCTGGCGGCCGAGACCGCGCAGGCCGAGCAGAACAAGGCCTCCAAAGAAGTTGGCGCCGCCAAGGCCCGCGGCGACGAGGCCGAGTTCGAGCGCCTGCGCGCGCTGGTGGCCGAGAAGAAGGCCGAAGTGGCCGCCATGAACACCGAGGCCAAGGAATTGGACCAGCAGCTGAATGACATGCTGGCCACCATCCCGAACCTGGCGTTCGAGGAGGTGCCGCTGGGCGAGGATGAGGACGACAACGTCGAAATCCGCCGCTGGGGCGAGCCGAAGCCGTTCGACTTCGAGCCCAAGGAGCATTTCGAAATCGAAGGCGTGAAACCGGGCATGGATTTCGAAGTTGCGGCCAAGCTCTCGGGCAGCCGTTTCGTGGTGCTGTCCGGCGCGGTTGCCCGCATCCACCGGGCGCTGGCGCAGTTCATGATCAACACCCATGTGGACGAGAACGGACTGACGGAAACCTGGACCCCGGTGCTGGTGCGCGAAGAGATGATGTACGGCACCGGCCAGCTGCCCAAGTTCGGCGAGGACAGCTACAAGACCACCAACGGCTGGTGGCTGGTGCCGACCGCCGAGGTGACGCTGACCAACATCGTCAACGGCCTGGTGGTCGAGGAAGGCTATCTGCCGCGCCGCTATGTGGCGCACACCCAGTGCTTCCGCTCCGAGGCAGGCTCGGCCGGCAAGGACACCGCCGGCATGCTGCGCCAGCACCAGTTCGAAAAGGTCGAGATGGTCTCGGTCACCCACCCGGACAACAGCCTGGAAGAGCATGAGCGCATGACCCGCTGCGCAGAGGACATTCTGGAGCGCCTGGGCCTGCCCTACCGCACCATCGTGCTGTGCACCGGCGACATGGGCTTTGGCGCCCGCAAGACCCACGACATCGAAGTCTGGGTGCCGGGCCAGAACACCTACCGCGAGATCTCTTCGGTCTCGGTCTGCGGCGATTTCCAGGCCCGCCGGATGAATGCGCGCTTCAAGCCCGCGGATGGCGGCAAGCCGCAGTTCGTGCACACGCTGAACGGCTCCGGCCTGGCCGTCGGCCGCTGCCTGATCGCGGTGCTGGAAAACGGCCAGCAGGCGGATGGCTCAGTCAAACTGCCGGAGGCCCTGGCGCCCTATCTGGGCGGCAAGCTGACCCTGACCGCCGAGGGCAAGCTGGTCTGAGCCTGACCGCATCCCAAAAATCAGAAACCGGCGCCAATTGCGCCGGTTTTCTTTTAACTGCAAAGGCTTGAAGTCACTTCTTCGCCTTCTTCTTTTTCTTCTTTTCAGCGGTATTGCCTTCCAGAATGGCCTTGGCTTTGGCCTTTTCCTTCTCGATGGCCTTCTTCGCCTTGGCCTTGACCTTCTTGGCCTTACGCTTGGCCTTGACCTTGGCTTCGGCAAACTCCTCCGCCAGTTGCGCCGCCTGCCGCTTGGCCTTCTTCGCCTTGGCCTGCGCCTTGGCGGCCTTCTCTTCTGCGGCCAGCCGGGCGGCCTCTGCGGCTGCCAGCCTGGCGTTCAGTTCCTCTTCGCCCGTATCCGCTTCACCCGCATCCGCCGCCACATGCTCCTTGGCAGCTTCCATCAGCAGGTTCGCCCGGCTGGTGCCAACGCCGGGAATGCTGAGCAGCCTCTGCTCTCCGGCCCCCGCCAGTTCCTCAACCGTTTGAATACCGTTTTCCTCTAGCGTCTTTGCCAGTGCCGGCCCCACGCCGTTCAATTGTGATATGGCCGTCATCCAGAAAACCGCCTCCTTACTTCATTCTTTTCAATCACTTGACGCGCAATCATTACAGGAAAACCTCAGGCCGGAAAGGGCACCAGGCATTTTTTGTCCTCGTCCCACAGTTTCAGCGTCAGCGCCCGGACCGCCTCGGGAAACTTGATCCGGCGCAGCCCCAGTTCCGGCGGCAGGCTGTAGTGGCACTGCCGCAGCCGGTAGGATGGAATGCGCGCGTTGTAATGGTGGATGTCATGCAGGGTGATGTTGGCGACAGCCATGTCGAAGAACCAGCCGAAGTCGAGGCAGGACGACCCCTGCAGCGCCGCCACCTGCGGGTTCAGCTCCGGCCGGCGGTCCCAGTAGGTGTCTTCGAAATTGTGCTGCAGGTAGACAAGAAACACTCCGATCATGCCGCCCAGGAAGGAAAACACCAGCCAGACCCAGATACCGGTCATCCCTCCGGCCCAGTATAGCAGCCCCAGCATAACCACGATCACCAGATTATGCAGGACCACGCCGGCAGCGCCGAAGCGCACCGTGTTCTTGGGCCACCGGTAGCGGATGAAATAGGTGAAAGCCGAACCCAGCGGCACCAGCACAAACGGGTTGCGGTAGAGCCGGTAGCCCAGCCGCTCCCAGAAACCGGCGGCTTTCCATTCCCGCACCGTCATGGTGTGGATTTCGCCGGTCTCTCGGTGCTCCAGATTGCCGATATTGGAGTGATGCAGGTTGTGGTTCTGCTTCATCACCTCAAACGGTGCAAAGGTGAAGGGAGACAGCACATGGCCGGCAATCTCGTTCTGCAGGCGTGTCTCAAACAGCGAGTGGTGGCCGGTGTCATGCTGCAGCACGTAAAGGCGCACCGCAGCGAAGGCAAAGACCACGCCGGCGGGCAGCATCACATACCAGCGGTCCGCGTGGGCGATGGCCAGATAGAGCGACAGGAAGTAAACCGCAAATGTTCCGAAATAGCTGAGCGATGCCAGCCGGTTGTCTTTTTCGGTGAACTTGCGCGTGTGTGCCCTCAGATCCATGAATTCTTCCATAAATACGCGATGTGACAGGCATGCGAAGAAAGGCGCAGCCCGCCCAACATATACCTCAGATAATTCCGGCCTGGCCAAAGGCAAGGCGGCGGCGGCCAGGCACCTCAACCCTAGGGATACCACCCTGCCACTCTTGATGGAATAGGCCCGTTGCGGTCAGCACCGCGCGGCAAAAGCCCGCCGGATTTGCGGCGGCAGGGCTGGGCGCTACAGAAAAGCGCCGCCCCTTGGGGCGGCGCCAGGCCCAACGGGCCAAGGTATTCTCTGAATGCCGCGTGGCCGGGCGGGAGTATCCGCCCCTGGCCGGTCAGCTGCCGCGTTTTTTCAGGTGTTTTTCCAGCGCGCCTGCGTTCTTGGCCCGCTTGCCCTTGTAGGGGTTCTTGTCGCCCTGCCCGCGCATATAAAGGCGGATCGGGGTGCCGGGCATGTCGAAATCCTCGCGCAACCCGTTGACCAGATAGCGGGTATAGCTTTCCGGCAGCTTGTCGGGGTGCGAGCACATCACCACGAATCCCGGCGGTCGGCTCTTGGCCTGGGTCATGTAGCGCAGCTTGATCCGCTTGCCCTGCGGTGCTGGCGGCGGGTGCTGTTCCAGCATGCCAACCAGCCAGCGGTTCAGCGCCGCGGTCGGCACCCGCCGGTTCCAGGTGCCATAGGCCCGCATGATCGCCTCATGCAGCCGGTCCAGCCCCTTGCCGGTCTTGGCGGACACTGTTACCAGCGGCGCGCCGCGCAGTTGCGGCAGCAGGCGGCCGAAGGCTTCCTTGAGGTCGCGCAGCTTTTCCTGCTTGTGCTCCTCGGCGTCCCATTTGTTGACCGCCACCACAACCGCACGCCCCTCGCGCTCGGCCAGGTCGGCAATCCGCAGGTCCTGCTGTTCAAACGGGATGCTGGCATCCAGCAGCACCACCACAACCTCGGCGAATTTCACTGCGCGCAGACCGTCGGAGACAGAGAGCTTCTCCAGCTTCTCCTGCACCTTGGCCTTCTTGCGCATGCCGGCGGTATCGAACACCCGCATCGGCGTGTCTTTCCAGTTGATCTTGAGCGAGATCGCATCGCGGGTGATCCCGGCCTCAGGCCCGGTCAGCAGCCGCTCTTCGCCCAGAATCTTGTTGATCAGGGTGGATTTACCGGCGTTCGGGCGGCCTACAACGGCGACTTGCAAAGGCTTGGCATCGGTCGGGACCGGAATGATCTCTTCCTCGTCCTCGCCGATCTCTTCATAGACCTCGACATCGGTGACCGGCGCATGCTCTTCGACCGCGGCTTCGAATTTCTCCGCCAGCGGCTGCAGGATGCCGTAGAGGTCGGGCATCCCCTCGCCGTGCTCGCCGGACAGCCGCAGCGGCTCGCCCAGGCCGAGACCGTAGGCTTCCAGCACGCCGGCCTCGGCGGCATTGCCCTCGGCCTTGTTGGCGGCCAGGATCACGTGCGCGGACTTGCGGCGCAGGATGTCGGCAAAGATCTCGTCGGTCGGGGTGACGCCGGTTCGGGCGTCGATCATGAACAGGCAGATGTCGGCCATGTCCACCGCCCGCTCGGTCAGGCGGCGCATGCGGCCTTCCAGCGAGTTGTCGGTGGCGTCCTCCAGACCCGCGGTGTCAATCACTGTGAAGCGCAGATCGCCCAGCCGCGCCGCGCCTTCGCGCAGGTCGCGCGTCACACCCGGCTGGTCGTCGACCAGGGCCAGCTTCTTGCCCACAAGGCGGTTGAACAGGGTGGACTTGCCCACATTGGGACGGCCCACAATGGCGAGGGTAAAGGACATCAGACCAGCTTTCTGCGATTCAGACGCGGCTCATAGCGCATCCGCGCGGCTTGTGCCACCCGGAAACACTTTCAGGGCCCTTGACCCTAGCGGTAGGCCAGCAAATCGCCCTTGGTGGAAACCACATACAGCGTGCGCCCGGCGACGACCGGCGCCGTGGTCGCACCGCCGGGCACCTCCACCGTGCGGGCCAGGCTGCCGTCCTGCGGGTTGAAGAAACGCAACAGCCCGTCGCTGGAGGCGACAACCACCTGCCCGCCGGCCAGCACCGGGCCGTGATGGACGTGGATCTGGCCGCGCTTCCTGGGCTTGTCCTTGAGGTAGCCGGGCAGGTCCACCGCCCATATCACCTCGCCGCTGCCGGCATCCAGGCGCAGCAGCTGGTTCAGATCGCTGACCTGGAACAGGCTGCCGCCCGCAGGCCAGGCCGTGCCCGCCGCGCCCTCGCGCGCAGTCCACAGCCGGTCGCCGGTTTCCAGGTCGATCGCCACGGTGCGGCCGGAGTTGTTGCCCGCGTAAAGGCGCCCGCCCGACACCACCGGCGCGCCGGTCACATCGCCGATCCGCGACAGGGTCCGGCCGGTGCGCTGGCCAGCAACAGAGGCGCTCCAGCGGCGCAGGCCGCCGCGGCGGAAGGTTGCAATCAGGTCGCCGGAGCCAAAGGCAAAGACCGCCAGATCGTTTGTCACCACCGGCGCTGGCGCGCCCAGGACATTGGCCGGCGACGGCGAAGCTTCGATCTGCCAGGCAATGCGGCCGTCTTTGGCGTTTACCGCCCAGCCGGTGTCGTCGCCCGCAACCAGATAAACCAGCCCGCCGCTCACGCGCGGCTGGCCGGAGCCGGTGGCGCCCAGTTCCTGCCGCCAGATCTGGCTGCCGTCCGCTGCATTCAGCGCCGTCAGCACGCCAAAGCCGGAGGAGATATAGAGAACGCCGTCGTTATAGGCCAAACCGCCGCCGGTGGCCTGGCCCTCGTCATCGGTGGCCGGGATCAGTTCGCTTTGCCACAGGACCTGGCCCTGCGGCGAAACCGCGGAAACCCGCGCGGCACTGTCCAGCGTGTAGACGCGCCCGCCGCCGACAACCGGGGTTGCAGTGATCCGCTGGCGGCGGCTGTCGCCGGCGCCGATCGAAGCGGACCAGATGCGCTGCGGCGCGGCGGCCAGCGCCGGGTGCGCGGTGCGGCCCGCCTCGGCGCCATGGCCCTGTTCCCAGTTCGCATTGGCAACCTGCTGCGGCAGGGAAATCGGGCGGGACTGGTTCACGATCTCCACTTCGGCGTCGGGCCGGATGTCCTCGCGCTCGCCGCGCAGGATGACCTCCGGCTCAGCGCAGGCCGCCAGCACAGCCGCGGCTGCAGTTGTGCAAAGAAGAACCCGTGCCCGGGAGAAAGTATTGTTTATTGTCATTGCCCTGCCCTGTCTGCCGTTATCGTTCCGCAAGTTCCCATCCGCGGAGCGCCTTACCCCTCAGGCGCGGCATCCCCGTCCAGGGATCCGCCGAGCGCCACAATCACCTGAGACGCGCGGTCTTTCAAGTCTGCACTGACAGTTGCGTCCGCAACGATGTCCCGCAAACGGGCAATTGCCGCCTCGCTGTTGCCTTCTTCGACGTCCAGCAGCGCCAGTTGTTCAGATGCCAGCAGTGCCAGCGGCGCGCCGGGCTGGGCCAGCGCCTCGTACTGAAGGCGGCGGTCCGCGGCGCTGAGCGTCCCGGTCTGCAGCGCCAGCACCTTGAAGCTGGCAATATGGCGGTAGATCAGCGGCAGCTCGCCATTGACGGCAACGGCCTCCAGCCGGGCCACAGCCTCAGCGGTCTTGCCGGCCTCGGCCAATGCGCCCGCTTCCAGCATCTTGGCAATGGCCGCGCCGCCGGCGCCTTCGGCGGACACAGCCGCCAGCGCCTCGGCCTGCTTTTCGCTGCCGTCGGTTTCCAGCGCCGCGGTGATCGCGTCGCCCAGGGCCTCGGCAGCGGCCTGCTCCTGCGCTTTGCTGTATTCGCGGAACGCTGCGCCGCCGACGATCAGCGCCACAGCCACGCCGCCGATCCAGCCATAGCGTTTCAGCATCAGGAAAAGCCGGTCGCGGCGGACCTCTTCGGTCACTTCGTCGATAAAGCTGTCGGTATCGCTCATGAAAAGCCCCTGATATGCGCGGCGCGGGCTTCCGCCGGTGCCGGTATTGAATGCGTCGCGCCCCTCTTACCCCGGCTCAAAGGCCAAGCCAAGTGGCCCGTTTGCACCAGAAACACATGCATTCAGGGCAGAAAAGCAAGAAATGTGAACTAAACCACTTAGTTTAGAATGGACATATCCTATATCAGGCCTATCACATACGCGCGACTCCGCTGTGAACAGGACCGGCCGGCCGACGGACAAGGGTATTGTGCACGTGGAAAAGACAGAGAACAGGAAAGGCCCGACATGCGCATTGTACCGATACTGACCGCAGTGGCGGTGACAGCCAGCCTTTATATGGTGGTTATCGAGCGCGACGATCTGATGGCCTTTGCCCGCGGCGAGGATGCGTCGGAAGCTGCCGAGGCAGGCGCCGCGCCCGCCAGTGGAGAAGAACTGGCCCAGACTGAAGAAGCACGGGTCGGCGTGGTGGCCATTCAAAGCAAGGCGCGCACCATCGGCAACGCGGTGATCCTGCGCGGCCAGACCCAGGCCATCCGCCAGGTGGAGGTGCGGGCCGAAACCACCTCGACCGTGATTTCCGAACCGCTGCGAAAGGGCGCCCATGTCAAGAAGGGCGACCTGCTGTGCGAACTGGATCCCGGCACCCGCAACGCCTCGCTGCTGCAGGCGCAGGCGCAGCTGAAGGAAGCCAAGATCAACCTTACCGCCGCCGCCAAACTGTCGGAAGGCGGTTATGCTTCTGAAACCCGCCTGGCGGCTGCCGAGGCTGCGGAGCGGTCCGCGCAGGCCGCAGTGGCGGCCGCGGAACGGGAAATCGGGCATCTGACCATCACCGCGCCGTTTGACGGGCTTCTGGAGAGCGACACCGCGGAACTCGGCAGCCTGCTGCAGCCCGGCAGCCTGTGCGGCACGGTGATCCAGCTCAATACCATCAAGCTGGTCGGCTATGTGCCGGAGGCCGAGGTCAACAAGGTCGCCCTGGGTGCCATTGCGCAGGCGGAACTGTCCACCGGCCAGCAGGTCCAGGGCGAGGTGACCTTCCTCAGCCGGTCTGCCGACCCCACCACCCGCACCTTCGAGGTGGAGATCACGGTGCCGAACCCGGATCTCAGCATCCGCGACGGCCAGACGGCGGACATCGCCATTTCCTCGGCCGGCGCGCTGGCGCACCGGCTGCCGCAATCGGCGCTGACCCTGAACAACGAGGGCCGGCTGGGCGTGCGCGTTGTCGGTTCCGACAGCACCGTGGTATTCTACCCCGTGCAGCTTCTGCGGGATGAGGCGGACGGCGTCTGGCTGGGCGGCCTGCCCGAAACCGCGGATGTGATCGTGGTGGGACAGGATTTCGTGACCGAAGGCGTCGCCGTGGCGGCCACCTACCGGGAGACTGAACAGTGATTGGCATCGTCGATTGGGCCGCCGGCCGCGCCCGGATGGTCCTCGCCTTCATCGCAATTTCGCTGCTTGTCGGCGGCTTCGCCTATTCGATGCTGCCCAAGGAGGGCGAGCCGGACATCGAGATTCCGGCCCTCTTCATCTCTGTCCCCTTCCCCGGCATCTCCGCCGAGGACGCCGAATCCCTGATGGTCAAGGTGATGGAGACCGAGCTTGCCGACCTCGACGGTCTCGACAAGATGACCTCCACCGCCGCCGAAGGCTATGCCGGGGTGGCGCTGGAGTTCGAATTCGGCTGGGACAAGACCGCCATCATGGCCGACGTGCGCGACGCCATGGACAAGGCCGAGGCCGAATTCCCGGAAGGCGCCGAGAAATACTCGATCACCGAGATCAACTTTTCCGAATTCCCAATCGTCATCGTGAACCTGACCGGCGCCGTGCCGGAACGGACAATGGCGCGTATCGCCAAGGACCTGCAGGACGACCTTGAGGCACTGGATGCGGTTCTGGAGGCCGGCATCGCCGGCAACCGCGACGAAATGGTTGAAGTGCTGATCGACCCCTTGCGGCTGGAAGCCTACAACGTCACAGCACTTGAGCTGATCAATGTCGTGCAGAACAACAACCAGCTGATTGCGGCCGGTGAGGTCGAAACCAGCCAGGGCGCGTTCTCGGTCAAGATCCCTTCCTCCTTTGACGATGTGAAGGACATCTACCAGCTGCCGGTCAAGACCAACGGAGACCGGGTGGTCAAGCTGGGCGAGCTGGCACAGATCAACTTCACCTTCGAGGACCGCGAGGGCACCGCCCGCTTCAACGGCGAAGACACAGTTGCCCTGCAGGTGGTGAAGCGCAAGGGCTACAACCTGATCGACACCGTGAACCTGGTGAAAGAGACACTGGAGGTGTCCAAGTCCAAATGGCCCGCGGAACTGCAGGCCGCGGTCGAGGTCGGCACCTCCAACGACCAGAGCCGCGTGGTGGGCTCCATGGTCAGCCAGCTGGAAGGCTCGGTCCTGACCGCCATTGCGCTGGTGATGATCGTTGTTCTGTCGGCGCTCGGCAGCCGGGCGGCGCTGCTGGTGGGTTTTGCGATCCCGACATCGTTCCTTCTGTGTTTCGCGCTGCTGGCGCTGATGGGCATCTCGATCTCCAACATCGTGATGTTCGGCCTGATCCTCGCCGTGGGGATGCTGGTCGATGGCGCCATCGTGGTGGTGGAATACGCCGACAAGCGGATCAAGGAAGGCACCGGCCCGATGCACGCCTATGTCGAGGCGGCGCAGCGGATGTTCTGGCCGATCGTGTCGTCGACTGCGACCACGCTCTGCGCCTTCCTGCCGATGCTGTTCTGGCCCGGCGTCCCGGGTGAATTCATGGGCATGCTGCCGGTCACCCTGATCTTCGTGCTGTCGGCCTCGCTGGTGGTGGCGCTGATCTACCTGCCCGTCATGGGCGGCGTCACCGGCCGCATCAGCCGCACCTTCGAAGGCGCCTCGCGCGCGCTGCGGATGATTGCGCCGTGGTGGCTGCGTGCGGTGCTGGTGCCGGTCTCCATGTGGGGCATGTTCGCGGGCGCCATGCAGATGCTGAACCCCTCCTACCTGCTGGCAGAGGGCACCGCCCCGATGGCGGGCGTGTTGTTCGGCGGGCTGGTCTTTACCCTTGCCTCCTTTGCGGCCTCGATCACGCTCAGCTCGGTCAAGGCCGTGCGCGAGGAGCAGGAAGTCGCCCCCGGCTACCACCACACCCCGTTCGGCCATGTGATCAAGTTCATCGCGGGCAACCCGGTGATGCCGGTGGTGACCATTGCCGCCGTGGGCTTTGCCATCATGACCGTCTTCTCGATGTTCAGCGAAAACAACTACGGCGTCGAATTCTTCGTCGACTCGGAACCGGAACAGGCCACCGCCTATATCCGCGCCCGCGGCAACATTTCGCTGCAGGAAAAGGACGAGATGGTGCGCGCGGCCGAGGAGGTCATCCTGGACCACCACGCGGTGATCAATGTGTTCTCCTTTGCCGGCGACGGCGGCCTCAACACCGACAGTTCCGGCGCGCAGCTGCCGCCGGACACTATCGGCCAAGTCCAGTTCGAAATCATCCCGTGGGAGGAGCGCCCCACCGAGAGCGAGCCGCTAAACGGCTGGTTCGGCGGGCTGCTGAGCAAGTACCTCGGCTTTGAGAAGAAGGTGATCGCCGAGGAATACGACGGCAACACCGTGATTGACGAGCTGAACGCAATTCTCGGCAAGCTGCCCGGTTTCGAGGTCGAGGTCCGCGCTCTGGCGCAAGGCCCCGCCTCCGGCAAGCCGGTGCATCTGCGCCTGCGCGGCGACGGCTGGGAGGATCTGACAACCGCGACCCTTGCCGCGCGGGAGCAGTTCGAAAACACACCCGGCCTGATCCTGATCGAGGACAGCTTGCCGCTGCCCGGTATCGACTGGCAGATCAACGTCGATGTCGAGAAGGCCGGCCGCTACGGCGCCGATGTGGCGACCGTGGGCGCGATGGTGCAGCTGGTCACCCGCGGCATCCTCTTGGATACCATGCGGGTCGACAGCTCCGACGAGGAGATCGAGATCCGCGTCCGTCTGCCGGAACAGGACCGGGTGCTGTCGACACTCGACAATCTCAAGGTCCGCACTTCGGACGGGCTGGTGCCTCTGTCGAACTTCGTGACCCGCCAGCCGGTGCCGAAGCTCGCCCAGATCAACCGCATCGGCCAGGAACGCTTCTATGACGTCAAGGCCGACGTGGAGCCGGGTCTGAACAAGGTGCTGATCGAGGATGCGGACAGCGGGGAAATGACCCGCCTCGCCCTGCTGAAGGAAGTCCCGGAAGGCACTGAGGCGAACGGAGAAACCCTCACCGCACCGAACGGCCGCGTGATGCAGCTGGCCGCGCTCACCGGCGCCGAGAGCTTTGACGCGGTGCGGGCTGCGCTGGACAATGGCGCCAAGATCAGCCCGGTGAACCCGAACGAGCGGATTGCCGTCCTCACCGAATGGCTGGAGAGCGACCCGCTGCCGCGCAGCATCAGCTGGGAATGGACCGGCGACCAGGAGGAGCAGGAGGAATCCGGCGCCTTCCTGTCCAAGGCCTTTGCCGGCGCGCTGGCGCTGATGTTCGTCATCCTGCTGGCCCAGTTCAACAGTTTCTACAACTCGGTGCTGGTTCTGCTGGCGGTGGTGCTGTCCACCACTGGCGTGCTGATCGGCATGATGGTGATGCAGCAGCCGTTCTCGATCATCATGACCGGCACCGGCATCGTGGCGCTGGCGGGCATCGTGGTGAACAACAACATCGTGCTGATCGACACCTATCAGGAGTTCAGCCAACAGATGCCGCGGATCGAGGCGATCATCCGCACCGCCGAGGCGCGTATCCGCCCGGTGCTGCTGACCACCATCACCACGATGGCCGGCCTCACCCCGATGATGTTCGGCGTCAGCCTGGACTTCATCAACGGCGGCTACTCCATCGACAGCCCCACCGCGCTGTGGTGGAAACAGCTGGCAACCGCCGTGGTCTTTGGCCTGGGCATCGCCACCGTGCTGACCCTGGTGGTGACACCCTCGCTCTTGTCGATCCGGGTCTGGTTCTCCACCTACATGCGGGCCCTGGGCCGGATGCTGTCGCGGATCACCCGCGGCCGCTCCAGCCGCATCGCGCAGGATTCCAAGCTGTTCAAGAAAGCGCGGCAGCTGCCGACCACCGAAATCCAATGGGTCGAAGACGAGACGCCGGAGAGCGGTGAAACCGAAGCCGATGAGGACGAGCCGCAACCGCCCGCCCCGCGCGGCAGGCTGCGTGCCGCAGAATAGGCCGGCCAACAAAAAAGCCCCGCATTGGCGGGGCTTTTTCTTTGCGGCTGGCCGGATCACCCGGCGGCCTGCAGGATCAGTCGATAAAAGAGTATTCGCCCAGCTCACACAGGTCGAGCCCGTAGTCCTCTGCCTCAGAACCGTCGGCAAAGCCGCCGCGGATGTCATAGACGCAGGTGGTTGCGCCGTCCGCAATCAGCACGCCGACCTCATATCCGGATTCCAGAACACCGCCATCCAGCAGGTTCTCTTCCCAATTCCCGGAAGAGGCAGGCGACACATTGAATTCAACCAGATTGGCGCTGCTTTCATTGACCAGCAGGAACTCGAGATCCTCTGCAAAAGCCGGTGCCTGAACAGCCAGCAATGCAACTGCAGCAGCGGCGGCGGTGAAAATGGTTTTCATAGTCTTATCCTTATGTGCGGGCCAGCCGGCGCCAATGCCGCTACGCCCCTGAGCGGGCGTACTACAAGTATCGCGCTCTGCCTTGCAATGGGAATGCAATCGGCGTTTTCCTCTGCTGCCCATCCGCACGCAGCAGTCCTGCGCCTTTCTTGCCGGAAGTTCTGGTTCGGATACCAACCGGCCGGCCGGACGCAGCCCCGCTGCGCCGAGCAGGCAGCGGTTTTTGCGCGGTTTAATCCATCGCATTTTAGGTTTACCGCCCTCGGCACCCCCTTCCCGACCCGCACGCAACTTTAGCGCATTACTCATTGTTTTTATTTGTCTTTTCAGTCCACCACTCGAATTTCGAAAAATTAAATACTGGCAGGATTCACTCATCTTTTCCCCCAAAAGCGGCAGAGGCCCTGAGAAACTGACGCATCCGGCGCGGCCCGGTTTTTGCCCCCTCCGGACGCTGCCGGCCCAAGCCCGGCAGCGTTCACAGAATGTTATTTCTTGCATGCAAAGGGGAGATGATAGCGGAAAACATCCCGCTATACGTGTTCTCTGGTTGGGAAAAATATCATGTCACTAAGATCGCAAATCCTCACTCTGATCGCGATCCCCTTCGTAGCCCTGTCGGGCATTGGCGGTCTCAAGGCCCTGGATGACTGGGACCGGTATAAAGATGCAAAGATAACGCAGGCGGAAACGGCGGCTTCCGTTGCCTTGACCAAGGTGGTCCACCACTTGCAGGTCGAACGCGGACTGTCCGCCGTGTTCCTGTCTTCCGGCGGCGCTTCCGGCGCGGCGGAACTCGACGGTGAAAGGGCAAAGGTCGACGCGGCCATCGCTGAGGTGCCCCCTGCCGCGGCAGGCGCCCTGGCACATCTGGATCAGCTGGCTGCCACGCGCGGCCTGGTCAGCGGTCTTGAGTTAAAGCCCGGCCAGATGGGTGCCCGGTATTCAGGCGCGATCGCCAGTATCCTGGAGGACGTCAGCACCCGGCTCCTGCATCAGAAGAACGCCGAACTCGCCCAGCTCAGTTCAGGCCTCGTAAGCCTCGCCTACGCCAAGGAAGCCGCGGGCCAGCAGCGCGCCGCAGGCGCCACGGGATTTGGCCAGGGCAGCTTCAGCCAGAACATCTTCGGCTGGTTTGCCCGCACCGGCGCCATCGAAGATCAGCTGCTGGACATTGCCGGTCTTTCTTTCACACAGATGCAGCCTGGACTGGACCTGCGCAAGGGGCTGACCCCCACAGGGCTGCCCGCCATCCGCAAGCAGGTTCTGGAAACCCGCCCCGGCGATCCCGCGCCGGAATACCAGGCCGCGGACTGGTTCGGCCGGGCAACCCAGTGGGTCAGTTCGCTGCGGGATGCGGAAATCACCGTGACGGACGCGATGACCGGCCTGGCCGCCAAAGAGCAGGCCCAGGCACAGCAGGCGCTGATCATCACTCTGTCAGCAGTTGTCCTGTCTCTCGCCGTCAGCGCCGCCATCGGGCTGCGCCTGATCACCGCCTTCACCCGCCAGTTCGGCGCCCTGCAGGCGGATCTGGAAAAACTGGCCCGCAAGGAATTCAGCTTCAAACCGGCAAATCTCGACTCCAAGGCGGAAATCGGGCACCTCAGCCGGGCGATGGAACAGACCCGCGCTGCGCTGGAAGAGGCCGAGGAGAAGCTGGCTGCGATTGAAGCGAACCGGATTGCCGACCGCGGTGCCGTGGTGGGCAAGCTGGACGCGCAGCTGGCCCGGCTGTCGCAGCGCGATCTGGACTGCACCATCGAAGAGGCCTTCCCCGAGGAATACGAGGAGCTGCGCCAAAGCTTCAATGCCACCGTCCAGACGCTGAAAGACACCATCGAGCAGGTAATCTCGGCCGCCGGCAGCATCCACAACGGTGCGACCGAGATCAGCCAGGCCTCTGACGATCTGTCAAACCGCACCGAAAGCCAGGCCGCCACGCTGGAAGAAACCGCCGCCGCGTTGGAACAGCTGACGGCCTCGGTGCGGTCCGCTGCCGAAGGCGCGCATAACGTTGAGCAAACCATGGAAGAAGCCCGCCAGGAAGCCGAAACCAGCGGCGAAGTGGTGCGCAAGGCGGTGGCAGCCATGAACGGGATTGAACAGTCGTCCAACAAGATTTCGCAGATCATCGGCGTGATTGACGACATCGCCTTCCAGACCAACCTGCTGGCGCTGAACGCCGGGGTGGAGGCCGCCCGCGCCGGCGAGGCCGGCAAAGGCTTTGCCGTTGTCGCCAGCGAGGTGCGCGCCCTGGCACAGCGCTCTGCCGATGCCGCGACAGAGATCAAGGCGCTGATCGGCGACAGCTCCAAGCAGGTGAGCCAGGGCGTCGACCTGGTTGGCGAAACCGGCGAGGCGCTGGCGAGCATCGTCGGCCGCGTCAATCACATCTCCAAGCTGGTGTCCGACATCGCCAGCGGCGCGGCAGAGCAATCCACCGGCCTGAGCGAGATCAACACCGGGGTCACGCAGCTGGATCAGGTCACACAGCAGAACGCCGCCATGGTGGAACAGGCGACCGCCGCCGGGCATATGCTGCATTCCGACGCCGGCAAGCTGGCGGAGCTGATGGGAGAATTCAAAATCTCCGGCAGCCAGGCCTCCGCGCCCCGTCCGCCCCGCGCCGTGCAACCTCCGGCACCCAGTGCGCATGGACCGGGTATCGAGCCTGCAATCGCCGTGCCGCTGGCCGCCAAGGCCGCCAACGGCGGCGCCTGGCAGGATTTCTGAACCCTGCCCCGTACCAATGAACCAAAGGCCGGCCCGCTGTGGCCGGCCTTTTCTGTTGGGCTGATCAGGCTGCGTCCTGATCCGCCTGCTGGCGCTGCCACAGCCGGGCATAACGGCCGTCCTTGGCCAGCAGCTCCTCATGGGTGCCGGTCTCGGCAATCTCGCCCTGCTCCAGCACCACGATCCGGTCGGCCTCGGCAATGGTCGACAGCCGGTGCGCGATGGTGATCACCGTGCGCCCCTGCCCGGCCCGCGCCAGTGCCTCCTTGATTTCCTGTTCGGTGTCGGTGTCCAGCGCCGAGGTCGCCTCATCCAGCAAGAGCACCGGTGGGTTCTTCAACAGCGTCCGGGCAATCCCCACCCGCTGCTTCTCGCCCCCCGAAAGTTTCAGCCCGCGCTCACCCACCTGGGTGTCATAGCCTTCGGGCAGCGCCATGATGAAGTCATGGATCTGGGCATCGCGGGCCGCCTGCTCCACCTCTTCCTGCGTGGCCCCGTCGCGGCCATAGGCGATGTTGTAGCGGATGGTGTCGTTGAACAGCACGGTGTCCTGCGGCACCACGCCGATGGCGTGATGCAGGCTTTGCTGGGTTACGCCGCGCACGTCCTGGCCGTCGATCTTCAGCGCCCCGCCGGTCACGTCGTAGAACCGGAACAAGAGCCGCCCGATGGTCGATTTTCCTGACCCGGTGGAGCCGACGATGGCCACGGTCTGGCCCGGCTCCGCCTCCAGCGAGATGCCCTTCAGGATCTCGCGCCCCGCATCGTATGAGAACCGCACATTCTCCAGCGTGATTCGGCCGCCATTGACTTGCAGCTCCCCTGCGCCCGGCCTGTCGCTTACATCGGCGGGCTGTTCGAGCAGGTCGAACATCTCTCCCATGTCGACCAGGCTCTGGCGGATTTCGCGGTAGACAGTGCCCAGGAAGTTCAAGGGCACGGTGATCTGGATCATGTAGGCATTAACCATGACAAAGTCGCCGACGGTCAGATTGCCCTGCTCTACCCCGATGGCGGCCATCACCATCACCCCGACCAAACCCGCGGTGATGATCACGCTCTGGCCGAAATTCAGCGCCGCCAGCGAATAGGCGGTCTTGAGCGCCGCCTGCGCATAGCCCCGCATGGCGCCGTCATAGCGTTCCGCCTCGCGCTCCTCGGCAACGAAATACTTGACGGTTTCGAAGTTCAGCAGGCTGTCGATGGCCTTCTGGTTGGCATCGGTGTCCTGCTTGTTCATCTCCCGGCGCAGCTTCACCCGCCATTCGGTGACCGCAAAGGTGAACCAGACGTAAAGCCCGATGGTGACCGCAACGACAACCAGGTACCAGGCGTCGAACAGCACCGTCAGGATCACCGCGACCAGCGTCAGCTCCAGGATCAGCGGCCCGATCGAGAACAGCATGAAACGCAGCAGGAATTCGACCCCCTTCACCCCGCGCTCGATGATACGGCTGAGACCGCCTGTCTTGCGGGTGATGTGATAGCGCATCGACAGGCGGTGGATATGGGTGAAGGTCTCCAGCGCCAGCCGCCGCAGCGCCCGCTGCCCGACGGGGGCAAAGATCGCATCACGCAGCTGCTGGAACCCGGTGGTGAGGATCCGCGCCATGCCGTAGGCCACCGTCAGCCCCACAGCGCCAAGCGCCAGCGGCGGCACGCCCTCGCCCGCCAGGCTGTCGACCGCGCCCTTGTAGAGCATCGGTGTATAGACCGCGATCAGCTTGGCCAGCACCAGCACCGCCAATGCCAGCACCACCCGGGCTTTCACCCCGCGGTTTCCCTCGGGCCACAGATACGGGCCAACCTTGCGCAGCGTGCGCAGGCCGGAGCGGCGTTCGTCCTGGGCGATATCTGCTTGCGTCGGCGCAGCGGCCTGATCTGTCTGGGTCATGGCGGTTCCTGGCTAGACACCTCCAGATATTCACCTGTTCACGGTTTTGCGAGGGGTGCGCAGAAAAAACGCGCCGCAAGGGCGCGTTTTCCATGGTCATTCGGGGATGGTGAAGACCTGCCCCGGATAGATCAGGTCCGGGTTGCGGATTGCGCCCCTGTTGGCTTCGAACACCCGCACATACAGGAACCCGCTGCCGTATTTGTCCTGCGAGATTGCCCAGAGCGTATCGCCCTTCTGCACGGTCACCGCCCGCACCAGCGGCACCGGCTGATCCGGGTCCGCATCACGCTCCGGCTTGGGCAGCAGTTCCGGCGCTTCGCGCTTGAACGGGGTTTCCAGGCGGCTCACCACCCTGCCGGAGGCCGGTTCGATCTCATCCAGCCGCAGGGTGTAGACACCCGGCGCCACGTCCGCCAGCCGCCCGCTCCAGCGGCCGTCCTGGGCGGCGTCCAGTTCGGCCACCGGCCGGTTGTCGACATAGATCCGCACCCGCGATTGCGGGCGCGCCCGGCCTGACAGGTCCACCCCGCCGGAGCCATTGTAGCTGATGGAATCCAGTGCCACCTCTTCGCTCAGCTCCGGGTCGGAAGGCACAGCAGGCTGCACCACCTCGATCCCGTCCTGATCGGCCCGGAGCACCGCAACGGCCTGGCCTTGCGGCTGCGGCGCGGCAGGCTCCGCGGCAGGCGCCGGGTCTTCAGCCGCAGGCTCAGCAGCCGCGGTTATTTCCTCAACCTGCGTTCCTTGAACGGCATCTGCTGCCTGCACTGCCCCGCCGGCAGCATCCGGCTCGGGCGCAGAGGCATCCGCCTGCGTCTGAGCGGCCTCCTGCGCCTCGCCGGCAGGAAGTGCAGCAACCTGGTCCTCTGCCCCCTCTGCAATTTCTTCAGCCTTCTGCGCCGGCGCGGCGGCGACCGGGCTGACCGGCGCCAGGATGAAGGACGCGCCGGATGCGCTCTGTTCACCGTCATGCTCTGCCAGCAATGACACCACCCGGGCATCCGCACTGGGCGCAATCGACGTCAGCGAAACGAATTCACCCCCGGCAGGCACCTCCAGCTGCTCCAGCACTTCGCCGTCCAGCAGCACAGTGATCTGCACGCCCTCTTGCGCCCGGCCGGCAATCACTGCGGCGCCATCGCTGTCCACACGGACCAGATCCAGCTCCGGCGCCTGCAGAACAAAAATATCCTCTTTCGGCGCTTCGGCTTCCGGCTGCGGCTCCGCTGCCGCATCCGCAGGTGCTTCCAGGGCCGCCAGCTCAGTGCCTTCCCCTGCTTCCTGATCTACCGAGGCGGTACCGCCGGAGGCCGTATCTTCAACGGTTACTTCTGTTTTATTTTCTGCAGTTACAGCCTGACTTTGATCTTCAGCCGCAGCTTCCCCACCGGCAGTCGTTTCCGGAGCCGCAGCGTCCTCCTGCTGTCCGGCGTCCGCCGTTTCAGCCTGTTCATTTCCGGCGTCCCGGGCTGCGCGGTTTTGCAGCGGCTGGCCGGACTCCCCGCCTTCTCCGGAAAACGCGCTGTTGCTGTTTGCCGCCTGCCCGGCCGTCTCTTCGCTCACCACCGCGCCTTCGGGCGCGACCGTGCCAAACACCCCGAGCTGGTACAGCACCACGCCGCCCACGACCACGGCCACGCCGGCAATACCGCCAAGTGTGAGGGCCCCAAGGCCCCCGCTTCCAGATGCTTCCGCCATTTCATTCCCTTCGGCATTTGCGGAATGTGACCTTCCGCTTAGTTGAGGGAATCTAACAACCCCGCTATCACGGGTCAAAACACCAATTGGTTTTCACCTTGATATTCCACGGAAAGGCTGGCCGATGAGCATCAAATCCGTCTGTGTCTACTGCGGATCCCGCGCCGGGGTGCTGCCCGCCTATGCCGAGGCGGCGCGCGCCTTCGGCACCGCGCTGGCGGAAAACGGGATGCGGCTGGTTTACGGCGCAGGCGATGTCGGGCTGATGGGCGAAGTTGCCCGCGCCGCGCAAAAGGCCGGCGGCGAAACCTTCGGGGTGATCCCCAGCCACCTGGAGCGGCGCGAGGTGGGGAAATCCGACCTCACCACCTATGTGGTTACGGAAACCATGCACGAACGCAAGAAGGTGATGCTGTGGAACGCCGATGCAGTGGTTGTGCTGCCCGGCGGCGCCGGATCGCTGGATGAACTGTTCGAGGCGCTGACCTGGCGCCAGCTGGGGCTGCATTCCAATCCGATTGTGATCCTCAACACCGAAGGCTACTGGGACAAGCTGCGTGACCTGCTGGACCATGTGGTGAGCCAGGGCTTTGCCAATCAGGAAACCGCGGATTACCTGATCTGGGCCGACACGCCGGTGGCCGCCATCGCCGCCCTGCGCGATGCCCGTTCCTGACGCAGCGCCGAGTAGGAAAACACCGCAACCGCGCTCCAGATCAGCGCAAAGGCGGTGCCGTGCCAGGGGGTGAATGGCTCGGCAAAGACCAGCACCGCCACCAGGAACTGCAGCGTCGGGTTCAGGTATTGCAGCACGCCCACGGTGCCCAGCCGCACCCTGCGGGCGGAGTAGGCGAACAGGATCAGCGGCAGGCCGGTCAGGATGCCGGAAAACATCAGCATCAGCGCATCGCCAGCGCCGCCCAGGAAACCGGCGCCGCCGGTCATCCAGATGATCGTCAGCGCAACCGGCAACAGCAGCGCAACCTCGGCCGTGACGGAAACCACCGGTCCCAGCGGCAATTGTTTCTTAACAACACCGTAAAGCGCGAAGCTGAAGCTCAGCGCCAGCGGAATCCAGGGCGCGGCCCCCAGCCCGAACGACAGCACCGCCACGGCAAGGCCTGCCAGGCATACCGCCACGCCCTGCGCCGCTGCCAGCCGCTCGCCAAAGGCGAGCCGTCCCAGCAGCACGCTCAGCAGCGGAAAGACGTAATAGCCAAGGCTTGCCTCAGTTGCATAGCCCAGTTGAACAGCCGAAATGAAGATGAACCAGTTGAGCGAAATCATCGCCGAGGCAAACGCTAGCAAGAGCGCGCTGCGGCGTGTGGAAAGCGCCGCCCCCAGCTCGGCGATGCGGCCCTGGCACAACAGCACTATGGCAAAAAACACGAATGACCACAGCGCCCGGTGCGACAGAACCTGCTCCGGCGGCACATGCGACAGCGCCTTGTAATATATGCCGGAAAGCCCCCAGACGGTGCAGGAGGCACAAAGTGCCAGAACGCCTTTTTGTGCCTCGCCCATAACATGCTCCTGCCCGGCTTTCGTCTCACAGACACCGGGCAGAAGCGCAGGTCAACCCTGGTCAGCCGTGACGCAGCGCGTCTTTGACCAATTCTTCGATCCTGGTGATTTCGTGACCGGTCAGGTTCTTGCTGATCTCCGCGATCACGCGGTCGGAGACTTCCTTGTGAAGGTTCTTGCGCAGTTCCCCCAGGACCTCCGGTGCGGCGACCAGAACCAGCTTCTCGAATTCACCGCGATGGGCCATCTCATACAGTTTGTCCGACAAGTCCTTGGCAAACCGCTCCTTGGCCAATTGGTGCCAGTCGGTGTCGTCCACGGCGGAGCGGTGGACGCTGGGGCCGTCGTTGAACCGCCCTGGCCGGTTGGCGGACTGCTCCCGGTCCGGCGGGTTGTCCTGCTCATCCTTGCGGCGCACCTGCAGATACGGGTCGTCCCCGTCGACGGTGTTCTCCAGAAACAGCGCCTTTTCGCTGTCAGCCACCAGGACATAGGTGCCGTGGGAAAGCCGGGTCATCACTTCTCCTCCTGCTCATTGGATTTTCGAACTCGGGTGGCACCTGCCGGGCGTTCCTTGGCGCGTTTTTCCTCGTCCTCGCTGCCAATCTCCCGCGCCAGTCTGCCGCCGGTGCGCCCGCCGTGTGCGGCACTGCCCTCCTCGCCCAGAATGTCCTTGGTTTCGCGGTGTCCGTCCTTGGACCTCTTGCGTTCAGCCATGGTGGTCCTCCTTTCGTACATAGAACCAACGCCAGAATCCCGCCCGGCGTTCCGTGCGAAACGCGGCAGAACGGCATTCGTGCCGCACGAAAAAGCCCGCCGGAAATCTCCGGCGGGCCTGTGCAAGCCAGTATGCGGCTCTCGCCTTACATGCGCGAGGCGACGTTTTCCCAGTTCACCAGGTTGTCGAGGAAGTTCGAAAGGTAGGCCGGACGCTTGTTGCGGAAGTCGATGTAGTAGGAGTGCTCCCACACGTCGCAGCCCAGCAGTGCGGTCTGGCCGAAGCACAGCGGGTTCACGCCGTTCTCGGTCTTGGTGACTTTCAGGCCGCCGTCGGTGTCCTTGACCAGCCAGGCCCAGCCGGAGCCGAACTGGCCGGCGCCCGCGGCAGAGAACTCTTCCTTGAACTTTTCGACGGAACCGAAGCTGTCCACCAGCGCCTTTTCCAGCTCGCCCGGCATCTTGCTTTCGCCCGGACCCATCATTTCCCAGAACTGGTTGTGGTTCCACAGCTGGGAGATGTTGTTGAAGATGCCGTTCTGGGCCACTGCGCTCGCGTCGTAGGTGCCCTTGATGATCTCTTCCAGCGACTTGCCGTCCCACTCGGTGCCGGCGATCAGCTTGTTGCCGTTGTCGACATAGGCCTTGTGGTGCAGGTCGTGGTGGTATTCCAGGGTTTCAGCCGACATGCCTTTGCCGGCCAGCGCGTCATGTGCATAAGGAAGATCGGGAAGTTCAAAAGCCATCTGGGCCCCCTGTGAAATAAGTTTGCGTTCCTGCGCAGATACATGCGGTGTGCGCACTATCAGGTCAAGAGGCCACCGCCGCATTTCCGCGCAAGGTATGTGTGTAGAAAACCAGGCAGCCGCCGATAAGTTCCTAGTCAGGCCGCACGGGTCTGTGCATCATCAGGGCCAGGCCTGCTCTCCCCCTGTTCCTAACGTTTATTCAGGCTCCTTTCGGCATTTCAATAAGCCGCCCATACGGCCGTTTCGGATACCTGAAATATTGGCCTTGATCCGACCAGAAAGGTCAGCTTCTGTAAAATCAATCCGGTAGGTCGCCTGGTATTTCACGCCGCTTTGTGCCGGCAAGGTCATGTCCCAGCTGAAGCGCTTCTTACCATTCTTCAGCGCCTTGTAGCTGGTAACAACTGCCTCTCTTTCCACATGCCAGATAAAAGGGTCCAGTACTTCGACCGTCTTACCATCATCGAGAAACGTCAGAAGCGTTTCCTCCGGAACCCAGCCACCTTGCCCATACGTTCTAATATCGCACAAATACTTCTGAACGGGCTGCGCAGCAAAGGCGGCATTAGGCAAAGAAAGGATAGCGGCACCGCAAAATGCCAGTGCTGCCGACCGTCGATTTATGTTCATTGTTCCAAACTCTGTTAAGTAGTTTCTTGCCGCTCTAACTTGAACCCGCCAGCGACTTCAATTTCTGCGAGAGAAAAAATTCAACCTCCCGGATAAGCAATCATGTGCAACCACATCGAAGGAGAGACTAACGATTAGAACTTGGACACAGGAACCCAAACGGCGGTGATACCGAGACATTTCTGGCAAACGGTTAGGCTGTCACCATTCAGCTGGCTGCGGCAGATCTCCCTCGTTCTGCGCCAGCAGCGACAGGCTGTTCTCCGTTTCGCAAAACCCCCTGCCGCGCGGCAGTTTTGCATTGCCGCCTTTCTTGGCCGCTTGCAGGCTCATCTTCTGGTTCGCCGTGTTCAGCACAGCGCGGAAACGCGGTCGCGCTATTCCCGGTTCGGAATAAACGGCCAGGCCCGTCAGTGCCCAGCTCAGCGCGTAGGAAGTCTTGCTGTGCTGCACGACCTTGGCCGGCACCGCCACGCCAAACGTTAGGTCGGTGACCTGCGCGGTGCGGAAGTCATCAGAGAAATGCAGGGTGATCCGGCTGGGAATCCAGGCCGAGCCGGAAATTGGTTTCAAGCTGCAGTGAAAGGTGGTCCCGGCCAGGGCCGCGGCCCCGGCGACCATAAAAACAAAAGCCAAGGCTCCGCATTTCGGCAAACTCATCAGCCGCTCCCTGAAACAACTTCACAGCACTACCTCCCCCGCAGGAAACAGCCTTAATTCAACCGCTTGCACTTAATGCAAAAGGTGAAACCAGGAACGGGGCCTAAAAAAACAGGTGCCCCGGAGGGTCTCCAGGGCACCGTAAATGACGCGTAAAGGCGTCACAAGCAGAAAGCGAGCAAAAATTTTAGTAAACACCCACTTTACTTTGCGGATGCCCTGCTGCGCTTAGCAATTTGAACACATACTCGCCGACCGAGCGGAAGCAGACGATGCAGAAGCTGCCGTCGTCGTTCAACCAGAAGGCGCCGGCCACCTGCGCCAGCCGCGAGCGGCGGAACTGGCCCGGCTTGAAGGCCGCGGCATCGAAGTCCACCGGGCTCACCTTGCCCAGCACCTCGCGCGCGCCTTCGCCCGACAGGCGGAAGAAGGCACGGGCGTCGGAGACGTTCACTGCCAGCGCGTGCTCGCCCTTCAGCGCCTCAGACACTTCTGCGGTCTTGGCAACTGCGTCCTCATAGGGAACCAGCAGCAGCAGTTCGTCCGGGGACATCCAGGCCGCGGCGCCGTTTTCGGCAACCGAGATGGAGCCCTGTGCCGGAACCTCGGCGCCGGTGGCGGCTTTGACAGCCGCCTTCAGCGCTTTGGACCCCAGATCGCCGCGCAGGGTGATCATGCCCTGCAGACCGGCATCCTCGACGGTGGCCAGACCCGAGAAACGGGCGCCGTTCAGTACGGAAACAGCCTTAGACATTCTGCTTCTCTCCATCCTTATCGTAGAAGACCGGGTCAACGATCTTGGCTTTGTAGGTCTTGCCGTCAGTGCCCGGGAACTCGATCACTTCGCCCATCCGCTTGGGGCCGTGCTTGACCAGGCCCATGGCGATGCCGCGGCCCAGGGTTGCGGAGTGGTAGGTCGAGGTCACCCGGCCGATCATGTTGCGCTGGCCGTTGGCGTTGACGCCTTCACCCACCGCATAGGCGCCGTCGGGCAGCACCGAACCGTCGACCGTTTCCAGGCCAACCAGCTGCCAGCGGTCCGGATCGACCATGTGCGAACGCTGCTGCGCGCGCTTGCCCAGATAGTCTTCCTTCTTCTTGGACAGTGCCCAGTGCAGCCCCAGATCCTGCGGGATCACGGTGCCATCGGTCTCGTCGCCGATCATGATGAAGCCCTTCTCGGCCCGCAGGATGTGCAGGGTCTCGGTGCCGTAAGGCATGACGCCGAATTCCTTGCCCGCTTCCATCAGAGCATCCCAGAACGCCTGACCTTCGGAGGCCGCAACCGCGATCTCGTAGGACAGTTCGCCCGAGAAGGAGATCCGGTAAGCCCGGGCGTCAAACCCGCCGATCTTGCCGTCGCGCCATTCCATGAACGGCAGCGCCTCTTTCGAGACATCCATGCCGCCGCCAGCGGCCGCGTTCAGCTTCTCCAGCACCTTGCGGGCGTTGGGGCCGACCACGGCGATCTGGGCATACTGCTCGGTCACGTTGGCGACATAGACCTTCATGTCCCACCATTCGGTCTGCAGCCACTCTTCCATCCAGCCGTGGATGCGCTCGGCACCGCCGGTGGTGGTGTGACACAGGAAGGTGTCCTCGTCGATGCGCGCAACCACGCCGTCGTCCATCAAGAAGCCGTTCTCGGTGCACATCAGGCCATAGCGGCATTTGCCGACCTTCAGCGTGGACATCATGTTGGTGTACAGCATGTCCAGGAACTTGCCTGCGTCGGGGCCCTTGACCACCAGCTTGCCCAGGGTCGAGGCATCCAGCAGGCCCAGGTTCTCGCGGGTGTTCTTAACCTCGCGGTTCACTGCGGCATGCCGGTCCTCGCCCGGTTTGTTGATGGAGAACGGACGGCGCCACTGGCCAACCGGCTCCCAATCCGCGCCATTTTTGTCGAACCAGTCGTAGATCGGCGTCTTGCGCACCGGTTGGAAGATCTCGGCCCGTGCCTCGCCAGCGATCGCGCCCAGCGAGATCGGGTGGTACGGCGGACGGAAGGTGGTGGTGCCCACCTGCGGGATTTCCGAGTTCAGGCTGTCTGCCAGAATGGCCAGGCCGTTGATGTTGGACAGTTTGCCCTGGTCGGTGGCCATACCCAGCGTGGTGTAACGCTTGGTGTGCTCGACGCTTTCGTAGCCTTCGCGGGCCGCCAGCTGCACGTCCGACACTTTCACGTCGTTCTGGTAGTCCAGCCAGGACTTCATGCGCAGCTTGATGTCTGCCTTGGCAGGCATCAGCCAGACCGCTTCCATCTGCGCTTCCGCCTCGGACTCGCCCTTGGCAGCCGCAACGGTTTTCGCCGGGAAGCCGGCCGCTTCGGCTGCTTTCGCACCAGCAGCTGCTGCATCTTCCAGCAGCGCGCCCAGGCCAAACTCGCCGTTTGCAGCACCTGCCGGAACCACAAAGCCGTTGCCGTCGTGGCCCAGCGGCGGACGGGAGGCATCGGGGCGGAAGTTGGCGTTCACCTCGTCCCAGATCAGCTTGCCGCCGCAGTGGGACCACAGGTGGACCACCGGCGACCAGCCGCCGGACATGGCAACCGCGTCAGCCTGCACGGTCTCGCGGGCACCGCCTTCGCCGTTCTGGGCGCAGATGGCGACCTCGGTCACGGATTTGCCGTCCTTCACCTTGGCGATGGCGCGGCCCAGTTCGACCCGGATGCCCTTTTCGCGGACCGCTTCCATCAGCGCGCCGCCGCCGGTTTCGCGGGTGTCGACCACGCGGACCACTTCGACGCCTGCGTCATGCAGCACCAGCGCGGTGCGGTAGGCATCGTCGTTGTTGGTGGCAACCACGACCTTCTGGCCCGGGTTGATGCCCCAGTTCACCACATAGTCGCGCATCGAGGCCGCCAGCATCACGCCCGGCACATCGTTGCCTGCAAAGGACAGCGGACGTTCGATCGCACCGGTTGCGGTGACGATCTGGGAGGCGCGGATCCGCCACAGGCGGTGGCGCGGGCCGCCCTGGCCCGGCGCGTGGTCGGTCAGGCGCTCATAGCCCAGGGCATAGCCGTGGTCATAGACGCCGGAGCCCATGCAGCGGTCGCGGAGCGTAACGTTGTCCATGCCGCGCAGCTCGGCCAGGGTCTTTTCGATCCAGACCTCGGGCGCTTCGCCGTCGATGGTGCCGCCGTCGACCGGAGCGCGGCCGCCCCAGTGGCTGTTCTGCTCCAGCACCAGAACCTTGGCGCCGGAGGCTGCAGCTGCCTTGGCGGCCTGCAGGCCGGCAACACCGCCGCCGATGACCAGCACATCCGCGAAGAAGTAGAAGTGCTCGTAAGTGTCGGCGTCCTTCAGTTCCTTGTCGGGGGCTGCGCCCAGACCTGCGGACTTCCGGATGATCGGCTCATAGACGTGTTTCCACAGCGGGCGCGGGTGGATGAACATCTTGTAGTAGAAGCCGGCGGTCAGGAAGCGGCTGAGCTTGTTGTTCACCGCCAGAACGTCGAACTCCAGGCTCGGCCAGTGGTTCTGCGACTGCGCGGTCAGGCCCGAGAACAGCTCGGTGGTGGTGGCGCGCTGGTTCGGCTCGTAACGGTCGCCCACACCCAGCTGCATCAGCGCGTTGGGCTCTTCCGAGCCGGATGCGACAACGCCGCGCGGGCGGTGGTATTTGAACGAGCGGCCCATCATCACCTGGCCGTTGGCCAGCAGTGCGGATGCGAGCGTATCGCCGGCGAAACCCTTCATGGATTTGCCGTTGAAAGTGAAGGCGATCTGTTTGGAGCGGTCGATCAGCCGGCCGTGCTTGGCAAGACGCGTGCTCATGTGCGCAGACCTTTCAAGAGAAAAGCGGATGTTTCAGTCAGGCGGCGGATCATTTCTGACCGTCCGAAAATTCGCGCCAGGTCCAGCCCGGGCGTTTGGCAGCGATCTTGTCCAGGATCTCCTGCGTCGGCACGCTGGTCTGTGCTGTGTAGGTGCCGAACACCTCCAGCGTCATGGTACAGCGGGCGGCGTGGAACCACTTGCCGCAGCCGTTGGCATGGCGCCAGCGTTCGAAGTGAACGCCTTTGGGGTTTTCGCGCATGAACAGGTAGTCATGGAACTCATCATCCGAGGAGCCGGGGCCATAGCGCTTCAGATGCGCTTCGCCGCCCGCGGCCAGTTCGGTTTCTTCGGCTTTGACGCCGCAATAGGGGCATTCAAGGATCAGCATTTTGCTTGCTCCACAGTATTGAATTTTGCGGCGTTAGTGCGCCACACCGGCGGCGACGCTCTCGTCGATGAACTTGCCTTCTTTGAAGCGGTTGATCGAGAACTCCTCGGTCAGCGGCGAGTGGCCGGTGGCCATCAGTTCCGCCATCGCCCAGCCCGAACCCGGGATCGACTTAAAGCCGCCGGTGCCCCAGCCGCAGTTGATGAAGCAGTTCTGCACCGGGGTCTTGGAGATGATCGGCGAACGGTCGCCGGTCACATCCACGATGCCGCCCCACTGGCGCAGCATCTTCAGGCGGCTGACCATCGGGAAGGTTTCGACCAGGGCGCGGACGGTTTCCTCGATATGGTGGAACGAACCGCGCTGGGTGTAGTTGTTGAACCCGTCGGTGCCGCCGCCGATCACCATCTCGCCCTTGTCGGACTGCGACATGTAGCCGTGCACGGTGTTGGCCATCACAACCACGTCCATGCAGGGTTTGATCGGCTCGGATACCATCGCCTGCAGCGCAACCGATTCCATCGGCAGACGGAAACCCGCCATTTCCGACAGCACAGAGGCGTTGCCCGCAACGATCATGCCGATCTTGTCGCAGTCAATCGGACCCTTGGTGGTGTCGACGCCCACGGTGCGGCCGTTCTCGGTGCGCACGCCAGTGACTTCGCATTTCTGGATGATGTCCATGCCCATGTCGGAGCACGCACGGGCATAGGCCCAGGCCACAGCGTCGTGGCGGGCGGTGCCGCCGCGCTCCTGCCACAGGCCGCCCAGCACCGGGTAGCGGGGGCCGTGCAGGTTGATGATCGGCACGATCTCTTTCACCCGCTCCGGGGTGATCCACTCGGTCTGAACGCCCTGCTGCTGGTTGGCATGCGCGGTGCGCTTGTAGCCGCGGATCTCATGCTCGGTCTGGGCCAGCATGATCACGCCGCGCGGGCTGAACATCACGTTGTAGTTCAGGTCCTGCGACATGGTCTCATACAGGCTGCGCGCCTTTTCATAGATCGCAGCCGAGGGATCCTGCAGGTAGTTCGAGCGGATGATGGTGGTGTTCCGGCCCGTATTGCCGCCACCCAGCCAGCCCTTCTCGATAATTGCGACATTGGTAATGCCGAAGTTCTTACCCAGGTAGTAGGCAGTGGCGAGGCCATGCCCGCCCGCCCCGACGATGACGACATCGTAGTGGCGTTTGGGTTCCGGCGAGCGCCAGGCGCGCTCCCATCCGGTGTGATAGCGCAGGGCTTCCCGCGCAACAGCAAAGACTGAATAGCGTTTCATGAGCGAATCCGATGGTTCGTGTCTGATAGCGGGTATGCCCGAAACGCATGGCTGACCAGTGCCGTTTATCGCCCTGTTTCTGCGTTATTGCGACATATCCCAATGACGCATTGCAGCATCTCTCTGGATGGCGCGGCAGTTTGGCTCTTTTGTTCGCCGCCCCCCGCATATAGATGAAAACCAAACTTCGGAGACATCATGGTTTTCTGGACAGTCACCGCCCTCATCGCATTTTCGGCAGCGCTGCTGCTGGCAATAATCATCATTCGCGCCCGTGAGCAAGGCGAACCAGCCGCGGCCTACGACCTGCGCGTCTACCGCCAGCAGCTGCGCGAAGTGGACAAGGATCTGGCCCGCGGCGTCATCAACGGCACCGACGCCGAGCGTATCCGCACCGAGATCTCCCGCCGCATCCTGGCCGCCGACGCGCAGCTGCAAAAGCGCAAGTCCGGCCGCTCCCAGCCGCGCGGCCTGTCGCTGGGCTTCGCTGTTGCCGCGGCAGTGCTGATCACCGGCGGCACCCTGGGCCTCTACTGGCAGCTGGGCGCACCGGGCTATGGCGACCTTGGCCTTCAGGACCGCATCCGCCTGGCTGGCGAGCGTGCCGAAAGCCGCCCCTCGCAGGCGGAGGCCGAAGCCGAGGTTAAGCCCATGGAACCGCCGCAGGTCGAGGAAGGCTACACCAAGCTGGTGGAACAGCTGCGCAAGACCGCCGGCGAGCGCAAGGACGATGCCAACGGCCAGGCGCTGCTGGCGCAGCACGAGGCAAATCTCGGCAATTTCAAAGCCGCCTATGAGGCCAAGGCCAACTACATCCGGCTCGCCGAGGGCAAGGTCAACGCCAACGACTTCTCCGAGCTGGCGGAACTCAAGATCATGGCCGCCGGCGGCTATGTCTCGCCGGAGGCGCAGGCCGACCTGCAAAAGGCCCGCGCAATTGACCCCAGCCACGGCCCGGCCCGCTACTACTGGGGCCTGATGCTCGGCCAGATCGGCCGCCCGGATCTCGCTTACCGCGAATGGGCCGAAACCCTGCGCGACGGCCCCGCCGGTTCGCCCTGGGTCATCGGCATCGAGGGCCAGATCGAGGAAATGGCCTTCCGCGCCGGCGTCAAGCACCAGCCCGTCATGCCCGGCGGCGGCGCTGCCCCCGCTCTGCCCGGCCCCAGCGCCGAGGAGATGTCCTCTGCCAGCGAGCTCAGCCCGGAAGAGCAGCAGGAGATGATCCGCGGCATGGTCACCCGGCTCTCGGACCGGCTGGCAACCGAAGGCGGCTCGGCCGAGGAATGGGCCCGCCTGATCGGCGCCCTTTCGGTTCTGGGCGAAACCGAGCGCGCCCGCACGGTCTATGACGAGGCCCGGGGCGCCTTTGAGGCGGACGCCGACTCGCTGGAGCTTCTGGAAACCATCGCCGCCCAGTCCGGACTCGCCGAATGATCCACGACGCGTTCGAAGATTTCGCCGCCGCCCTGCCGCCGATGAGCGCGCTGATGGGGCTGGACCTGGGCACCAAGACCATCGGTGTTGCCGTCTCCGACCGCATCGGCGCAGTGGCGACGCCGCTGGAAACCGTGAAGCGCAAGAAGTTCTCAACAGACGCCGCGCGCCTCATGGAGATCGTCAAGCAGCGCGACATCAGCGGCATCCTTTTGGGCCTGCCCCGCAACATGGACGGCACCGAGGGCCCGCGCTGCCAGTCCACCCGCGCCTTTGCCCGCAACCTGATGCAATTGACCGATCTCCCGATCTCATTCTGGGACGAGCGCCTCAGCACCGTGGCGGCAGAAAAAGCCCTTCTTGAAGCAGATACGACACGCAAACGCCGCGCAGAGGTTATCGACCACGTCGCGGCCTCCTATATCTTGCAAGGCGCATTGGACCGGATGCGGCATTTGAAGAACGGGTGAAGGCATGAGCGACGACGTTTGGAAACGGGACGAGATCCAGTCCCCCTGCATCAAGATCTGCGTCGTCCACCCCGAGGCCCGCATCTGCACCGGCTGCTACCGCTCCATCGACGAAATCCGCGACTGGTCCAAAATGACCAATGATGAGCGCGCGGAGATCATGAACGCCCTGCCCGCCCGCGCCAGCAAACTGGTCAAGCGCCGCGGCGGCCGCGGCGCCCGGCTGAACCGGGGCTGACGCCGCCCCTCGGTCTTAGCCCGTCGTCAGCCAGGCTTTTGCATTCTCAATCTCTTCGCTTGGGAAGAACCGGGTTTCCGCCTTCAGAATCCGGGCTGCAACCCGTTGCGCCATGTGCTGCCAAGCCTTGTCACCAACCACGGCTGCGCGGTCCAGCAGCGGCACATGGGTCCGCGCCAGATTGAAATGCGCCGCCATGGCCGACAGGCCTTGCCAGCCATCAAACTCCGTCAGGTCGATCAAGAGGCGGAACCCCTCCCGCTCCCGCAGCCTTGCATCCAGATCGCCACCGGCCCGCTGGTAGGCTTCGGGGTCCACCTGCCCCATCAGCTTGATCTGCAGGCAAGGCCCGCCCAGATCAATGATGTGCACCGTGCCAAGGGACTCCCGCAGCCAGCGACGGGCCGCTTCCGCCTCATCAAGGCCAAAGACTTGCACCGGGCACGGCAGCAGCGGCGCCGCCACGCGGATGGCTGTTTGCACCCACCCCTGATCCGCCGCCACAGCGCAGCGGTCAAAACCGCTCCAATGCCCCAGTCCCAGCTTGGTATCGGCCCACACGGCGGACAGGTCATAGCCGCCAAAGCCCTGGTCCAGGATTGCCAGCACCCTGATCCGGTCATGCTCCTTCAGCGCGGCTTCCACCGCGGGCACAAGCAGCTTTTCGTAATCTTCGCCTCGGATTTTTCCGGTCAGGCGCACCTCAATCAGAGAGCCGCCCATTTGAGTTTCGACTTGGATCATTTCAACCACCCCGCGCACTCATTAACGGCTGAATCTTAAACCCATTTGCTGACGCCGGCCACGGAAAGGACAGCAAGGCTGCCATGCGCCCGGCCTTTCCATTCAACTTCTGTCGACCAACGCACGCTGCGGCAACCAAATGAAACCCATGCGGACTGAATGCTGACCTATCACCTTATGGCTGCAGGCTACCTGCCTGGTCCGTATTCGCAAAACGCGGCATCAGCTTGTGCGCCATCCAACTTGAAGCGTTGGCTAAAGCCCGCCAAAGGGAAAACTTAAAAAGTCTGGAGGCGTGTCTACCCCTCCGCCAGCCACCCCATGGTCCAATCCGCCAGCTCCGGGCGGAAATAGGCGATCATCCGGCCTTCTTCCGGCGCGCTTGCCCCTTCGCCCCAGGGCGCAACCCCGTGCAGGCACAGCCGGTGCATCAGATAAGACTCGCCGGGCTTGGCGTGCACGGTGATCCGCGGGCAGGTCTCGAACACTTCGGCGCGGGCGGCGGTATAGGCATCGGTCACATCCACATCCGCCCAGCCCGATTGCGGCACGCCCTCAAAGGCGGCGGCAAAGGCGCGGCGCATGATCCGGTGGCTGCCCTCCCAGATCACCAGCGGCGAAGCATCGGGGCTGCTTTCATTCAGCGGGATGCCCAGCACCCAGGCATGCGGCTCCTCCACCTTGCGGCGGCGGTGCTCGCCGTACATCTTGACCCCGTCCACATGCGCTGCGTCGCGTTTGACGCGGTAGCGGAAGGCAGCCTCGCCCTCGCCCGGCCGCGGACGCGGGTAGCCGGGAAAGACCGAGGACACCTGCGCCCGGTGCAGATCCGGAATGGGCCCGAGGTGATGCGTGATGAAATCGACAGGCGCGCCCGCCAGCGGCGGCCCTTCGGGCAAACGCCCTGAGGCATCATTCGGCAGCGCATCGACGCCGATGAACCAGGTCCGCTCGCACTGGAACCATTCGGCACAGGCCGGATCGTCCAGCGACCGGATGCCGTGGTGCAAGGCATCCGCCGCCCAGGCGGCGACCTGCGGGTCTTGGGCAAAGCGCACCCAGCCCCTGTCCTGAAACTGTTCGATCTGTTCCAGCATGACGTCCTCTTAGTAACCGAATGCCTTGCGCAGCATGTTCAGCGCCACCAGCACCAGGAAGGCCCCGAACACGCGTTTCAGCGGTTTCGGATCCATCGCATGGGCCAGCTTCACGCCATAAGGAGCAGTGATCAGCGTCATGGCGATCACGATAAAGAACGCCACCAGATTGACCGCGCCAATGGTGAAAGGCGGCCGCGCAGCCGGGTCTATCTCGAGCAGCAGAAAGCCCGCAACAGAAGGAACCGCAATGATCACGCCGAACCCCGCGGCGGTCGCCACCGCCCGGTGCACCGCCACCCCGTGCAGCGTCATCAGCGGCACCCCGAAGCTGCCGCCGCCAATCCCCATCAGCACCGACAGGAACCCGACGGCCGGCGACAGCGCCATCCGCTTGGTCCCCTTGGGCATTTCTTCAGCCAGCCGCCACTCGGACCGGCCCAGCCCCAGATAACAGCCAATCACCAGCGCCAACCCGCCAAAGACGCCTTGCAGCACGGTGGAGCGCAGGGCGGAGGCCGCCAGCACGCCGACAATGGCGCCAAGCGCAATGCCAATCCCCCAGGTGCGCAGGATCTCCCAGTCCACCGCGCCCTTCTTGTTGTGGCTCATGACAGAGCGCAGCGAGGTCACGATGATTGTCGCCAGCGAGGTCGCCAGACAGATCTGCATCAGCTGGTCGCCGCCATAGCCCAGCGTCTGGAAGGCATAGAAGAAGGCCGGCACCAGCACGATGCCGCCGCCGACGCCCAGCAGCCCTGCCAGCACGCCCGCAAAAGCGCCAATCACCACCAGCAGCCCTGCCATCTGCATCAGCAGCGCAGGCTCCGCCAGCAAGGCAGCGGTCACGGCAGGATCGTTCATCAGGGGCACCTCGGTCTTTTGCGTCTGCGGCAAAGGGTTAGCCGCGGTGCCCGGCTTGCACAAGGCACTAGCGCGTGAGGCGCCGCGTCACGCCGCCGCGCGGCTCTCCACCTGCGCCAGGGCTTCCAGCACCAGGTCCGGCCCGGCGCCTGCCCGGCAAGCGCCCTCCGACAGCATCCGCCGCCACTGCCGCGCCCCGGGCTTGCCCGTAAACAGCCCCAGCATATGCCGGGTGATCTGGTTCAGCTTGGCGCCTTCGCTGAGACGCGCCTCGATATAGGGCAGCATCTGCCGCACCGCCTCGCCCGCATCGCTCACCGCGCCGGTGCCGTAAATCTCAGGATCGGCAGCACAGAGCACATCGGCGGGCTGGTGATAGGCCGCACGCCCCACCATCACCCCGTCCAGGCCCCGCGCCAGATGCGCCTTGGCCTCAGCCAGCGTGGCAATGCCGCCGTTGATCGAGACATGCAGGTCCGGAAACGCCGCCTTCATCCGGTGCACCAGATCATAATCGAGCGGCGGGATGTCCCGGTTCTCCTTGGGCGACAGCCCCTGCAGCCAGGCCTTGCGCGCGTGGATGGTCACCCGCTTGCAGCCGGCCGCGCGGATCTTCTCCAGGAAATCCGGCAGCACCTGTTCCGGCTCCTGCTCATCGACGCCGATACGGCATTTGACGGTGACTTCCACATCCACCGCTTCGCGCATGGCAGCCACACAATCGGCCACCAGTTCCGGCGTTTGCATCAGCACCGCGCCAAAGGCACCGGATTGCACCCGGTCGCTGGGACAGCCGCAGTTGAGATTTATCTCGTCATAGCCTGCCTCCGCGCCCAGCCGCGCGGCCTCCGCCAGCTCCTGCGGATCGGAGCCGCCCAGCTGCAGCGCCACCGGGTGCTCTTGCGGATTGAACTCCAGCAGATGCAGCGCCCCGCCGCGCACCAGCGCCGGCGCCGTCACCATCTCAGTGTATAGCAGCGCCTCCCGGCTCAAGAGCCGGTGCAGATAGCGGCAGTGCCGGTCGGTCCAGTCCATCATCGGCGCAACGCTCAACCGCGCGGCCTGGTGCAGGGGGGCGAAATCAGTCATGCCGCGCCATATAGGCCACGCGCCGCCGCCTGCCAAGCCGCAGCGCACAGCTCCCCGCCGCTACCCAGCCAAGGAAGGCAGGTAGAGAACAATCCCCGGGAACGCGACCAGCAACGCGATAGTCACCGCATCGGCAATGAAGAACGGCGTCACGCCGCGGAACACGTCCTGCACGCTCAGGTCAGGGCGCACGCCTGCGACGACGAAACAGTTCAGCCCGATCGGCGGGGTGATCAGGCAGAACTCGGCCATTTTCACCACTAGGATTCCAAACCAGATCGCGCACATGGTGCCGCTCATGCCAAAGGCGCTGTCCGCCGCGGCAACGCTCTCGCCGCCGTTCAGCGCCATCACCGCCGGGTAGACCACCGGCAGGGTCAACAGCAGCATGCCGATCGCGTCCATGAACATGCCCAGCACCGCATAGGCCAAGAGGATGCAGATCAGGATCAGCATCGGGCTCATCTCCAGCGAGGTGATCCAGTCGGAGAACGCCCCCGGCAGATCGGCAAAGCCGAGGAACCGCACATAGATCAGGACACCCCAGATGATGGTAAAGATCATCACCGTCAGCTTGGCTGTTTCCAGCAGCGCCGATTTCAGCTCCGCCCATTTCATGCCCTCCTTCAACGCATAGAGGAAGACGATGAAGGCGCCGATGGCACCGCCTTCAGTCGGGGTGCCCCAGGCATCGCCGCCAAAGGGGTTGTAGACAAAGCAGATGATGATCACGACCACCAGCACGATGGGCAGCGCGCCGGGCAGCGCGGCGAACCGCTGGCCCCAGGTGAAGCCCTTGACCGGCGGGCCGACGGTTTTGAAGACCACCGCGATGCCAACGATCAACAGGCCATAGATCACCGCCGAAAAGGCGCCCGGGATGAAGCCTGCCAGCAGCAGCTTGCCCACGTCCTGCTCAACGATGATGGCGTAGATCACCAGAATGGCCGAGGGCGGGATCAGCGACGCCAGCGTGCCGCCGGCGGCGACAACCCCGGCGGCAAAGCGCTTGTCATAGCCAATCTCCAGCATCTCCGGGATGGCAATGCGGGCAAAGACGGCGGAGGTCGCCACGGAGGCCCCCGACACCGCGGCAAATCCCGCGGTGGCAAAGACGGTGGAGACCGCCAGCCCGCCCGGCAACCAGGCGATCCAGCGCTTGGCGGCCACGAACAGCGCGCGGGTCAGCCCTGCGTAATAGGCGAGATAGCCGATCAGGATAAAGGTCGGAATGAGGCTGAGCGCCTGGCTGGAGACCTTGGAATGCGGCACCTGGCCCGCGGTCTTGACAGCGATGGTCAGCGCCTTGCCGAACCGGGCCGGGTCATAGCCGAACTTGGCCCAGAAGATCCAGATGAGGCCTGCAAGCCCCGCAAGCCCGGCCGCAAAGGCCACCCGCATCCCCAAGACCACCATGGCCAGCAGGCCGCCCGTGACCCACAGGCCGATTTCAATCGGTTCCATCTGCCTTACCCCTGCCCGCTGCCATTTGTGTCATGGCCTTGCATCTGTTCCGCTTCAGCCGCCGCCTGTTCTGCCGCGCTCTGGATCAGCGGCACCGCCACCGGAGCTTCCAGCCCCAGCACCAGCGCCCGCCCGTAGCCCCAGACCTGCAGCAGCAGCCGCAGGGCCAGCACCGCAAAGGCCACCGGCGCCAGCAGCTTGGCGGGCCAGATCGGCAGGCCGATGTCGATGGAGCTGTCGCGGCTCCACAGCGGCGCGGCAAAGTCGAAGGAGCGCAGAAAATGCGACCAGCTGCCCCAGACCAGCGCCAGGATCAGCAAGAGGATCAGCACCACCGAAACCAGTTCGAACAGCCACAGCGCCCGCCCCCGCAAAGCGCCGATGAAGATATCCATGCGGATATGGCCGCCCACGCGCTGCACATAGGCAATGCCCATGAAGGCGATTAGCGGCATGATCTGCTCGATCCAGTCGACATAGCCGGGCAAGGGCGCGTTGATCGCATTGCGCCCGCCAACCGAGACCACCGCCAGGATCATCAATGAGAACACCGCAATGCCGCTCAGCAGCGCCAGCAACAGCTCCGCCTTCAGCAATCCCCTGTCCAGCCTGCTGATCAGGCTGCCATCCTCCAGCACCGCCGCGCTGCCTGCCATGCCCTGCCCCCGTCATTTCCATATCGTCAAAGACAGAAAGGGCCGGTGCTATCCTGCCCGGCCCCTTCCTATTGCGTCAGGCTCAGCTGCCCGAGCGCACGTCGCTCAGGGTTTTCTGCACCAGGTCATAGAGCTCCTGCGCGGGCAGGCCCTGGGCGCTCATGTCCTTGATCCACTTTTCGCGGATCGGGTCGGCGGCCACCTTGCGGAACTCGGCCAGCTGGTCGTCGGAGATCATCACCTTCTGCACACCCTTCTCTTCCAGCACGCCGTCCCACTTGGTCAGCAGCGCGCCGTAATTCTCCAGGTAATGGGCAATCGCCTCATCCACCGAGCTGTCAAGTGCGGCGCGCTCGGCATCGCTCAGGGCGTCATAGGCATCGGTGTTCACCACCACCGGGCAGTTCACGGTGCCGGGGTTCAGGTTGGCGGTCCACCAGTCGGCCCTGTTGATGGTGCCAAAGCTGAGATGCGCGTGCTGGGCAAAGGCGACGGTGTCGACAACGCCGGACTCCATCGCGTTGTACGCCTCGGTCGCAGTCACCGAGGTCGGCACTGCGCCCACGGCAGAGAACGCCTGGCCGATGCCGCCGGTGGCGCGCACCCGCATGTCCTTGAACTCTGCCAGCTCATCACGCGGTTCGCCGGTGCCGACGATGTTGTACTGCGGCATCGGCGAGGTCATCAGCAGCTTGGCGTTCCAACGCGCCAGATCCGCCTGCACCGCCGGATGGCCATAGACGGCGTGGCTGACAGCGACTTCCTCCTCCAGCGTGTTCACCCCCAGGAACGGCAGTTCCAGCACGGTGATCGAGGGGTTCTTGTCGCGGTGGTAGCCGGCGCAGAACTGCGCCATCTCAAAGGCGCCGATGGAAATCCCGTCGAGGTTTTCCTTGTTCTTCGAAAGCCCGCCATAGCTGATGTTCAGGGTGAACTCGCCGCCGGTTTTCTCGCTGACCAGCTCGGCCAGTTTCTCCACATGCTCGGTAAAGGCGCGGCGCTTGCCCCACAGGGACACGTTCCACTCGGTGGCCGCAGCCTCCCCGGCGATTGCAAAGCCAGCGGCAGCCGCCACGGCGGCAGTCAGAATTTTAGTCATGATGTAACTCTCCCGGATTGCGCCCTTTTTGCCCCGGCATTGGACCGGAGAGGTGCGCTTGGCGGTCAGGCTAGCCGCTTGCCCGCGCCCTGCCAACCCCTGCGGCCGAAGTGTTACGCAGCGACTCGCGCCCGGCGCGCAACCGGGGCTGAAATTCGGCCCGGCGCGCAGGCTGGCACAATATGCCGCAGCGCTGCGGCAGCATGTTTTCGCCAACAGCGCCGCAGCGCCGCCCTGCAGGCTGAAACCCCCGGCAAAACCCGTGTAAAACCGTTTACAGGCAAGTCCTTGTTTTTGCCTGTTCTGAAGATAGGAAATTCCTATATGTTTACAAATTTTACAGCCGACCGGAAATTCGTTCACAAGCAAATGCTTAAAAACCCGTCAGTTATTCACAAATTTTCAGCCTGCAGTATTATCAGTGCCCAGGAGGAAACGGTTTGACAGCCACGGCACAGCGTTGTCGTTTGTCTTGCCAATAAAATTCTGGGAGGAAACTGAATGAACGCGCTGCACGCAGACGCTGTCTATCCGCCGTCGGACGAAACCGTTGCCCGCGCGCATGTGAATGCCGCCAAATACCAGGAGATGTACGAGGCCTCTCTGAAGGATCCGGAAGGGTTCTGGGGCGAACAGGGCAAGCGCATCGACTGGATCAAGCCCTTCACCCAGGTGAAGGACGTGAACTACAACTTCGGCAACGTTTCGATCAATTGGTTTGCCGACGGCACCCTGAACGTTTCCGCCAACTGCATCGACCGCCATCTGAACACCCGCGGCGACCAGACCGCGATCATCTGGGAACCGGATGATCCGAACGAGGACGCCCAGCACATCACCTACAAGGAGCTGCACCGCCGCACCTGCCGGATGGCCAACATCCTGGAGTCGATGGGCGTGCGCAAGGGCGACCGGGTGGTGATCTACCTGCCGATGATCCCCGAAGCGGCCTATGCCATGCTAGCCTGCGCCCGCATCGGCGCCATTCATTCCATCGTGTTCGCCGGCTTCTCCCCCGACGCGCTGGCGGCCCGGATCAACGGCTGCGACGCCAAGGTGATCATCACCGCGGATGAGGCCCCCCGCGGTGGCCGCAAAACCCCGCTGAAATCAAACGCCGACGCTGCCCTGCTGCACACCAAGGACAGCGTGAAATGCCTGGTGGTCAAGCGCACCGGCGGCCAGACCACCTGGGTGGACGGCCGCGACTACGACTACAACGAGATGGCGCTGGAAGCGGATGACTACTGTGCCCCGGCAGAGATGAACGCCGAAGACCCGCTGTTCATCCTTTACACCTCCGGCTCCACCGGCCAGCCCAAGGGCGTGGTGCACACCACCGGCGGCTACCTGACCTATGCCGCAATGACCCATGAGATCACCTTTGATTACCACGACGGCGACATCTACTGGTGCACCGCGGACGTGGGCTGGGTAACCGGCCACAGCTATATCGTCTACGGCCCGCTGGCCAATGGCGCCACCACGCTGATGTTCGAAGGCGTGCCGACCTACCCCGATGCCTCGCGCTTCTGGCAGGTCTGCGAAAAGCACAAGGTGAATCAGTTCTACACCGCCCCCACCGCGCTGCGCGCACTGATGGGTCAGGGCGATTCCTGGGTCGAGAAATGCGATCTGAGCGATCTCAAGGTGCTGGGCACCGTGGGTGAGCCGATCAACCCGGAAGCCTGGGAGTGGTATCACAACGTGATCGGCAAAGGCGCCGTGCCAATCGTCGACACCTGGTGGCAGACCGAAACCGGCGGCCATCTGATGACCCCGCTGCCGGGCGCGCACACGCTCAAACCCGGCGCCGCGATGAAACCCTTCTTCGGCATCCAGCCGGTGGTGCTGGACCCGCAGTCCGGCGTCGAGATCGAGGGCAACGGCGTCGAAGGCGTGCTGTGCATCAAGGACAGCTGGCCGGGCCAGATGCGCACCGTCTGGGGCGACCACGAGCGGTTCGAGAAAACCTATTTCTCCGACTACAAGGGCTATTACTTCACCGGCGACGGCTGCCGCCGCGACGAGGACGGCGATTACTGGATCACTGGCCGCGTCGATGACGTGATCAACGTCTCCGGCCACCGCATGGGCACGGCTGAGGTCGAAAGCGCGCTGGTGGCCCATGCCGCCGTGGCCGAGGCCGCCGTGGTCGGCTACCCGCATGAGATCAAGGGCCAGGGCATCTATTGCTACGTGACCCTGATGAACGACCGGGAGCCGTCGGATGAGCTGCTGAAGGAGCTGCGCCAGTGGGTCCGCACCGAGATCGGCCCGATTGCCTCGCCGGACGTGATCCAGTGGGCGCCGGGCCTGCCGAAAACCCGCTCCGGCAAGATCATGCGCCGCATCCTGCGCAAGATCGCCGAGAACGACTTCGGCTCCCTGGGCGACACCTCGACGCTGGCCGATCCGTCGGTGGTCGAGGACCTGATCGAAAACCGTGCGAACAAGGGGTGATTGAGCGATGACGACGGACACAATGACCCGCCCCGCCGTTCTGATCCTGCTTGGCCCGCCTGGCGCCGGCAAGGGTACCCAGGCACGGATGCTGGAAGAGAAGTTCGGCTATGTGCAGCTCTCGACCGGCGACCTGCTGCGCGAGGCGGTTGCCGCCGGCACCCCTGCAGGCCTTGCGGCCAAGGCGGTGATGGAAGCAGGCCAGCTGGTCAGCGACGAGATCGTGATCAACATCCTGCGCGACCGGCTGGCAGAGCCGGACTGCGCCAAGGGCGTGATCCTCGACGGCTTCCCCCGCACCACCGTGCAGGCCGAGGCGCTGGACGGCCTGCTGGCGGAAACTGGTCAAAAGATCAACGCCGCGATCAGCCTCGAGGTGGACGACGCGGCGATGGTCGAGCGGATTTCCGGCCGTTACACCTGCGGCGGCTGCGGCGAGGGCTACCACGACAGCTTCAAACAGCCTGCCGAGGCAGGCAAATGCGACAAATGCGGCGGCACCGAGATGAAGCGCCGCGCCGACGATAACGCAGAAACCGTTGCCAGCCGGCTGGAGGCTTATCACGCGCAGACCGCGCCGCTGATCGCCTACTACGGCAGCAAGGGTGTGCTGCAGACCACAGATGCCATGGGCGGTATCGACGACATCGCCCGGGACATGGCGGCCATTGTGACCAAGGCCACCAGCTAACAACCAAGAAACGGGGCCTGCCCTGACCCGGCAGGACCCCGTCCCCGGACATTGGAATGCCCATCGGACCTGCCCTGGCAGACCGGAGGAGTCATGCCTGCGCCGCACCCCCGGCAGCAGGCAAACGGAGGAGGTCTGCCATGCACCCCCGCAAGGCAGACATGGAGGAAAAAGGAGGAGCCGCGATGGCGGACCATTCCACAAATGCGGCAAAAACCGCCGAAGCCGATAAGGGCTATTGGGCGGCGAACGTGCGCATCATTCTAGTCAGCCTGGTGATCTGGGCTGTTGTTTCATTCGGCTTCGGCATCCTGCTGCGCCCGCTGCTTTCGGGCATCAAGGTCGGCGGCAGCGATCTGGGCTTCTGGTTCGCCCAGCAAGGCTCGATCCTGGTGTTCCTGGGGCTGATCTTTTTCTACGCGTTCCGGATGAACAAGCTGGACCGCGAATACGGCGTGGAGGAAGAATAAGATGGACCAGTTTACCATCAACCTGCTGTTTGTGGGCGCATCTTTCGCGCTTTACATCGGCATCGCGATCTGGGCCCGCGCGGGCTCCACATCTGAATTTTATGCCGCAGGCCGGGGCGTTCACCCCGTGACCAACGGCATGGCCACCGCGGCTGACTGGATGTCGGCGGCCTCCTTTATCTCGATGGCGGGCCTCATCGCCTTTACCGGTTATGACAATTCCACCTTCCTGATGGGCTGGACCGGCGGCTACGTGCTGCTGGCGCTGCTGCTGGCCCCCTACCTGCGCAAGTTCGGCAAGTTCACGGTCTCCGAGTTCATCGGCGACCGGTTCTACTCGCCGACCGCGCGCGTGGTGGCGGTGATCTGCCTGATCGTGGCGTCGACCACTTACGTGATCGGCCAGATGACCGGCGTCGGCGTGGCCTTCGGCCGCTTCCTGGAGGTTTCCAACACCGCGGGCCTGCTGATCGGCGCCTGTGTGGTCTTCGCCTACGCCGTGTTCGGCGGCATGAAGGGCGTGACCTACACCCAGGTGGCGCAGTACTGCGTGCTGATCATGGCCTACACCATCCCGGCCATCTTCATCTCGCTGCAGCTGACTGGCAACCCGATCCCGGCCCTGGGCCTGTTCGGCGACCACGCCGCCTCCGGCGAGCCGCTGCTGGCCAAGCTGGACGCCATCGTGACCGAGCTGGGCTTCAACGAGTACACCGCGCATCACGCCGACACCTTCAACATGGTGCTCTTCACCCTGTCGCTGATGATCGGCACCGCGGGCCTGCCGCACGTGATCATGCGCTTCTTCACCGTGCCGAAGGTGGCTGATGCCCGCTGGTCGGCCGGCTGGGCGCTGGTGTTCATCGCGCTTCTGTATCTGACCGCTCCGGCTGTTGGCGCCATGGCCCGCCTGAACATCACCGAAATGATGTGGCCGAACGGCGGCATCGAAGGCGGCGCCGTGACCGTGCAGCAGATCGAAAACGATCCGCAGTACGACTGGATGGCGACCTGGCAGCAGACCGGCCTCCTGGGCTGGGAAGACAAGAACGGCGACGGTGCGATCCAGTACTACAACGACAAGAACGCCGATCTGCAGGCCGTGGCCGAAGCCAACGGCTGGGCCGGCAATGAGCTGACCAACTTCAACCGCGACATCCTGGTTCTGGCCAACCCGGAAATCGCCAACCTGCCGGGCTGGGTCATCGGCCTGGTGGCCGCTGGCGGCCTGGCGGCGGCGCTGTCCACCGCGGCGGGCCTCTTGCTGGCGATCTCCTCGGCTGTGTCCCACGACCTGATCAAGGGCTCGATCAACCCGAACATCTCGGAAAAAGGCGAACTGCTGTCGGCCCGTATCGCCATGGCCGTGGCCATCGGTGTGGCAACCTACCTGGGTCTGAACCCGCCGGGCTTTGCCGCGCAGACCGTGGCGCTGGCCTTCGGCCTGGCCGCTGCCTCGATCTTCCCGGCGCTGATGATGGGCATCTTCACCAAGGTGAACAACAAAGGCGCCGTGGCCGGCATGCTGGCAGGCCTGATCGTGACCCTGGTCTACATCTTCCTGCACAAGGGCTGGCTGTTCATCCCGGACACCAACTCCTTCACCGATGCGGACCCGCTGCTGGGCACCATCAAATCCACCTCCTTCGGTGCGGTTGGCGCGATGGTGAACTTTGCGGTGGCCTTCCTGGTGTCGAAATCGAGCGAAGCCATCCCGGCCGAGATCGAAGAGCTGGTGGAAAGCGTCCGCATCCCGCGCGGCGCCGGAGCGGCACAGGACCACTAACCTCCCCTGGGCGGGCTGCCTCCCAGCAGCCCGCCTCTTTCCTCATGGTCCCGCACGGTGCACAATCGGCGGGACCATTTTTTTCTGATTTCACCCAGGTATACCCATGCCCTTATCTGACGCTGCGCTGCTCCGGTTTCTAACCTCTGTCCATCCTTACGACAGCCTTGACCCGGCGCTGCTGCAGGAGCTGGCTCCGAAGTTCCGCCTGATCGACGCAGCCGCAGGCGATCCCGTCTATGCGCTGAACGAGGAGCTGGAAGGGCTCTATCTGGTCCACACCGGCGAGGTTGAGGTAACGGACGAGAACGGCATCCCGGTCTCCATCCTCGGTCCCCGCAATTCCTTCGGCGAACGCGGACTGACCCGCGGCGGCCGCGCGCTGACCTCTGCCCGGACCGTCAAGGACACGCTGCTGCTGCTGCTGCCCAAGGCCGAATTCCGCGCCCTGATGGCAAACCAGCCGAAGGTGGCCAAATTCTTCGACCGGCGCCGCCCCGGCAGCCAGGACACCTCCAGCCTTGCCACCACCCGGGTGGCAACCATCATGGCGCGCGATCCCGTCACCTGCTCCAGCGGCCTCACCTGCCAGGGCGCGGCGCAGCTGATGCGGGACCGCCGCATCTCATCGATCTGCGTGACCGACGGAGATGCGCTGCAGGGCATTCTCACCAACCGCGACCTGACCGGCAAGATCCTCGCCGCGGGCAAGCCGATCTCCACCCCGGTTGGCGCGGTGATGACCCCGGACCCGCTGACCCTGGCGCCCGCCGCCATCGGCTCCGACGTGCTGCACATGATGATGGAGCACGGCATCGGCCACATCCCGGTGATCGAGGGCGGAAAACTGGCCGGCATCGTCACCCAGACCGACCTCACCCGCTTTCAAGCCGTCAGTTCGGGCGAGATGGTGTCGAGCATCGCACGCGCCGGATCCGCCAAAGACATGGCCCAGGTCACCGCCGAAATCCCCCGCCTGCTGGTGCAGCTGACCGCGGGCGGCAACCGCCACGAGGTGGTCACGCGGCTGATCACCGACATTGCCGACACCGCGACCCGCCGCCTGCTGGCCCTGGCCGAGGAACAGCTGGGCACCCCGCCCGTCCCTTACCTGTGGCTGGCCTGCGGCTCGCAGGGGCGGCGCGAGCAGACGGGGGTGTCCGACCAGGACAACTGCCTGATCCTGTCCGACGATCTGGCCCCCGGCGACGAGGCCTATTTCGAACAGCTTGCAAGGTTCGTCTGCGACGGGCTCAACACCTGCGGCTATGTCTATTGCCCCGGCGACATGATGGCCTCCAACCCGCGCTGGCGTCAGCCGCTGCACGTCTGGCGCGACTACTTCCGCGGCTGGATAGCCAAACCGAACCCGGAGGCGCAGATGCTGGCCTCGGTGATGTTCGACCTGCGCCCGATCGGCGGCGACACCGCGCTGTTTGCGGACCTGCAGCAGGAGACCCTGAGTGCGGCCAGCGCCAATTCGATCTTCACCGCCCATATGATTGCCAACTCGCTGAAGCACACGCCGCCCCTGGGCCTGTTGCGCGGGCTGGCCACCATCCGCTCAGGCGAGCACCGCAACACGCTGGATATGAAGCATAACGGCGTGGTGCCGGTAGTGGACCTGGGCCGCATCTACGCCTTGCAGGGGCAGCTGGCGGAGGTGAACACCCGCGCGCGGCTGGAGGCGGCCGAGGCCGCGGGCGTTCTCAGCCACACCGGCGCGCGGGACCTGCTGGATGCCTACGACCTGATCGCCCAGACCCGGCTGGAGCATCAGGCGGCACAGATCCGCAGCACCCAGGCGCCGGACAACTACCTGGCGCCTTCGGACCTGTCGGATTTTGAGCGAAGTCATCTGCGCGACGCCTTTGTTGTGGTAAAGACGATGCAATCGGCGGTTGGCCACGGCAAAGGCATGCTGAGCTGACGGCTGCGCCTGCCGGGAATGCGGAAGCCTCCGGCGGGAGTATTTTGAGAAAGATGAACAGGCCGAAAGCCTGCGGGGAGAGCATATGTTTCTGGAACTGATTGCGGTGATTTTTGCGGGCATTGCCGCGGCCGGCGTGGTGATGCTGCTGAACCGGACGCTCAAGGGCCGGCTGCCGCGCTGGTTCGCGCCGGTGGCGGCCGGGCTGGCGATGATCGGTGTCACCATCGCCTCCGAGTACGGCTGGTACAGCCGCACCAAGGCCGCCCTGCCCGAGGGGTTGGTGGTTGCGGAAACCGTCGAGAACCGCAGCTTTTACCGGCCCTGGACGCAGGTTGTGCCTTATGTGGACCGTTTTGCCGCTGTTGACACCGCAACGATGAAAAGCCACGCGGCGCATCCGCAGGTCTATCTGGCCGACATCTATTTCTTCGGCCGCTGGGCGCCGGTCAGCAAGCAGCCAGCGGTGCTGGATTGCGGCAAATGGCGCCGGGCCCTGGCGGCGGGCACCGCGGCGTTTTCCGGCAGCGGCCTGCCCCAGGGGTTGGACTGGGTCGCCGGTGAAGCGGACGACGCCCTCCTGACCGCAGCCTGCGAGGGGTAGCCATGCACACACGGCTTTCGCTGCGGCTCCGCATCTTTCTGTTCTTCTGCCTGCTGGCCCTCGGCGGCATTGCTGTCACCACCGGTGCGCTCTGGCTCGGCTACAGCCGCTCTGGCCATCCGGAACTGACGGATGCCTTCCTGTTTTCCGGCCTGCTGAGCGGGTTTGCCATGCTGGGCCTTTGCGCCGGCATCTGGCTGCTGTTTGACGAAAACGTCGCCAAGCCGATCGAGCGGCTGGCGGCAGGCATGCGCGCCCGCGCCCATGCCGGGGTGAACAAGGAACTGGACACTCACGGCGCCCGCTACCTCGGCGACCTCGCCGCGGCTGCCCAGGGGCTGGCCGGGCAGCTGGGCGCCTCGGCGCTGTCGGCGGCCGAGGCCATCGCCCGCGAGACCGAGCATCTGGAGGCAGAAAAGGCGCGGCTGGCGGCACTGCTGACCGACATCCCCATTGCAACCGTCATGGCCAGCCCCGCCCACCAGATCGTGCTTTACGACGGCCAGGCCGCCGCAGTTCTGGCAGAGGAGGCGCCGCCGCGCCTGAACGCCCCGCTGTCCGATTACCTGGACCTGACCGGGCTGGAGGCCGCTTACGGCCGCCTGATCCGCACCGGCATGGAGGTGCAGGCCGAAGTGAAAAGCGCCAGCGGCGCCCAGGTATACGACCTGCGCCTGAAACCGCTGGGCGGCGCGCCCGGCTATATCATCCTGTTCGAGGGCAGCCACGCAGGCCTGGCCCCCGGCGACGCCCGCCCGCTGGTCTATGACTTTGCCCTGCTGCACGCAGAGCACGCCGAGCTGGAGAACCGCAATCTCGCCGGCCACAGCTATGTGGTGTTCGACACCGAGACCACCGGCCTTTTGCCGCACAAGGACGAGATCGTGCAGATCGGCGCCCTGCGGGTGGTGCGCGGCCGGATCATCGAAAGCGAGACTTTCGAGACCCTGGTCGACCCGGGATGCCCGATCCCCGCAGCCTCAACCAAAGTCCACGGGGTCAGCGATGCCATGGTGCAGGGCGCACCGCAAATTACCGAGGCCGCGCGCCACTTCCACCGCTTTGCGTCCGACGCGGTGATCGTGGCCCATAACGCGCCCTTTGACATGGCCTTCCTGCACCGCCACGCCAAACGCACCGGGGTCATCTGGGACCAGCCGGTGCTGGATACCGTGCTGCTGAGCGCGGTGCTGTTCGGCGCCTCGCAGAGCCACACGCTGGACGCCTTGTGCGAACGGCTGGATGTCACCATCCCGCCTGCGCTGCGCCATACCGCCATGGGCGACGCCCGCGCTACAGCCGAGGTGTTCTGCAAGATGCTGCCGATGCTGGAAGCGCGCGGCATTGGCACCTTTGGCGCGGTGCTGCAGGAGACCCGCAAGCACAGCCGCCTCATTGAAGACATGAACTAGGTAGACAATCGGGGCCATGCGTGGCAGGTCACTGCCCGGAACGAACAGAAGGCGCGCGAAATGGCCGACACCAGCTTTATTCCCGGGCCGGAGACCGCCCGGGCCTACCGCGATGCGCTTGGCTGCTTTGGCACCGGGGTGACGGTTGTCACGACCGGGACGCCGCGCGGCCCGCTGGCCATTACCGTCAACAGCTTCACCTCCGTTTCTCTGGACCCGCCCCTGATGCTGTGGTGCCCGGCCAAGGCCTCGCTGCGCCATGATGCCTTTGTTGCGGCTGAGAATTTCGCGATTCACGTGATGGCGGAAGACCAGCTGCCCCTGGCCAAGCATTTCGCCGCCTTCGGCGAGGATTTCAGCGCCGCAGCCTGGCAGCCCAACGAGCTGGGCGCGCCCGCGCTGGAGGGCGTGATCGCCCGCTTCGACTGCCGCCGCTATGCCGCCCATCCGGCAGGCGACCACACCATCGTCATCGGCGAAGTGGCCCGCGTCACCACCCGTCCGGGCAAGGGGCTGATCTTCAAGCGCGGCCAGTATGGCGGGTTTCTGGAGCAGGGCTGATGACGGCCTCTGCAAAGGGCAACCCCGCCTCGGCATCCTGATACGGATCAGCCACGGCACCGGCATCATCAAAATTGCCCGGTTCCGGGACGGTATTCCCGCCCTGCCCGGCCAGCAGATGCGGCAGCACCGCATAGGCGGTCAGATCCATGCCGGGGGTCATGCTGAGCGCCCTTTGCGGGCAGATCGAAACGCACAGGCCGCATTGCGTGCACAGGGATTCCACAAAGCTCAGCGCGCCGCCGTTTTCGGTCAGGCTCAGCGCATCCGACGGGCAGACCCAGACGCAGCTGCTGCAGCTGTTGCACAGGCTTTCGTCCAGGCTGACAGAGCCGTATGGTGCCTGCTCCGGCAGCGGCACGTGGCTGGTATCGGACGGCAGCAGCGCCGCCGCGCTGGCGCGTGCGGTATCCCTGCGGCTGCCCATTGCCAGCACCTCCGGCGCGACCGAGGGGAACGGCAGAAGCCGCGCTGCCAGCCGCCGGTCCAGCCCGGTAGCGCCGTCAAACAGCAGCACACGCCCCAGCCCGCCCAGGGCGCGCACCAGCTCCACCTCCTGACGCTGGTGCTCCCGCCCCTGCGGCCCGGGACAAGCCTGCAGGTAAATGACATCGAAACCGCAGGCCAGCGCATGCAGCAGGTCCGCATGGGTGATCTTCTCCAGGCTGCAGACCGAGATCGGAACAACGTCGCTGCCCGGAGCTCCCGCCCCGGCCAGCCCGGCGGGCTCGATCTCGAAAAGCGTCAGGATCTGCGCCCGGCCGGTTTCAAACTTGCGCTCATGCGCTTTCCGGCACAGGGCCATCAGCGGCAGCGCGCTGCTTCTGCTGGCAACGTCCAGCAGTGCCGGCCGCCCCTTGACCGCAAACCGGGACCGGCATTCTTCGGCTTCCTGCGGAGGGCAAAGGCACAGCTGCTGCGGCTGGCTGGCTGCCAGCTGTTGCCGTTCGAGGATATGTCCGCATGCCTCTCCCATGAGGTCACGTTAACACATTTTTAAACAACTTTAGCGTGTTTGTTCTGTCGACCGTCCTTTTGTTGCAGTTTTAACCAATCCACTGAGGTTTCACGCAAAAGCCCGCCGGGGCAATCACCCGGCGGGCTTCCAGGGGCAACCCTTGGCAGGGGCCGTCTTACTTCAGCGCCGCATCCGTGATGGCGTGGGTCCAGGCGCCCTCCGGCTCCTTGGTGATCACCGGATCCGAGCCGCCGCCCATCAGGGTGGACACCGTGCGCTGGTAATCCGCCGGATCCAGCGCGCCGTTGCTGCCTGCGGTCAGCTTGGCGATCTCGCCCATCATCCGCTTCTGGTGCTCTTCGGTCTGGGCACCGGAGGCATCGTTGTCCAGCACGATGTCCGCCGCCTCATCCGGGTTCTCTTCTGCGTATTTCCAGCCCTTCATCGAGGCGCGCACAAAGCGCTGCATCTTGTCCGCAAAAGCCTCGTCGCCCAGGTTTTCCTCCAGCACGTACAGGCCGTCCTCCAGCGTCGCGACGCCCTGGTCCTCATACTTGAAGGTAACCAGCTCATCCGGGCTGACGCCCGCGTCGATGACCTGCCAGTATTCATTGTAGGTCATGGTCGAAATGCAGTCCGCTTGCCGCTGCAGCAGCGGGTCGACGTTGAAACCCTGCTTCAGCACCTCGACACCGTTTTCGTCCTTGCCATCGGTGTCGATACCCAGCTGGCTCATCCAGCTCATGAAGGGGAACTCGTTGCCGAAGAACCAGACCCCCAGGGTGCGGTTCTTCAGATCCTCGGGGCTCTCGATGCCGGCATCCTTCCAGCAGGTCAGCATCATGCCGGAGGATTTGAACGGCTGAGCGATATTGACCAGCGGCAGGCCCTTCTCGCGCGCCGCCAGCGCCGCCGGCATCCATTCCACCGTCACATCGGCGCCGCCGCCTGCAATCACCTGGGTCGGCGCAATGTCGGGGCCGCCCGGCAGGATGGTGACATTCAGGTCCTCTTCCTCATAGAACCCCTTGTCCAGCGCCACGTAATAGCCCGCGAACTGCGCCTGGGTCACCCACTTCAGCTGCAGCGTCACGTCATCCGCCGCCTGCGCCGCCCCTGCGGCCCCCAGCGCCAGCGCTGCCGCCGTCATCAAATGTTTCATGTGTTATTCTCCCTGTTGATTATGATGTGAAGCTTGCCCGGGTTTGACCATTCGTTCAAAGTTTTTTCTTTATGAGGCCTGCCTTTGACGGCACCCCGCGCAAGATTTCCGCAAAAACCGCCCCGCATGGCGGGACGGCACAGCCCTCAGCCCCGCTGCGACGGATGCCAGAAGGTAAAGCTCTTCTCGATCAGCGCCACCAGCCCGTAGAAGGCCGACCCGGCCAGCGCCGCCACCACGATTTCCGCCCAGACCATGTCCAGCGCCAGCTGGCCGACGCTGGTGGAAATGCGGAACCCCATGCCGACGGTGGGCGAGCCAAAGAACTCCGCTACGATCGCGCCAATAAGCGCCAGGGTGGTGGAGATCTTGAGACCGTTGAACACAAACGGCAGCGCCGCCGGCAGCCGCAGCTTGAAGAAGCTTTGCCAATAGCCCGCCGCATAGGTCTTCATCAGGTCGCGCTGCATCTGGCTGGTCTCCCGCAGGCCCGCCACGGTGTTCACCAGCATCGGAAAGAACACCATGACCACGACCACCGCGGCCTTGGACTGCCAGTCGAAGCCGAACCACATCACCAGGATCGGCGCGGTGCCGACAATCGGCAGCGCCGCGACGAAGTTCCCGACCGGCAAGAGGCCGCGGCGCAGGAAATCGCTGCGGTCGACCAGGATCGCGGTCAGGAAGGCCGCGCCGCAGCCAATCAAATAGCCGCCAAGCGCGCCTTTCAGGATGGTCTGGGCAAAGTCCTCCCACAGAATGGGAAGGCTGGACGCAAAGCGCGCCGCGATCACCGACGGCGCCGGCAGGATCACCAGCGAAACCTCCAGCCCGCGCACCAGCAGCTCCCAGACCACCAGCACGGTGATGCCGAAGATCGCTGGCACCAGCAGCTGCACCGCCCGGGTTTTCGAGGCCGGGCTGTTCGCCAGCCGGCTGTTCAGCCACCAGCCCAGACACCAGACAAGGATTGCAAGGATCACCAGTATCATGCCCGCACCCCCATCCGGCTCAGCACCAGCTTTTCAATCAGCCCCAACAGCGCCACCAGTGCCGCCGCCAGAATGGCCGCGGCAAACAGCGCCGACCAGATCTGCACGGTCTGCCCGTAATAGCTGCCCGCCAGCAGCCGCGCACCAAGGCCCGCAACCGCACCGGTCGGCAGCTCACCGACGATGGCCCCCACCAGCGAGGCGGCGATGCCGATCTTCAGCGACGCGAACAGATAAGGCATCGAGGACGGCAGCCGCAGCTTCCAGAACCCCTGGTTCGTGTTGGCGTTGTAGGTTTTCAGCAAATCCAGCTGCATCGCATCCGGCGCCCGCAGCCCCTTCACCATGCCGACAACCACCGGGAAGAAGCTGAGGTAGGCCGAGATCACCGCCTTTGGAATGATCCCCTGAACCCCGATGGAATAGAGCACCACGATGATCATCGGCGCCAGCGCGATGATCGGGATGGTCTGGCTTACAATCGCCCAGGGCATCACTGACATGTCCATGACGCGGGAATGCACAATTCCCACCGCCAGCAGAATGCCAAGCCCGGTGCCGATGGCAAACCCCAGCAGCGTTGCGCTCAGCGTCACCTGCCCGTGATAGATCAGGCTGCGCTTGGAGGTGATCTTCTTCTCCACCGTGGTCTCCCACAGCTCCACCGCCACCTGATGCGGTGCGGGCAGCCGCGGGCGCTCCTGCACCCAGGTCTCGCCAATGGCAAATGTGTTGTTCGCCACCAGCCCGATCTCACCCCTGTCCCGGCGTTCCTTGGCGGTGGCGGGGGTGACTTCAATGCCCGCCCGCTCTGCCTGGTCCAGCACGCCCTTGATGTTCATCGGCACGCAGGCCGCGTACCAGAAGGCGATGATGGCGGCGAGCACGGTGAGGACGGCAACAAGGCTTTTCATGACCGCGCCCTCCCCATTTGGCTGCCGCCCGGTGCACAGGCGGTGCACAAGGGGTGTACGCAGGACACCCCCCTGCTCCGGCGGGTCGTGCTGGCAATATCAGTCATCGCCATGCCCCGCCCGCAGGCCCTCGCGCACCCGGTGAGCGATCTCGATGAACTCCGGGCTGTCGCGAATATCCAGCGGCCGTTCTTTGGGCAAGGTGCTGTCGATCACATCGTGAATGCGGCCCGGCCGCGGCGACATCACCACGATCTTTGTGGACAGATACACCGCCTCAGGGATCGAATGGGTGACAAAGCCGATGGTCTTGTTGGTCCGCGCCCACAGCTTCAGCAGTTGCTCATTCAGGTGGTCGCGCACGATCTCATCCAGCGCCCCGAAAGGCTCGTCCATCAAAAGGATGTCGGCATCAAACGCCAGCGCCCGCGCGATACTGGCCCGCTGCTGCATGCCGCCGGACAGCTGCCAGGGAAACTTGCCGCCAAAGCCTGATAATTCAACAAGTTCCAAGACTTGGTTAACGCGTTTTTCCTGCTCCGCCTTGGAGTATCCCATGATCTCCAGCGGCAGCTTGATGTTCTTGGAAATGGTGCGCCACGGGTACAGCCCCGCGGCCTGAAACACATAGCCATAAGCCCGGTTGCGCCGCGCCTCATCCGGGGTCATGCCGTTGACGGACAGGCTGCCGCCGGTTGGTGTTTCCAGCGCCGCGATACAGCGTAGAAAGGTGGTCTTGCCGCAGCCCGACGGGCCGATGAAGGAGACAAAGTCGCCCTTGTTGATCTCCAGGCTCACATCCTTCAATGCGTGCACCGGGCCGTCGTTGGTCTGGAAGGTCAGGTCCAGGTTCCGGGCCTCGATCACGCAGTTTGCGGGGACAGGAGCGGAAGCGGCGGCCTCGGGTCGGATTGCCTGGGTGGTCGGTTCCATATTCATATCTTCGCCTTGATTTCACACAGGAAAACGGGCCGCCGATCCCGGCAGCCCGCTCCTGATTTACACGCCTGTTGCCGGGATGCCGGTGCGCTCCACCGGGCGCGGCGCCGTCAATTCCTTCCAGGTCGACAGCGCCTTGTTCACCGTGGTGTTGGGCTCCCGGGCAACGAATTCGCCGTGGCCCTCCTGGCAGCGGATCTCCCCATCGTGCACCGCCACATGGCCGCGGGTCAGGGTAAAGCGCGGCAGGCCCTTCACCTCATGCCCTTCGAACACGTTGTAGTCGATCGAGGACTGCTGGCTGGCGGCGGAAATCGTCTTTCGCTTTTCCGGGTCCCAGACCACCAGATCGGCATCGGCGCCGACAAGAACCGCGCCCTTTTTCGGGTAGCAATTCAGGATCTTGGCGATATTTGTTGAGGTGACGGCGACAAACTCGTTCGGGGTCAGGCGGCCGGTTTCAACGCCGTGGGTCCACAGCATCGGCATCCGGTCCTCAAGGCCGCCGGTGCCGTTCGGGATCTTGGTGAAATCGCCAACCCCATAGCGCTTTTGCTCGGTGGTAAAGGCGCAATGGTCCGTCGCCACCACCGACAGCGACCCCGACTGCAGACCAGCCCACAAGGAGTCCTGATGCTGCTTGTTGCGGAACGGCGGCGACATCACCCGGCGAGCGGCGTGATCCCAGTCCTTGTTGAAATACTCGCTCTCATCCAGGGTCAGATGCTGGATCAGCGGCTCGCCCCAGACGCGCTTGCCCTGCATCCGGGCGCGGCGGATGGCCTCGTGGCTGTCCTCGCAGGAGGTATGCACAACATACAGCGGCACGCCCGCCATGTCGGCAATCATGATCGCGCGGTTGGTCGCCTCGCCCTCCACCTGCGGCGGGCGGGAATAGGCGTGGGCTTCGGGGCCAGTGTTGCCCTCCGCCATCAGCTTGGATTGCAATTCGGCAACCACATCGCCGTTTTCTGCATGTACTAGAGCGGTGCCGCCCAGTTCGGCCAGGCGCTTGAAGGACGCATAAAGCTCGTCATCATTCACCATCAGCGCGCCCTTGTAGGCCATGAAGTGCTTGAAGGTGTTGATGCCGCGCTCCTGGATCACGGTCTTGATGTCGTCAAAGACCTGCTCGCCCCACCAGGTGACCGCCATGTGGAAGGAATAGTCGCAGTTGGCGCGGGTCGATTTGTTGTCCCAGCGCTTCAGCGCGTCCAGCAGGCTTTCGCCCGGATTGGGCAGCGCAAAATCCACCACCATGGTGGTGCCGCCCGCCAGCCCGGCGCGGGTGCCGCTTTCGAAGTCGTCCGAACTGTATGTGCCCATGAAGGGCATCTCCAGATGGGTGTGCGGGTCGATCCCACCCGGCATCACGTAGCAGCCGGTGGCGTCCAGCTCTTCGTCGCCTTTCAGGTTCGGGCCGATCTGGGTGATGACCCCGTTTTCGATCAGCACATCGGCCTTATAGGTCAGATCGGCGGTCACGATGGTGCCGTTTCTGATGACTTTACTCATGGTTACAACTCCCTGAAACGGGGCGCATTTGCGCGCCTCCTTTTGTCTCGATGCTGCCTTTCGCAGCTTCTTTCATCTTTCCCGGAATACTCCGGAGGAGCGGCCTGCCAGGGCCGCAGGGGCAGCGCCCCCCCCTAGGCGACAATCTCCGCTGTTTCGACCACCGCGTGGAACAGCACATTGGCGCCGGCCTCGGCCCATTCCTTGCTGATCTCCTCGGCCTCGTTGTGGCTGAGGCCGTCAACGCAGGGGCACATCACCATCGCGGTGGGCGCCACGCGGTTGATCCAGCAGGCGTCATGGCCCGCGCCGGAGATGATATCGAGATGCGAATAGCCCAGCCGGTCCGCCGCATTGCGCACTGCGCTGACGCAGCCCTCGTCAAAGGCCACCGGGTCAAAGCCGCCCACCTTCTCGAACTCGATCCCCACCCCCATTGCCTCGGCAATCTGGGTGCCCTTCTCGCGCAGGCGGTTTTCCATGTCGGTGATCACGTCGAGTTCCGGGCTGCGGAAATCGACGGTGAAGACAACCTTGCCCGGGATCACGTTGCGCGAATTCGGATAGACATCGATATGGCCCGCGGCACCGACCGCATGGGGCGCATGGCTCCAGGCGATGCCGTCCACCTCCTCCAGGATCCGCGCCATCGCAAGGCCCGCATTGCGGCGCATCGGCATCGGCGTGGAGCCGGTATGGGCGTCCTTGCCGGTAATGGTCACCTGGGTCCAGCTGAGGCCCTGGCCGTGGGTAACGACGCCGATGTCCTTGCCCTCGGCCTCCAGGATCGGGCCCTGCTCGATGTGCAGCTCGAAAAAGGCGTGCATCTTGCGGGCGCCGGTTTCCTCCTCGCCGCGCCAGCCGATGCGCTTCAGCTCATCGCCGAATTTCTTGCCCTCGGCGTCTTCCCGGTCGTAGGCCCAGTCCTGGGTATGCACGCCGGCAAACACGCCCGACGACAGCATGGCCGGCGCGTAGCGGGTGCCTTCCTCGTTGGTGAAGTTGGTGGCCATTATCGGGTGCTTGGTCTTGATGTTCATGTCGTTGAGCGAGCGGATCAGCTCCAGCCCAGCAAGCACTCCCAGCACCCCGTCGTATTTGCCGCCGGTGGGCTGGGTGTCCAGATGCGAGCCGACATAGACCGGCAGCGCGTCCGGATCGGTGCCCGCGCGCATCGCAAACATGTTGCCCATCTGATCAAGCCCCATGGTGCATCCCGCCTCCTCGCACCATTTCTGGAACAGCGCGCGGCCCTCCCCGTCCTCGTCCGTCAGCGTCTGGCGGTTGTTGCCGCCCGCGACGCCGGGGCCGATCTTGGCCATCTCCATCAGGCTGTCCCACAGCCTGTCACCATCGATTTTCAGATTCTGTCCAAGCGACGTCATCAACAGCTTCCTTCCCTGTGCGCCCGTCTTTGCGGGCTGTCCGGCTTGGCGCCGTGTTAGGTGGCTTTGAGTGCCGGTCTCATCAAAGCTGTGGAGATTGCGCGCCCGCCTTTGATTTGACCAACTGGTCAAACTCACGCTATCACGGGTTCACCACCAGTCAAGAAATTGCCGCGTGGCCCTTGAAAAAATCGGTGCTTTTGCCGGAAATAGGTGAAATTCCGCGCTTTCGCTGATGCGGGGCCGCTGAGAGAGACAGGACGGACATGCCCGCAGACCGCGCGCCCACACGCATTCAGAGAAAGAATCGCGCCGCCATTCTGGAGGCCGCGCTGGATGTGTTTTCCAGCCATGGCTTCCGCGGCTCCACCGTGGACCAGATCGCCAAGGCGGCAGGGCTCAGCAAGCCGAACCTGCTCTACTACTTCCCGTCCAAGGAGGCGATTTTCAACGAGCTGATGGCCGGTCTGCTGGACACCTGGCTGGACCCGCTGCGGGCCTTGAACCCGGACGGCGAGCCGCTGGAGGAGATCCTCGCCTATGTGCAGCGCAAGCTGCAGATGAGCCGCGACTTCCCGCGCGAAAGCCGGCTGTATGCCAATGAAATCGTCCAGGGCGCACCGCGGCTGCATGACGTGATTGCCAGCGATCTGTATGTGCTGGTCGAGGAAAAGGCGCAGCTTCTGCAGGGCTGGATGGATGCCGGCCGGATCAACCGCGCGCATCCAAAGCATCTGCTGTTCTCGATCTGGTCGCTGACCCAGCACTATGCCGATTTCGACGCCCAGGTGCGCACGCTGATGGGCGATGAAGACCCGTTCGACGCCGCGCCGAAATATCTGGAAACCCTTTACCGGCGGATGCTTACGCCGGAAAGCTGAAGCAGCGTACCGCAGCCCTGAATCTGCAGAGCGCAGCGCGCCCCTTCCCAAAGCCAACTCAAAAAAAGCCCCGGCCAGAAAGCCGGGGCGTAAAGTCAACGGGGAGACAGCGCGCCCTTACGGGCGCGTTTCGGTTATTCCGCAGCGGTTGCAGACGGATTGTTCGGATGCGTGGTCCAGTTGGCGTATTCACCCGAGACCACCTCGCCGGTGCGCTCGTCGGTCTGGCCTGCCGGGACCTCTTCCATGGTGATGCAGCCCTCTACCGGGCAGACGTTCACACAGAGGTTGCAGGCGACGCATTCGTCGTCCTTCACCGTGAACACCCGGTCCTCGCTCATCGCGATCGCCTGATGCGAGGTGTCCTCGCACGCCGCGTAGCAGCGGCCGCATTTGATGCAGTCATCCTGGCTGATCTTCGCCTTGGTGACATAGTTCAGGTCCAGATACTGCCAGTCGGTCACATTCGGCACCGCCATGCCGATGAAGTCCTGCGTGGAGGTATAGCCCTTCTCGTCCATCCAGTTCGACAGGCCGGAAATCATCTCCTTCACCACGTTGAAGCCATAGGTCATGGCCGCGGTGCAGACCTGCACGTTACCGGCACCCAGCGCCATGAACTCCGCCGCATCGCGCCAGGTGGTGACACCGCCGATGGCAGAGATCGGCAACCCGCGGGTCTGCGGGTCGCGGGCGATTTCCGCCACCATGTTCAACGCAATCGGCTTCACCGCCGGCCCGCAGTAGCCGCCGTGGGTGCCCTTGCCGCCGATGGTCGGCTCCGGCGCCATGCTGTCGAGGTCCACCGAGGTGATCGAGTTGATGGTGTTGATCAGGCTGACCGCATCCGCATTGCCCGCATTTGCCGCGCGGGCCGGGTTGCGGATGTCGGTGATGTTCGGGGTCAGCTTCACGATCACCGGCTTGGAGTAGTATTTCTTGCACCACTCGGTGACCATCTGGATGTATTCCGGCACCTGCCCCACGGCGGAGCCCATGCCGCGCTCCGCCATGCCGTGCGGGCAGCCGAAGTTCAGCTCAATCCCGTCCGCGCCGGTGGCCTCGACCTGCGGCAGGATGTCTTTCCAGGCCTGCTCCTCGCAAGGCACCATGATTGACACGATCACGGCACGGTCCGGGTAGTCCTTCTTGACGCGGGTGATTTCCTCCAGGTTTGTCTGCAGCGGCCGGTCGGTGATCAGCTCGATGTTGTTGAGGCCCAAGAGGCGGCGGTCGGCGCCCCAGATCGCGCCGTAGCGCGGGCCGTTCACATTGACCACCGGCGGACCTTCGGCGCCCAGGGTCTTCCAGACCACGCCGCCCCAGCCCGCCTCAAAGGCGCGGCGGACGTTGTATTCCTTGTCGGTCGGCGGCGCAGAAGCCAGCCAGAACGGGTTGGGGGATTTGATACCCAGAAATTCTGTTGTCAGATCAGCCATTTGATCTCTCCTCTTAAGGCTAGCTTGGGGGCAGCAGAACTGCCCCCGAACTGGCTCAGCCCATCAGGCTAGAGTGAATGTCCATTGCAGCGTCACGGCCCTCGGCCACGGCAGTTACTGTGAGGTCCTCGCCGCCCGAGGCGCAGTCGCCCCCGGCCCAGACCCCGGCCACCGAGGTGCGGCCCGTTTCGCTGACCTTGATCTTGCGGCCCTCCAGCTCCAGCGCATCGGGTTGGCCTTCCAGCGTCTGGCCGATGGCCTTGAACACCTGATCGGCCGCCAGCCGCACGGTTTCACCGGTGCCGGAAACCTTGCCGTCCGCGACCGCAGTATACTCCAATTCGATCTCGGCGGCTGCGCCGTTGCCATGCACCGCCTTGGGCATGACGTTGAACATCAGCTTCACGCCCTTGGAGGCCGCCAGATCCTGCTCGAACCGGCTGGCGCCCATATCCTCGCGGCTGCGGCGGTAGGCGATGGTGACGTTTTCGGCGCCCAGAAGCTTGGACTGCACGGCCGCATCGACCGCGGTCATGCCGCCGCCGATCACCACCACGTTGCGGCCCACCGGCAAGGCGCTCAGGTCCTCGGCCTGGCGCAGTTCGGCAATGAAGTCCACCGCATCGCGCACGCCGTCCTTGTCCTCGCCCGGCGCACGCAGGGCGTTCACCCCGGCCAGACCAATCGACAGGAACACTGCATCATAGCTGTCCTTCAGCGCGTCCAGGGACAGCTCCGCGCCCAGCTTCTTGCCGTAGTCCATTGTAATGCCGCCGATTTGCAGCAGCCAGTCAACTTCGCGCGCGGCGAAATCATTGGTGGACTTATAGGCAGCAATGCCAAACTCGTTCAGGCCGCCGGCCTTGGATTTGGCGTCATAGACCACCACGTCGTGGCCCAGCATCGCCAGCCGGTGCGCAGCAGCCAGGCCTGCGGGGCCGGCGCCAACAACAGCAACCTTCTTGCCGGTGGCGGCAGCGCGGGTGAAGGGATGCCCCCCCTTCTCCATCAGCGTGTCGGTGGCATAGCGCTGCAGGCGGCCGATCTCGACCGGCTTGCCTTCGGCGGTTTCGCGCACGCAGGCCTCCTCGCACAGCGTCTCGGTCGGGCAGACCCGGGCGCACATGCCGCCAAGGATGTTCTGCTCCAGAATGGTTCTGGCCGCGCTTTCGGGGTGGCCTGCCTGAATCTCCCGGATGAACTGGGGGATGTCGATGGTGGTCGGACAGGCGGTCATGCAGGGCGCGTCATAGCAAAAATAGCAGCGGTCCGCCGCCACGGCTGCCTCGTGCGCGTCATAGGCTGGGTGCAGGTCCGAGAAATTCTCAGCAATGCCGGCAGCGTCAAGACGCGCTGCCTGAATGCCGGATGCCTGATGGCTGGTCGCCATTGGGTGTCTCCCTGATTTTCTGTTGTTCTTAATATCAGAGTGCCACAGTCTGATTTTTTATCAACTGGTAAAATTTTTAACCGGGCAAAAAATATGCCGCCCCCGGAGGAGCGGCTTGCAAGGGTCTGAAAACGCGCAGTTATGCGGGATCGCCGTTCGGCCAGTTTCAGCCTGATTATTGGGAAAATCGGGCAAAAACAGCGATCGAGCACTGTTTCAAGCGCCTTTGACCTGTCTTTCCGCAGCCTGAACGGCGCGTAAACCCTGCCTGTCGGCGCTGTTTCTGCGGTGTCAGGACGGCAGAACTGCGGTGGCTTCGATTTCCACCTTGGCTTCGTCCTCGACCAGGGCGGACACCACCACCATGGTCATCGCCGGGAAGTGATAGCCCATTACCGCACGGTAGGCCCTGCCGACCTCCGCCTGATGGGCCAGGTATTCCGCCTTGTCCGTCACATACCAGGTCAGCCGGGTGATATCCTCGGCAGTGCCGCCCGCGGCCTCGACCACCTCCAGGATGTTGCGCAGCGCCTGGCTCATCTGGCCGATGAAATCCTGCGCCTCGAACACCTGGTCCGCGGTCCAGCCGATCTGGCCGCCGACAAACAGCAGCCTGCCCTCTGCCACCATGCCGTTGGCATAGCCTTTTGCGGGCTTCCACCCTTCGGGATGCACGCTGATGGCCGGCATGGCGGAACTCCTTTTGCTGATACTGCCTGGGCTGACCTTAGCGCTGCCGCAGCATTTATTTCAAGCTTAAAATTTCCTGCCACCGAAGCCCGAAAACAAAAACCGCGCAGGCCCGGGACCTGCGCGGTTGCATAATTCAGCGTGGAGGCACGGCTTACATGCCGAGCGCTTCCTTGTACATTTCCAGCACCGCCTCTTCTTCGGCGATGTCGTTCTCGTCGCGCTTGCGCAGGGCGATGATCTTGCGCATCACCTTGGTGTCGTAGCCGCGGCCCTTGGCTTCGGCCATTACTTCTTTCTGCTGCTCGGCGATGGTTTTCTTTTCTTCGTCCAGCCGCTCGAACCGTTCGATGAACTGGCGCAGTTCGCCAGCGGTCACGCGGTAGTTTTCGCTTTTTTCGTCTTCGGTGATATCCATCTGCGGCTCCGTCGGCACATGCTGTCAATTGCTGTCGGAGCAAGGGGATAGCGCTCTGCCCGCCGCGCCGCAAGAAGGGAAAGCGGCGAAGCGGTGCAGAGCGGCAAAATCCGGCGCCCCGGGAGCCCGGTCCGGGGGCGCAAAGCTTGCACGCGCAGAGCGGATCGGTTAGGCGCGGCGCAACGCAACCCCCGCAGGAGCACGCTTATGTTCGATCTCATCGTCTGGGCCGGAGCCGCCGTGTCCGTTGCCGGCCTCTTGGGGCTGGTCTGGTGCATCGCCAAGGTTGCCCGCGCCCGCCGCCGGAACCTTGATGACGAGGCCCTGCGCGCAGTGGTGCAATCGGTGCTGCCCTACAATCTGGGCGCCCTCCTGCTGTCGGTGCTGGGGCTGATGCTGGTGATGGTGGGCATCTTTCTGGGCTGACGCCCGGCCCCGTCTGCCCCGGCTGACTGCTTAGACCGGCACGTTGTCGAACATCTCCTCGACCGCTTCCTCACACAGCGTTGCCTCCAGGCGGCGGAGGCGGCCCGGAACCTCTGCCCCGTTCCTGCGCATGTAGTCCAAAAGCCGGATGAACTCGGGCCGCATGGCCAGACGGGCTGAACCCGTTTCCTTGCGGATCCGTGATTCCAGGTTCTCGACAGTGTGCAGCAGATCTTCCTGAGTCATAAGCAGTCCTCCCTACGTCCGGCGATTATGCCAGCTTTTCGCAACAGGAATACGAAAGCCCGAAAAAAGGTGAGCGGCACGGCGATTTTTTGCGCATAATTTACACTCTCCTTCTGGTTTTGCGAATTTGTTACGCGGCCGGAGCATAGCCCGGCCCGGCAGCAGCCTGCCTTGACACAAATCAGACGGCTGCGATGATTTCACGCGATGGCGGTTTCCGGACCGCAGCGCTTGAAACATATTCTTAAATCAATATATGTTTTCTCAAACCCAAGGGAGAGCGAGAAATGACCCCTGCCGTCAAGGCCTTCTTCGATGAAGCGACCAACACCGTCTCTTACGTGGTGCGCGAACCCGAAGGCTCAGCCTGCGCCATTATCGACTCGGTTCTGGACTATGACCAGGCTGCCGGGCGCACCTGCACCGCATCGGCAGATGCCATCATCGCCTGGATAAAGGAAACAGGCCTTCGGGTTGAGTGGATCCTGGAAAGCCATGTCCACGCCGACCACCTGTCCGCTGCGCCCTACCTTCAGGAGCAGCTGGGCGGCAAGATCGGCATCGGCGACCAGATCACGGTGGTTCAGGATACCTTCGGCAAGGTGTTCAACGAAGGCACCGAATTCCAGCGCGACGGCAGCCAGTTCGACCGCCTGTTCCGCGAAGGCGACAGTTTCATGATTGGCCAGATGCGCGGCGAGGTGCTGCACACGCCGGGCCACACGCCCGCCTGCCTCACCTATGTGATCGGCGATGCCGCTTTTGTCGGCGATACCCTGTTCATGCCCGACTTCGGCACCGCCCGCTGCGATTTTCCCGGCGGCTCGTCGGCGGATCTGTACAACTCGATCCAGAAAATCCTGTCGCTGCCGGATGAAACCCGCGTGTTTGTCGGACACGACTACAAGGCGCCGGGGCGCGATGACTACGCCTGGGAAACCACGGTGGGCGAACAGAAGGCGCTGAACGTGCATGTCGGGTCAGGCCGCAGCATCGAGGAATTTGTCGAAATGCGCGACGCCCGTGACGCAACGCTGGGCATGCCGCGGCTGATCCTGCCTTCGCTGCAGGTCAACATGCGCGCCGGCCAGATGCCGGAGCCGGACGAGCAGGGCGACGTGTTTCTGAAAATCCCGGTCAACAAGCTCTGAGCAGGCAAGGAGGCGAGCAGAAATGGAAGCGGATTGGATCTGGGGGCTGGGCGGCGGCCTGCTGATCGGCCTGGGCGGCGCGGTCTACCTCTTGGGCAACGGCCGCATCATGGGGGCCAGCGGCATCCTGGGCGGCCTGCTGGATGGCAGCGGCAAGTCCACCGCGGCGGAGCGGTCTGCCTTCCTTGCCGGAGTGGTCCTGGTGCCGCTGCTGATCGGCCTGGCCACCGGGCGCACCCCGGACACGCATGTCACCGGCAACGCGGCGGTGCTGATTGCCGCGGGCCTGCTGGTGGGGATCGGCACCCGGGTGGCCAATGGCTGCACCTCCGGCCACGGGGTTTGCGGCATTTCCCGGCTGTCCCTGCGCGGAATCGCGGCCACCGCCGTCTTCATGCTGGCCGGTATTCTGACACTGGCGGTTCTGCGCCAGATCCTGGGGGTGATCTGATGCTGCGGATGCTTTTGGCCCTTGGCGCCGGCGGGCTGTTTGGCGCAGGTCTGATGCTTTCGGGAATGACCGATACCACCAAGGTGCAGGGATGGCTGGATATCTTTGGCAACTGGGATCCGACGCTTGCCTTCGTGATGAGCGGCGCGCTGCTGCCGATGGCGCTGGCCTGGCGGCTGACGGAAGGGCGCAGGCCCGCAGCCGGAGGCAGCTTCCCGGCCCCGCCGAAGGCGGAGCTGGACCGGCGGCTGATCCTCGGGTCCGTCCTGTTCGGCGCCGGCTGGGGGCTGGCGGGGCTGTGCCCCGGTCCCGCCATCGCCTCGCTCAGCTATAACGGCTGGCAGGGGGCCTTGTTCTTTGTTGCAATGGCCTGCGGCATGTTGGCCGCTCCGGCGCTCAGCCGGCATCTGGACCGGGCGGCCGCAAACGCGTAAAGACTCGGACCATGGATGCACGCGTAATCACCCCCCGCTATTCGGTCTCGCCGCAGATCTCTGCCGAGGACCTGCCCGCCATTGCCGATGCCGGCTACAAGACGGTGATCTGCAACCGCCCGGACGAGGAGGTTCCCCCCAGCCATCAGGCGGAGGCGATCCGCGCCGCCGCTGAGGCTGCGGGACTGCGGTTCGAGCTGCTGCCGCTTACCCATCAGACAATGACCCCGGACAATGTGGCGCGGCAGCGGGAGCTGTACGAGGGATGCGAGGGCCCGGTTCTGGCCTATTGCGCTTCCGGCACCCGCTGTTCGGTGGTCTGGGCGCTAAGCCAGGCCGGCGACATGGCCGCCGACGACATTCTGAAGAAAACCGAGGCCGCAGGCTATCAGCTGGACGGCCTTCGCCCTGCGCTGGAATCTTTGGCTGGTGCCTGAGCGAACGAAGGAACCGCTGAAATGGCGGTTCCGGTCCCAGCAGCCGGGTTCAACAGACAGCGGCAGGAAGGTACTGACCGCCCGAGGCTTCGCTGGCCGTCATGTTCATTAGCCTTGGAGGATCGTCTGCGGATTTGGCTCACCAGCCTAAGCTGCAGCTCCTTTTTTGACGGATCTTGACCGGTATCTGGAGCGTCTGAACCCGGCCTCCGGCCGCACCTGCTGAATCCTGGCCGCCGCACCGAACGCTGCGCCCTTCATTCCCGGCAGGGTTTCAGGACTCCGGCAGCGCGCCCTCGAGACCGGCGAGATCCGAGAAATCAAGCGCATCTCCGGCCGGGAAATCGCCCAGGTCATCCGCTGGCAGACCGGCCAGTTCAGGCAGGTCGGACAGATCGGGTATCCCGCCTCCCAGACTGTCCATACTCATTGCATCCCCGCCTTCAAGTGCGGGCAGGCCCATGGGATCCATTCCGCCATCCAGACCCTCGCCGCCAAGCGCAGGCAGGCCGCTGTCAGCGCCCAGGTCCAGGGCAGCCGCGTCCAGGCCAGGGCCGGCGTCAAGCGACGGCAGACCCATGTCATCCATCGGGTCCTGCAGCCCCTGCGCGGCAATCCCCATATCCAGCGGCATAGGGGCGTCTGGCAGCGCTTCCATGCCGCCGCCTTCGGAGAAGGCCATCGCATCAGCATCGGTTCCGCCCCGCTGGCCGGACTTGGGCCCATTCAGGCGCACGGCGCGCGCGCCGTTCATCTGGCCGAGGCGCCCCTGGGCAACCGGCTTGCCGCCGATGGTCAGCAGATCCGTTTCATAAAGAAACGCCGAATCCAGCGGCAGCGTGTCCCCGACCTTGAGGCCCGCAAAATCCTGCAGCGGCACCCGCATCTTGCAAAGCACCGCCGTCAGCTCTGCCCGGATCGAATCAAGGTTGCCGCCCAACGACGGGCCCTGGGAACCGCCCTGGCCACCGGTCATTTCCTCAGCCGTGGGTTCCGGCAAAATCAGCTTCATCACGCCCTGCATGGCGCCGCAGGCCAGGTCGATGTTCAGCTCGATCACCCGGTAGTCATCAGCTTCCATCCCCAGCACCAGGCTGCGCACGGTCTCAACCTGCGCGCCGTAACGGTAGCCGGAGAAAAGGGCCTGGTCCGCCTGCCCGTCCAGCATCGCCACCACCTTGGCAAAGGTGCGCTCCAGGAACTCTGCCGTCATCGCCGCGTCTGTGGGGGTGTAATGGCGTTCATCGGGCGCCTTGCCGATCACCGCGCCGATGGTCTGCTGCTGAATCAGGGCGGTGACGGTGGCTGCATCCATGCAGGCAGCCCCCATGCGGCCCTGCGGGCAATCCAGCACCACCAGAAGATCCTTGTCCGACAGCTGCCCGGCCAGATCATCCGACAACCGGTTGGACTGGCGCGCGGCCAGCACCGCCATCGGCAGATCGCACAGGTCCGCAGCCGCGCGCGCAACCGAACGGCGCAGCGCCTTCAGCGTCAGGGAACTGGTCAGCCCCCCGGCGCCTTCCTTGGTCGCCGCCAGCTTGCGTGCAAGCACACTCTGCCTGCCGCTGCCTGCCTCTGCTGCTTCTGTTTCAGACATAGGCTGTTTAACCTGCCCCTTGCGCGTCCCGTTTGCCCTGTTTTAGCGGAAAGGAGGTTAACAACTTCTGTATGACGGCAGGCTTCACGCCGCCTTTTCACCCGCTGCCGGCAGGGAAACCCGGAACGCGCCGCCGCTGCGCCCCGGCAGGTAAAACACATCGCCGCCAAGCCGCTGCATGACCTCGCGGCAGATTGCCAGGCCCAGCCCGGCGCCGCCCGCCCGTTCGGGTCTGACGCGTGCAAATTTCTCAAAAATCATCTGCTGCGAGTCCGCCGGAACGCCGCTTCCGTTGTCGGTAAAGTCGATGTGAAGCCGCCCCCCGGCCGCACTGGCCGAAATCGTCAGCTCGGGATTTTCCGCGTCGCAGTATTTCTGGGCATTGGCAATCAGGTTGATGAACACCTGTGCCAGCCGGTCGAGATCGGAGGAAATGCGGAAGCTTTCGCTCTCCGGGTCACGCCGGACCCGGAGCGGCCGCTCCGACCCCGCAAGCGCCGCGGAAACCGCGTGATCCAGAACCTCTGTCAAAGTGCCTGCAGACATGTTCAGGCTGACCTGCCCGCTTTCCAGCACGCTGAGATCCAGCAGGTCGTTCAGCAGCCGGGTCAGCCGCAGCGTTTCATCGTGAATGATGCCCGCATAGTGGCGCTGGTCCTGCGGCCCCAGCTGCCCGTCGTCGCGCAGGATTTCCGAAAACGCCCGAATCGAGGTCATCGGCGTCCGCAACTCATGGCTGACCTGGCTGAGGAAAGCGTCCTTCTGTGCCGAAATCTGGGTGAGCTTTTCGTTTGTTTCCCGCAGCTTGCGCGCGGTTGCCGACAGCTCTGCCGATTGCGCCTCCAGGCGGCTGGAGTATTCCAGCATCTGCGCAGTCTCATCCGCAACCGCCAGCAGATCCGCCACCGACACCGATGACCCGCCGGCGATCTGGCCGATCATCGCATGCGCCGCTGCCGCCCCGATCGAGGCGCTCAGCTCGCGCTCCAGCCGCTCCAGGAAGGCCGGTGTCGGCTCCGGCAGCGGCCCGCGGCCGCCCTGGCGCAGCCGCTCACGCTCAAAAAACGCCTGCGCTTCCTCGGCACCCAGGATCCGCTGCGACATGATCATCAGGTCCTCGCACTGCGCCACCGATCCGGTCCAGCCGCGCGGGCCCGCCGAATGGTCGAACACATTGACGAACTGGGCGCCCTGCAGCCGTTCCAGCGGGCTGGGAAAGGTCATCAGCGACACCAGGCAGAACACCAGCGCATTGAGGCTCATCGACCACATCACCGCGTGGACGGTCGGGTCCATTCCTTCTATCCCGAACAGCGCCTCCGGGCGCAGCCAGCTGAGACCGAACAAGCCGTGGCGCAGGATATGCTCCGGCAGCAGCCCGCCGCCCAGGGCGGGCAGCAGCATGGTATACAGCCAGATGCCGAATCCCACCGTCAGCCCGGCCAGCGCGCCGCTGCGGGTGGCGCCGCGCCAGAACAGCCCGCCGACCAGCGCCGGCAGGATCTGCGCCACCCCGGCAAAGGAGATCAGGCCGATCACCGCGAGCGCCGCTGCGCCGCCGGAGAGGTGGTAGTAGAAATACCCCAGCGCCATGATCACCGCGATCGACACCCGGCGAGACAGCAGCACCACGTCGCGCACATCGCCGGAAACCGAGGCCTGGCGGCTTTGCAGCCGCAGCCAGACCGGCATCACGATGTGGTTCGACACCATCGTCGACAGCGCCATCGCCGCCACGATCACCATCGAGGTCGCCGAGGAGAATCCGCCGAGGAAGGACAGCATCGCAAGCCCCTGCTGCCCCTGCTGCAGGGGCACCGTCAGCACGAACATGTCCGGGTTCGACCCTGCGGGCATCAGATCCAGGCCCACCGCAGCAATCGGCACCACGAACATCGAAATCAGCAGCAGGTACAGGGGAAACGCCCAGGAGGCGATGCGCAGATGCCGTTCGTCCTCATTCTCCACCACCATCACCTGAAACATCCGCGGCAGGCAGACAAAGGCCGCTGCGGCCAGGAAGGTGATCGCGGCCCAGCGGCTGCCGTCGACATTCCACTGGCCGATCTGCGAGGCGTCGATCCGGGCCAGTGTTTCACCGACCCCGCCGGCCACGCCCCAGACGACAAAGACGCCGACGGCTAGCAAGGCGGCCAGCTTGACAACCGCCTCCAGCGCCACCGCGGTGACGACGCCGTGGTGGCGCTCATTGGCGTTCAGGTTGCGGGTGCCAAACAGGATAGCGAACACCGCCAGCCCCGCGGCGACCCAGAACACCGTCGAGGTCTCGTTATAGCCGCGCAGCGGATCGGCCTCGGCAAAGATTGCAAAGGACAGCGTAACGGACTGCAGCTGAAGCGAAATATACGGGGTGACGCCGATCACGGCGAGAATGGTGACACCGGCTGCGAGCAGGTTCGACTTGCCGTAGCGCGACGACAGGAGGTCGGCGATGGAGGTGATCCGCTGGCTGCGCCCGATCCGCACCAGCTTGCGCAGGCCCCACCACCAGCCGATCATCACCAGCGACGGGCCGATGTAGATCGTCACGAACTCCAGCCCCGAGCGCGCCGCATATCCGACGGCGCCGTAGAACGTCCAGGCGGTGCAATAGACTGACAGTGACAAGGTGTAGATCAGCGGCGACCGCATCCAGGCGGCGCTGCGGCCGCGGGACGCCATCCGGTCGGCCCAGAAGGCAATGAAGAACAGAAAGGCCACATAGGCCAGGCAGACAAAGGCGAGCAGGTTCAGAGAAGCCATCAGCCGTCCTCCCCGCTGTCCGGCACCGAAGCCCCGTCAGGCCCGCCGCCGGTCCAATGGTCCGCCCAACGCTGCACGGCCAGGCTGAACACGAAACAGGCGCCGATCAGGCCGGTCCAGACGGCAAAGACGTAAATGATAGCCGCCGACATGCTGACCCCGCCGCGCCCGGCAGGATGGGACGCGGCTTCGGGCCACAACAGCGGCAGCGCCAGCAGCAGCGCCCCCAGCACTGGCAGCAGCCGGGCGATGTCCATAAGGCGGCGGCGGCGGTAGGTCTGGCGCTCTGCGCGGGTGCCGGTCTGCGCCTTGGGGCCGCCGTCGCGGGTCATCCCTGCCCGGCCTGGGCGTGCAGGTCGCGCACGGCTGTCAGCACTTCGGCATTGGAGAACGGCTTGGTCATGAACCGGGTGACCCCCGCCTTCTCAGCCATTTCACGGTCCCGCATCTGGCCGCGGGCGGTCAGCATCAGGACCGGCAGAGCCGTCATGCCCTCGCCGCCGCGCAGCTCGCGCACGATTTCCAGCCCGCTTTTGCCCGGCAGCATCAAATCCAGAATCACCAGGTCGGGGTTGGCGTCCCGGATCACCTCCACCGCGGTGGCGCCATCGGTGTGCGCATCCACGCTCCAGCCGTCGCGGGTCAGAAGAAAGCGGATCGCCTCAGTGATATTCGGCTCATCCTCGATCAGAACAACATGCCTGCCCATCAGCAGAATTTCCTCCAGGCGCGGTCCCTGGCCTCCCGCCGGGCCGCGCATTCATTTTTGCGCAGGTTAGCCGCCGGCCCGCACCAGTGTCAAAACTCTTCCTTCAGGATCGACGGCTCCCGGCGCGCGGCGCAGCCCCGGCGCGGGCAGATCCGGCAGCTGGCGCCCACCGGCTGCGGGTCCTGCGCGTCCTTGGCGCCGGGCAGGATCAGCATTACCGCGCGGTACAGGGGGTCTTCGCCGAAATCCGGCTGATTCTGCGGCCAGGCCACGGCCAGGCAGTCAAACGCAGCCGTGTTGCGCCCCTGCTGCACCACGTTGCGCCGCACCGGCACATGCGGATTGACCAAAGCCGTGTAAAGCGGCCACAACGGACAGGAGGCGCCAAAGCGCGGCATTGCAAACCCGGTGACGGGCTTGCGGAACAGCAGGGTGCCTGAGGCGTCGCAGATCACCAGCCCTGCCTCATGCCCTAGAACCTCCTCCGGCAGCGCCGCCAGGCGGCGCAGCACCGCAGGCAAGCCGCAGCCGAACCGGCGCGCCAGCGCCACGGGAGAGATCCCGGCGGGCTGCAGTTCCCGCGCAAGCGCTTTCAGCGGCATCACCCGGGCATCGGCCCGGTACTGCTCCAGCGCCGCCCGGGCAAGGCTGCGTGCCGCCTCGCTTGCCAGCGCCGGTTCGTTCTCGAGCAGGTCCTCAGGCTCTGCTGAACCCTCCTCCAATGCCGGGAAATGGAATCCGTTGTTTTGAAAAAAAGCCTCTGCCTCTTCCTGCGGCATGCCGCGGCGGTCCTCGCCTGCGTCCCCTTCATCCAGAAAACTGACAAGGGCGCGGCTGCTTTCCGACAGCCGCAGCGAATCCTCGTTCAGGTTCTTGTGAAACCGGTCCCGCCACTCCGGCTCAAGCTCGCCGGTTTCCGCCAGGATCGAGGCGGTGGAGCGGATTGCGGCGGCTGTCGACAGCACCTCATGCACCGAGGCCGCCAGGTTGGGATCATGGGTCAGCCGGTCCGAGAGCGTCTCGACCGTGCGCTCCAGCGTGGCGATGCGGCGGTGGCCGGCCGCCAGAACCTCGGCCCAGCCCGGAAACCGGCCGGCAAATTCATCGACCCGGTCCAGTTCTGCCACCGGCACACCGCTGTCTGCCGCGGCCTCGCGCAGGGTGGAAATCAGCGCCGCCTCCGCCCCCTCGCTCAGCATCGACGGCTCCACCCCCAAAACCCCGGCTATATCCACCAGCAGCTTGCCGCCGATTCTGCGCCGGTTGTGTTCGATCAGGTTGAGATAGGAAGCCGAGATCCCCGCCTCCCGCGCCAATTCGGCCTGGCGCAATCCCAGGATCAGCCTGCGCTCGCGGATCCGGCTGCCGGTTAGGGTGTCGCGTGCCATGCGGACGGGTCTCCCAAAACACTTCCATTTCAAGGGCTTTCTGCAATGCAAAATAAGGTAATTTACAGAAGCCTCAAAAATATTGTTCAGTTATTTACAGAATTTTCAAGCGATAAAAGGGTTTTATTGCCTGAGTTTACATGAGGCCCTCATACTGATTTTGCACGCAAAGTGCTGGTACCGCGCAGAAGTGAGGAGCTGCAAGGCACCAATCATATCAGGGAGGAATACATGTCCAAATTTGACGTATCGCGCCGCAGAGTCCTTAAGACCGGCGCAATTGCAGGCGCCGGCGTGGCGCTGCCGGCCATCTTTACTGCTTCTTCTGCCGCGGCTTTTACCAACGAGCCGACCGGCGGATCCGTCACCTTGGGTTTCAACGTGCCGCAGACCGGCCCATACGCCGACGAAGGCGCTGACGAGCTGCGCGCCTATGAGCTGGCTGTCGAGCATCTGAACGGCGGCGGCGACGGCGGCATGATGAACACTTTCAGCTCCAAGGCGCTGCAGGGCAACGGCATCCTGGGCAAGAAGGTGGAATATGTCACCGGCGACACCCAGACCAAATCGGACGCCGCCCGCGCCTCCGCCAAGTCGATGATCGAGAAGGACGGCGCGGTGATGATCACCGGCGGCTCCTCCTCCGGTGTGGCGATTGCCGTTCAGGGCCTTTGCCAGGAGGCAGGCGTGATCTTCATGGCCGGTCTGACGCACTCCAACGACACCACCGGCAAGGACAAGAAGGCCAACGGCTTCCGCCATTTCTTCAACGGCTACATGTCGGGCGCGGCGCTGGCGCCGGTGCTGAAGAACCTCTACGGCACCGACCGCATCGCATACCACCTGACCGCCGACTACACTTGGGGCTGGACCCAGGAAGAATCGATCGCCGCCGCCACCGAGGCGCTGGGATGGCAGACCGTGAACAAGGTCCGCACCCCGCTGGCAGCCACCGACTTCTCTTCCTATATCGCGCCGGTGCTGAACTCGGGCGCCGACGTGCTGGTTCTGAACCACTATGGCGGCAACATGGTGAACTCGCTGACCAACGCGGTCCAGTTCGGCCTGCGCGAAAAGGTCGTGAACGGCAAGAACTTCGAGATCGTCGTTCCGCTCTACTCCCGCCTGATGGCCAAGGGCGCAGGCGAGAACGTGAAGGGCATCCACGGCTCCACCAACTGGCACTGGACGCTGCAGGATGAAGGCTCCAAGGCTTTCGTGAAATCCTTCGGCACCAAATACGGCTTCCCGCCGAGCCAGGCCGCGCACACCTGCTATGTGCAGACCATGCTCTATGCGGATGCGGTGGAGCGGGCCGGCAGCTTCAACCCCTGCGCCGTCGTGGAAGCGCTGGAAGGGTTCGAATTCGACGGCATGGGCAACGGCCCGACCCTTTACCGCGCCGAAGACCACCAGTGCTTCAAGGATGTTCTGGTGGTGCGCGGCAAGGAAAACCCGACCTCGGAATTCGACCTTCTGGAAGTGGTCGAAGTCACGCCGCGGGCACAGGTGGAATACGCACCGGACCACCCGATGTTCGCCGGCGGCAATCTGGGCGCCTGCAACCCGGGCGCATAAGCCAGCTACAGGGCACCGGCATTCTGTAAAATCTCCGGTCCGGATTACGGACCGGAATCCGGCTGCCTCAACCGGCCCGTCCGCCTCCCCCGCCGGGCGGGCCAATCCTAACCTGACGCACGGTGGGACCCATGGACGCCATTCTCCTGCAAATCCTGAACGGGCTCGACAAAGGCTCGGCCTATGCGCTGATCGCGCTGGGTTTGACACTCATCTTCGGCACGCTGGGCGTGGTGAACTTTGCCCATGGGGCGCTGTTCATGATCGGCGCCTTCTGCGCTGTCACCCTGCAGCGCATCCTGAACCTCAGCTTTGAGCTCGTGGACGAAACCCAGAAAGATTTCCTGGGCAACCCGCTCAAGGTCAAAACCCCCTATGTGGAGGCCTGGTTCGGCCCCGATATCGGCGGCAGCATCATCGACTGGGCAGTGCCCCTGGCGATCCTGTTTGCTATCCCGATCATGATCGGCGTCGGCTACGTGATGGAGCGCGGCCTGATCAAGCATTTCTACAAGCGCCCGCACGCCGACCAGATCCTGGTGACCTTCGGCCTCGCCATCGTGCTGCAGGAAGTGGTGAAATACTTCTACGGCGCCAACCCGATCCAGACCCCGGCCCCGGACGCGCTGAACGGCGTGGTGAACCTGGGCGCGGCCATCGGCATGGACATCGTCTATCCGGTCTGGCGCGTGGTCTATTTCTTCTTTGCGGTGCTGATCATCGGCGGCATCTTCTCCTTCCTGCAATTCACCACTTTCGGCATGGTGGTGCGGGCCGGCATGGCCGACCGCGAGACGGTGGGCCTGCTGGGCATCAACATCGACCGCCGCTTCACCATCATGTTCGGCATTGCGGCCGCTGTCGCGGGCCTTGCGGGGGTCATGTACACGCCGATCAACTCCCCCAACTACCATATGGGCATGGACTTCCTGGTCCTCAGCTTCGTGGTGGTGGTTGTCGGCGGCATGGGCTCCCTGCCCGGCGCGGTGCTGGCAGGCTTCCTGCTGGGCGTGCTCGAAAGCTTTGCCTCGATGAACGAGATAAAGTCGCTGATCCCCGGCATCGACCAGATCATCATCTATGTGGTCGCAATCATCATTCTGCTGACCCGTCCGCGGGGCCTGATGGGCCGCAAAGGCGTGATGGAGGACTAAGACATGTTCGGACTGGATAAAAAAGACACTTCTATGCTGATCATCGTCGCCATCCTGACGCTGTTCGCCCCCTTCATCCTGAACCCCTTCCCGACAGACAGCGCCATGGCGCAGTTCAACGCGGGCTATCCGGACCTGATGCAGCGTTTCGTGATCTTCGGGATCTTCGCCATCGGCTTCAACATCCTCTTCGGCCTCACCGGCTACCTGTCCTTCGGCCATGCGGCCTTCCTGGGTGTCGGCTCCTACTCCGCGGTCTGGATGTTCAAGCTCATCGGCATGAACGTAATCCCGGCGATCGTGCTGTCGGTCATTGTCGCGGGCCTGTTTGCGCTGCTCATCGGCTTCGTATCCTTGCGCCGCTCGGGCATCTACTTCTCGATCCTGACGCTGGCTTTTGCGCAGATGTCCTTCAACCTGGCCTACTCGGTGCTGACCCCGATCACCAATGGCGAGACAGGCCTGCAGCTGACGCTGGAAGACCCCCGCGTCCTGGGCGTCTCCGCCACCGCGGACGGTTCAATCCCGGTGACCAACCTGTTCGGCCTGGAGATGCGCTCCACCTTCGAGCTGGCGCTCGGCCCCTGGGCGTTCCAGTTCAACGCGGGCTACTACCTGTGTGCGCTGATCATGCTGGCCGCCTTCTACCTGGCGATCCGCATCTTCCGCTCGCCCTTCGGCATGATGCTGCGGGCGGTGAAGTCGAACCAGCAGCGGATGAACTACACCGGTCTCAACACCCGTCCCTACACCCTGGCGGCCTTCGTGATCTCCGGCATGTATGCAGGTCTTGCAGGCGGGCTGATGGCCTCGATGGACCCGCTGGCGGGTGCTGAGCGGATGCAGTGGACCGCCTCCGGCGAGGTGGTGCTGATGACCATCCTCGGCGGTGCCGGCACGCTGATCGGCCCGGTGCTGGGCGCGGGCTTCATCAAATACTTCGAGAACATCTTCTCCAAGATCAACGACAACGTGCTGCACACCTGGTTCAGCTTCCTGCCGGACGGAATGGAGGACGCAGTGGTCTTCATCATCCACCCCTTCATCGGCAAGGGCTGGCACCTGACTCTGGGCATCCTGTTCATGCTGGTGGTGATCTTCCTGCCCGGCGGCCTGGTTGAGGGCGGCCAGCGGATCAAGGGCTGGCTCAGCCGACGCAAGGCCAAAGACAGCGGCAAGGCTGCCGGCGAAACCAACCCCGCGGAATAAGGAGACAGAACAATGGGTATCCTTGAAGTCAAAGACGTGGGGAAACGGTTCGGCGGCCTGCAGGCGCTCTCGAACGTGAACCTCAGCGTTCAGGAAAACTCGGTCCACGCAATTATAGGCCCGAACGGCGCAGGCAAATCCACCCTGTTGAACTGCCTGGTGGGCAAGCTGATCCCCGACACCGGTTCCGTCATGTTCGACGGCCAGTCGGTGCTGGGCCGCGCGCCTTACGAGATCAACCAGATGGGCATTTCCCGCGTGTTCCAGACGCCGGAAATCTTCGGCGACCTGACGGTGCTGGAGAACATGATGATCCCCTGCTTTGCCAAGAGAGACGGTGCGTTTGAATTGAACGCCCTGTCTGCAGTGCTGCGCCAGAAGGACATTCTGCAAAAGGCAGAGCACATGCTGGAAGAGATGAACATGGCGGACAAGCGGCACATGCACGCCGCCGCCATGTCCCGCGGCGACAAGCGGCGGCTGGAGATTGGTATGTGCCTAAGCCAAGAGCCGCGCCTGCTGCTGCTGGACGAGCCCACCGCCGGCATGGCGCGGGCCGACACCAACAACACCATCGATCTCCTGAAGCAGATCAGCGACGAGCGCGACATCACCATCGCCATCATCGAGCACGACATGCATGTGGTGTTCAGCCTCGCCAACCGGATCACCGTGCTGGCTCAGGGCACACCGCTGGTGGAGGACGACCCCCAGAACATCCGCGGCAACCCGAAGGTGCGCGAAGCGTACTTGGGCGAGTCGGCGTAAGGAGGAACCAAGATGAACGTAAAACCCGATTTCTCCAAGAACGCCAACGTCGCCACCACCGCGCCGGCCTTCCTGTCGGTCTGGGATGTGCATGCCTACTACGGCGAGAGCTACATCGTGCAGGGCATCAGCTTCAACGTCCACGAGGGCGAGATCCTTGCCCTTCTCGGCCGTAACGGTGCCGGCAAGACGTCGACCCTGCGGTCGATCGCCCGCACCGGCTCCCCCATGGTGACCCGCGGCGAAATCTGGCTCGACCACAAGCCACTGCACAACATGGCCTCGCACGAGGCCGCAGCAGCCGGGCTGGGCCTGGTGCCCGAAGACCGCCGCATCATCCCCGGCCTGACGGTCGAGGAAAATCTGCAGCTGGCACAGATCGCGCCGCCCATCGGCTGGTCGCTGGAGCGTCTCTACGACCTGTTCCCGCGCCTTGGCGAACGCCGCAAGCAGGAAGGCGTGACGCTGTCGGGCGGCGAGCAGCAGATGCTGGCGATTGCCCGGGCGCTGGCCCGCGACATCAAGGTGCTTCTCTTGGACGAACCCTACGAAGGCCTCGCCCCGGTAATCGTGGACGAGATTGAAAAGACCCTCATCCACATCAAGGAACAGGGCATGACAACCATCATTGTCGAGCAGAATGCGGTCCGCGCCCTGGAACTGGCGGACCGTGCGGTGATCCTCGATACCGGCGGCATCGTCTTTGACGGCACCGCCGCCGAGGTTCTGGAAAACGAAGAGCTGCGCGCCGAATACCTGGCGATCTGAACCGCATCCAAGTCATCATCTCCGCCGTGCCGGCCGCCCGCGTGCCGGCACAGGGTCACTGAGGCCGGCTCTGTTCAGGGCTGGCCTCCTTTTTTGGGCAACAGCTGCAGCCGCCGTCTGTAAAGATCAGTTTTCACTGCAATAAACCCTGGTTATACGCCCGCGGCTTCTGCGTCCTTTCCACCCTGGCGCCTATTCTTTTCCGCCGTTCTGTCCCCGAAATCTCTGCCACGGCCCGCGCCATTCCGGTGCGGCACCCGGCAGGACACAGAAAGGACACCCGATGCGCCATACCCTGAAACTCGCCACCCTCGCCCTCGCGCTGCCAGCCGCAGCGGCGCTTGCCTCTGACGGCACCCCCAGTGCCGAAACCCAGGCCAAGATCCGCGATCTGCTGACCGGCCAGGGCTATGAAGTGCGCAAGATCGAAACCGAAGACGGTCTTTACGAAGCCTATGCCTTGAAGGACGGCAAAAGGTACGAATTCTACCTCAACGACAAGATCGAGGTGGTGAAGATCGAAGAAGACGATTGACCGGCACAAATCACAATCTGCCGGGCGCAATACCGTGCCCGGCCATTGCAGGAGGGCCGGCATGCGCCGCACATACGTCTGGGACCCTGTGGTCCGGCTGTTTCACTGGTCGCTCGCGGCGGGATTTGCCGCCAACGCACTGATTACCGATCCAGAGGGCGATCTTCATCTCTACATCGGCTATGGTGTTGCCGCGCTGGTCGCCGTCCGGGTGCTCTGGGGAATGACCGGCAGCCGCTATGCGCGGTTTTCCAGCTTTCCGCCTGATCCAGGCGCCGCAGCCGGGCAGCTGAGCGACATCGCAACGGGCCGGGTCCGGCGGCACCTGGGGCATACGCCGCTCGGCGCGCTGATGATCTACAATCTGCTGCTGACCGTCAGCGGCATCGCCCTGACCGGCTGGCTGATGACCACGGATATGTTCTGGGGCATCGAATGGCCGGAAGAGCTGCATGAGGCGCTGGCCGCCTGGGCAGAATTCTCGGTCGTGCTGCATGTGGCAGCGGTGCTGTTCGAAAGCCGCCGCACCAAAGTCAATCTGGCGCGCGCAATGGTCACTGGCTACAAGGAGATGCCCGGCACCTCAGCGGAGACCCGACAATGCGCCCACACCGGCAAGACCCGGCCAGACCCTGGATCCTGATTGCCGTCATTGCCGTGCAGGCCCTTTGCGCGGCAGTGTTTCTGGGCGACATGATTGCCGATCTCGGGGGTCTGGAAGCGGCAGACGCCGAGCATGGCGAAGGCCCGCACGCCTATATCGAGGGGCTGGCGGCGCTGGCGCTGGCAGCGGCAATCGTGATCGAGACCCGCATCCTGCTGTGGCTGCTGCGCCGCAAGGCGCATCTGGAGGAAACTCTGAACGCCGCCCAGGCTGCGGTGCAGGACGTGATCGACGCCGAGTTTGCCAATTGGGGCCTGACGCCCGCCGAGCTGGACGTCGCGACCTTTCTGGTCAAAGGCCTCAGCACCGCCGAAATCGCCGCCATGCGCGGCAGTGCCGAAGGCACCGTCAAGGCGCAGCTGAATGCCATCTACCGCAAATCCGGCACCGGAAACCGGGCCGAGCTGATGAGCCTGCTGATTGACACCATGATGGGGCAGCGGCAGCCGGACACGGGCGAAGGCGCGGCTTCCCGCCCGGCCTGATCCGCGTTCAGACCATCTTCCGCAGCTCTGTCTTCAGCACCTTGCCATAGTTGTTCTTGGGCAGCGCTTCGATGCGGATATAGGCCTTGGGACGTTTGAACCGCGCAATCTGGCTGTTACACAGCTCATCCAGCTCTGCATCCGGCGCATCGCCCACGACAAAGGCCACCACTTCCTCGCCCCAGTCCGCATGGGCACGGCCCACCACGGAGACCTCGCGCACCTGCGGGTGCATCAGCAGCACCTCCTCCACTTCTCGCGGATAGACGTTGGAGCCGCCGGTGATGATCATGTCCTTGGAGCGGTCCTGCAGGGTCAGGTAGCCGTCCTCGTCCAGCACGCCCATGTCGCCGGTCATCAGCCAGCCGTTGATCAGGGTTTTCCCTGTCGCTTCCGGGTTCTCCCAGTACCCGGGCATCACCGTATCGCCGCGCACCATGATCTCGCCGTGGTGCCCCGCCGGCAGGAAATCACCCTCCGGCGTGCCGATCCGCACCTCAACCACGCTCTGCGCCCGGCCGACGCTGGCCAGCCGCTCCTTCCAGCGCGGATGCGCGCGGTCCTGCACGTCGTGGCGCGGCAGCGCGGTGATCGCCATCGGGCATTCGCCCTGCCCGTAGACCTGCACAAAGACCGGGTCGAAATGCTCCACCGCCTCCATGATGTCGGCGACATACATCGGGCCGCCGGCATAGACGACCGTGCGCAGGCCCTCGCCCTTTCGGCCCAGGCGTTTCGCTTCAGCCGTCATCCGCGTGACCATTGTGGGCGCGGCAAACATGTGCACGCGGCCAAAATGCGCAGCCAGATCGAAAATCTCCGCCTCGTCAAAGCCGCCGGAAACCGGGCAGACGTGCCGCGCGCCGGCCAGAACATGCTGGATCGCATAGATCCCTGCGCCGTGGCTCATCGGCGCGGCATAAAGCGCGTGGTCCTCCGCGCTCACCTGATCGACATCCGCGAAATAGGCGATGGCCATGTTCATCAGCATCCGGTGGGTGATCATCACCCCCTTGGGCCGCCCGGTGGTGCCGGAAGTGTAGAACAGCCAGGCCAGATCATCCGGCAGTCGCGACGCGGGCTCCGCCACCGGATCAGCCTGCAAGGCATCCGCATACTCTGGGCCAGTGATGTCCACACAGCGAACCTCGGCCTCAGTTTCCGCAACCGCCTCCGTCAGCCCCGGTGAGGTGAAGACCAGCCCGGCACCGGAATTCTGCAGGATGAACTCGGCCTCCTTGCCGTGCAGCTTGGCATTGATTGGCACAGCCGCCGCGCCGGCATACCAGATGCCGTAAAGCGCGATCAGGTAGTCCGGGCAGTTCTTCATGAAGATGCCGACACGGTCGCCGGGCATGATGCCCTGCGCCTGCAGCCAGCCCGCCACCGAGGCCGCGCGCGCATGAAACCCGGCATAATCCGCCGCCAGTTCCTGCCCCAGGTACAGCGCCGGCCGCGCCCCCTCTGCCGCGGCCATCCGTGCCAGCCATACTGCAATGTTCATCTGCTGCCCCTCCCCGGCTTGCTGTTGCGGCCGGAAACTGGCACGCAGGCTCAAGCCCCTTCAATTCCGCAAAAATACCTGCGTAAGAATACCATATGAGCGATCTTGCCTTTGACCATGCCCCTGTGGGCCTTGCTGTACTGGAACGCCGCGTCATCACCCGGTGCAACCTGCAATTCGCCGCGACCTTTGGCGGCGCGCCCGGCGACTATACCGGCATGCTGATTGCAGAGCTTTATCCCAGCCAGGAGGATTTCCACCGCATTGGCGCCCTGCTGCAGCAGCCAGAGGCGCAGGGCGGCAGCTACAGCGACGAACGCATCATGCGCCGCCGGGCCGGCGGGTTGTTCTGGTGCCGGGTGCGCGGGCGCTCGGTGACGCCAGAGGCGCCGTTTCAGACAGGGATATGGTCCTTTGCCGATATCTCCGACGACCGCCCCGTGGTCTCCCTTACCCCGCGCGAGCGCGAGGTGGCGATCCTCACCTGCAAGGGGCTGTCTGCCAAGGAAATCGGCAAGCAGCTCGACCTGTCCTACCGCACGGTGGAAAGCCACCGGGCGCATCTGTTGCAGAAATTCGGCGCCCGCAAGCTTCCGGAACTGGTGGCAAAACTGACCGGAATGCCGCTCTGACCAGGAATTTCACGCCGGCAATTGCGAATCCGCGCCATAGACTTCATGTTACCGCGCAGTTCAGGAGTGCTTTCCTTGCGGTAATCCTTGCCCTATAAGCGCCCTAATTTCCTGCCTGCCCTAACCGGCGGGCCTGTCGGAATTGGCTGAGGACAATATGACAAACAAAACTCACGAAGCTGACGTGGCATTCATCAAGGCGCTGGCGGAGCTGCTGCGCGAAAACGACCTGACCGAGCTGCAGGTCAAGCGCGACTACGGCGATGATGACAGCCTGAACGTGCGCGTGTCGCGCCAGACCGCGATGGCGGCCGCACCGATGCAGGTACAGGTTCCTGCCGCTGCTGCCCCCGCGCCGGTTGCTGCTGCAGCCGCGCCTGCCGCTGCTGCCCCCGCAGCCGCAAACGACGATCCGGCCAGCCACCCCGGCGCCGTGACCTCGCCGATGGTCGGCACCGTCTACCTGCAGCCGGAGCCCGGCGCGCCCTCCTTTATCTCTGTCGGCGCACAGGTCAGCGAAGGCGACACCCTGCTGATCGTTGAGGCGATGAAGACCATGAACCACATTCCGGCGCCCAAGTCCGGCACCGTGAAGCGCATTCTGGTCGAAGACGGCGCCGCCGTGGAATTCGGAACCCCCCTGGCCATCATCGAGTAAGGATCTGCGATGTTTGACAAGATCCTGATTGCCAACCGCGGCGAGATTGCCCTGCGCGTGATCCGTGCCTGCCGCGAGATGGGCATCAAGTCCGTCGCGGTGCACTCCACCGCGGATGCCGACGCGATGCACGTCCGCATGGCCGATGAATCGGTCTGCATCGGCCCGCCTTCCGGTGCCCAAAGCTACCTGTCTATTCCGGCCATCATCTCGGCCTGCGAGATTACCGGCGCCCAGGCGATCCACCCGGGCTATGGCTTTCTGTCGGAAAACGCCAATTTCGTGCAGATCATCGAAGACCACGGCCTGACCTTCATCGGCCCCTCGGCGGCGCATATCCGCATCATGGGTGACAAGATCACCGCCAAGGAAACCGCCAAGAACCTCGGCATTCCGGTTGTGCCGGGTTCCGAAGGCGGCGTGCCCGACATCGCGGCAGCCAAGAAGGCCGCCAAGGACATGGGCTACCCGGTGATCATCAAGGCCACCGCCGGCGGCGGCGGCCGCGGCATGAAGGTCGCCAAGGACGAGAAAGAGCTGGTTTCGGCCTTCTCCACCGCCCGCTCCGAGGCCAAGGCCGCATTCGGCAATGACGAAGTTTATATGGAGAAATACCTCCAGAAACCGCGTCACATCGAAATCCAGGTCTTTGGCGACGGCAAGGGCACCGGCGTGCACCTGGCGGAACGCGACTGCTCGCTGCAGCGCCGCCATCAGAAGGTGTTCGAAGAAGCCCCCGGCCCCTGCATCAGCCCGGAAGAGCGCGCCCGCATCGGCAAGATCTGCGCCGACGCGGTCGGCAAGATGGGTTATTCCGGCGCCGGCACCGTCGAATTCCTCTATGAGGACGGCGAGTTCTACTTCATCGAGATGAACACCCGCCTGCAGGTGGAGCACCCGGTGACCGAGGCCATCTTCGGCGTTGACCTGGTACGCGAGCAGATCCGGGTGGCTGAAGGCCTGCCGATGTCCTTCACCCAGGACGACCTGGAGATCAACGGCCACGCCATCGAGGTGCGGATCAACGCCGAGAAGCTTCCGAATTTCTCGCCCTGCCCGGGCAAGATCACCCAGTACCACGCCCCCGGCGGCCTGGGTGTGCGGATGGATTCGGCGCTATATGACGGCTACTCGATCCCGCCCTACTATGACTCGCTGATCGGCAAGCTGATCGTGCACGGCCGCGACCGGACCGAGGCGCTGGCGCGCCTGAACCGTGCCCTGGGCGAGCTGATCATTGATGGCATCGACACCACCGTGCCGCTGTTCCACGCGCTGCTGCAGGAAGAAGACATCCACACCGGCAACTACGGCATCCACTGGCTGGAACGCTGGCTGGAAGAAAACACACCGGGCTGAAACATTCGGGGCGCACCATCCGGTTGCGCCCCGTTTTACTTTTCCCTGCCTTTACCCTTTATACTGGCGGCACCATGAGCCTGACTGCCGATCTCTTGCTGCACGCCTATTCCGCCGGTGTTTTCCCGATGGCCGAACACCGCGACGATCCCGAAGTGTTCTGGGTCGACCCCAAGCGGCGCGGAATTCTGCCGCTTGATGGCTTCCGCATCTCCCGCTCCCTGGCCAAGCGCATCCGCAACGGCGGCTTCGAGATCACCGTGAACCGCGACTTTGCAGGCGTGGTGGACGGCTGCGCCGACCGGGCAGAGACCTGGATCAACAGCGAAATCCGCGACCGCTACCTGGATTTGCACCTGATGGGCAACGCCCACTCGCTGGAGGTCTGGCACCAGGGCGAGCTGGCCGGCGGCACCTATGGCGTCTCGCTGGGCGGCGCGTTCTTCGGCGAGAGCATGTTCTCCCGCCGACGCGACGCCTCCAAGGTGGCACTGGCCTATCTGACCGACCGGCTGGTGCAGGCGGGCTTCACTTTATGCGACACCCAGTTCCTGACCCCGCATCTGGCGTCGCTCGGCGGGATCGAGGTCACGCGCGCGCGTTACCGCGCGCTGCTGCGCGAAGCCCTGGACAAAGATGCGGATTTCTCAGTGCCAGCGGTGCCGCAGCCTCAGCTGCTTTTGCAGCGGATGACCCAGACGTCATAACGGTTGTGGTCCAGCGCGTTCAGCGCCGGGCTGGAAGCAATCATCCAGCCGCTGAAATGCTGGGCCCCGTCCCTTGGATCGCGCACCAAAAGATAGGCGAACGCATCGCCTGTCGGGTTCTCGGCCGGATAGCGGCACTCCGAAACGCTGACCAGCAGGCCGAACATTTCGGCGCTGGCGCCAACAGCAACCTCGGCATCCATGAAATGGCCGTTGACCTTGTCCAGCGCCCGCAGGACCGCCGCGGATCCTTGCGCGGCCTGCTCCTGCCCCCAGGCAGGCATGGCCAGAAGGGCGGCTGTCAGCGCAGCAGCAAGGCGTCTCACGACTCTTCCCCGCCGCCTGCCACGAATTTGACCAGCAGCGAAATCAGGCTGACCGCGCCCTGGGTATCCTCGATCTCATCCCCTGCTTCAAAAGCAAACGCAGAACCGCCCGGCATGATCTCGACAAAATTGCCGCCCAAGAGACCTTCAGAGGAAATCACAACGGCGCTGTCATCAGGGATTTCAATTCCGTCCTTCACCGAAAACACGGTGTCGGCACGGAATGTTTCCGGGTTCAGGTCAACGCCGGTTACGGTGCCGATCTTGACCCCTGCCAGCCGCACGTCGGTGCCGACACTGACGCCTTCCAGCGACCGGAAAGACGCGTTCAGGTCATAAGTCGCGCCGCTGCGGGACAGGCCGGCCGCCTGCCCTGCGTAGACGGCAAAACCGATGGCTGCCGCCAGCACGACGCCGCCGGCAAGAACTTCAGTGGGATTGTGAGACATGAAATCAGCCTTTTGGCAGAGGTGTTTACTCGGGCACCCAGGCCTCGTAGTCGCGGCGCTCTTTCGGCTCGCCGCCCGCGCGGATCGACCCTGCCGGCGCATAGGCCATCATAGTGCCGGTCAGGTTTTCCTGATGCGGCTTTTCCCAGGCCTTGTGCTTCAGCGGCTTCTCGCTCGGCACCTCGTCGAAGGTGCGGTGCAGCCAGCCGTGCCAGTCGGGGCTGATGCGGGACGCTTCCACTTCGCCGTTGAACATCACCCAGCGCTTGCTGTCGTCCGCATTGCGGTAGAACACGTTGCCCTGGTCATCCTCACCCACCTTGATGCCCTTGCGGGCGGTGAAGATCCGGGTGTTCAGGGTGGAGCCGTTCCACCAGGTCACAGCGCGCAGAAGAGTGTTCAGGATTCCCATGGGTGCCTCCGGATTTTTCCGACTTCGATATGGCCCAATTTCCCGCCAAGGTCCAGTGGCTTGCGCCTTGGGCAGCCTGTAACTTGGCGGGATTTGGCAGTTTTGCCTCAGCGGCTGAAGCGCCGCCAGCCGGATCAGCCCTCCGCGGGCGCCAGCGCGGTCAGTTCGATCTCGATCCGGAACTTGGGATCGATCAGATTGCACTCCACCATGGTCGCTGCCGGCGGGTTGGCGCCAAAGGTTTCCGCCAGAACGGGCCAGCAGGGCTCGAACTCCGCCGCGTCCGGCAGGTAATAGTTCACCCGCACCGCATCGGCAAAGCTGGCGCCCGCCTTTTCCAGCGCCGCCGCGATGGTGTCCAGCGCCGATCGGCACTGGGCAACAACGTCATCGCCCTGGCCGACGGTGCCCGCCACATGCACGAAACCGCCTGCAACCACGGCGCGGCAATAGCCGATCTTGGCCTCGAACTCGCCGCCCGAAGAAATCCGTTTGATCATGTTTCTCTCCTCAACATGAAAGCGGCGCGGAAATTACCGCGCCGCTCTATTAGAAACTTTCGCCTATCAGCCCGCCGACGCCGGCTCTTTCTCGGCATCCGCATGGATCATCAGCGGCTGCGCATCGGAGGTCACCGCCTCTTCGTTCACGACCACCTTGGTGACGCTGTCCATGCCCGGCAGGTCGAACATGGTATCCAATAGGATGTCCTCCATGATCGAGCGCAGGCCGCGGGCGCCGGTCTTGCGTTCGATCGCCTTCTTGGCAATCGCGCTCAGCGCTTCCTCGGTGAAGTCCAGCTCGGTGTCTTCCAGTTCGAACAGGCGCTGGTACTGCTTGACCAGGGCGTTCTTGGGCATGGTCAGGATGGTGACCAGCGCGTCCTCGTCCAGATCCTCCAGCGTTGCCAGGACCGGCAGACGACCGACGAATTCGGGGATCAGGCCGAACTTCAGCAGGTCTTCCGGCTCCAGATCCTTGAAGATCTCGCCGACGCCGCGCTCGTCATTGTCACGCACATCGGCGCCAAAGCCCATCGCCGAGCCCTTGCCGCGCTGCGCGATGATCTTGTCGAGGCCGGCAAAGGCGCCGCCGCAGATGAACAGGATGTTGGTGGTGTCCACCTGCAGGAATTCCTGCTGCGGATGCTTGCGCCCGCCCTGCGGCGGAACCGAGGCCACGGTGCCTTCCATCAGTTTCAGCAACGCCTGCTGCACGCCCTCGCCCGACACGTCGCGGGTGATCGAGGGGTTTTCCGACTTGCGGGTGATCTTGTCGACCTCGTCGATATAGACGATGCCGCGCTGCGCGCGCTCGACGTTGTACTCCGACGCCTGCAGGAGCTTCAGGATGATGTTCTCGACATCCTCGCCCACATAACCGGCCTCAGTGAGCGTGGTTGCATCCGCCATGGTGAAGGGCACATCCAGGATCCGAGCCAGCGTCTGCGCCAGCAGCGTCTTGCCGCAGCCGGTGGGGCCGATCAGCAGGATGTTGGATTTCGCCAGTTCGATGTCCGAGCCAGCCTTCTGGGCGTGGTTCAGGCGCTTGTAGTGATTGTGCACCGCAACCGACAGCACCCGCTTGGCGGTTGCCTGGCCGATCACGTAGTCATCCAGAACCTGGCAGATGTCCTTGGGCGTCGGCACGCCGTCAGTGGCCTTCAGCCCGGACGCCTTAGTCTCTTCACGGATAATATCCATGCACAGTTCAACGCATTCATCGCAAATGAAAACGGTGGGGCCTGCGATCAGCTTGCGCACTTCATGCTGGCTCTTGCCGCAGAAGCTGCAATAGAGAGTGTTCTTGCTGTCGCCGCCTGAATTCGTCGCCATGGTCTACCTTTCAGTCCGCCCGGTCCGCTGCGCCCGCGCTGCGGGGCAATCCATCTTTTGGCCAGCTTAAGCCAGTGCTTAGGCCGCCACAATGTGAAAGTGCGCCCCTTCTGAAACACCGGGGCACACGGCTGTTCACAAGCTCAGGCGTCAGGCCTGCTCGTCATCGCCCCTGGCGCGGTTCTCGACGATCTCGTCGATCAGGCCGAATTCCTTGGCCTCTTCCGGCGACATGAAATTGTCGCGCTCCAGCGCGCCGACGATGGTGTCGTAGTCCTGGCCGGTGTGCTTGACGTAGATCTCGTTCAGGCGCTTCTTCAGCTTCAGGGTTTCCTCGGCGTGGATCATGATGTCGGTGGCCTGGCCCTGGAAGCCGCCGGAGGGCTGGTGCACCATCACGCGGGAGTTCGGCAGCGAGAAGCGCATGCCCGGCTCACCCGCGGTCAGCAACAGCGAGCCCATCGAGGCTGCCTGGCCGATCACCAGGGTCGAGACCTTGGGCTTGATGTACTGCATGGTGTCATAGATCGACAGGCCGGAGGTCACCACGCCGCCGGGGCTGTTGATGTACATGGAGATTTCCTTGGACGGGTTTTCCGCCTCAAGGTGCAGCAGCTGCGCCACGATCAGAGAGCTCATCCCGTCGTGCACCGGGCCGTTCAGGAAGATGATCCGCTCCTTCAGCAGGCGGGAAAAGATGTCATAGGCCCGTTCGCCCCGGCTGGTCTGCTCAACCACCATCGGGACCAGGGTGTTCATGTATGTTTCTCTGGGATCAATCATTGCGACCTGCCTGCGTTGTTTATGTCCGGCACCATACCCGACAGTGTGTTACCCGAGTCTTAGTATCGCCCCTTTTGACCTGCAAGGGGCGGCGGGCATTTTCGCGATGACGCAAACCTGTATCCGGTGTCGCAATCCGCTGGAACGCTGTCGCTATTCTCCGGCTGCATCGGGCGGCAGCGCCTTAGGAAGCACAATCAAGTCCGATACCCGCCCGGTGCATAAACCCGGGCGCCGCGCTGGGGTTCCGCCATGTCCGATGACAGTTTCGTTCAGAAAGGCGCCGCCGCCAATCTCGCCATTCCGTTCGAGGGCGAGCCGCAGGACTTCTATTTCCTGCTGCTGCCCAAGGCGACGATGCTGCCGGTGGCCGCTGCCATCGAACCCCTGCGCATTGCCAACCAGGTGACCGGCACCCGGCTGTACCGTTGGTTCATCATGACAGAGGACGGCCAGCCGGTGCGCTGCTCCAACGGCATGGTGGTGACGCCGGACACCCAGCTGCAGCCGCTGCCCTCGGATTCCATGGGGTTTGTCTGCGCCGGGGTGGAACCGCACGCCGCTGCCAGCGAAATCACCCTGAACTGGCTGCGCCGCGAAAGCCGCTTTGGCCGGTCTATCGGCGGCATCTGCACCGGCGCCTTTGCGCTGGCCCAGGCCGGGTTGATCAAGAATCACAAGTTCACCCTGCACTGGGAGAACCAGCCGGGCTTTCTGGAAAGCTACCCGAACCTGGAGCCCTCGCCGAATATCTTTGAGATTTCCGGTCCGCTGATGACCTGCGGCGGCGGCAATGCCGCAACCGACATGATGCTGCACCTGATCGAGGAACGCCACGGCAAGCAGCTGGCAATCATCGTCGCCGACATGTGCCTGCACGTGCGCTCCGGCGGCCAGGCGGCGCCGCAAAAGTCGAACTACGCTGTGGCCATCGGTAGCCGCAACCAGCGCCTTCTGAATGCGCTGCAGCTGATGCAGGAATCGATCGAGGAGCCGCTGTCGATCGGCGAGCTGTGCGACCGGCTCGATATCTCCCGCCGCCAGTTGGAGCGGCTGTTCTCGCGCTATCTGAACCAGAGCCCGATGCACGTCTATTTCGACATGCGCCTCAGCCACGCCTTTGCGCTGATGAACGAGACCTCGATGAGCGTGACCGAAATCGCGCTGGCCTCGGGCTTCAACTCCGCCACCCACTTCTCCCGCCAGTTCAAGCGCAAGTTCGGCGCATCCCCGCATTTCTTCCGCAAGGGCTGGAGCTGAACGCCCCGGTTTGATCCAGCGCAAATCGCGGAACGGAATACCTGCGTAAAGGAGCACCTCAAACACTCCTTTTCGCCAGGCAGGACCGATGACTTCCAAGCGCTCTGAACTGCTGATGCCCGCGGGCAATCTGCGCAAACTGAAAATGGCAATCCTCTATGGCGCCGATGCCGTCTATCTCGGCACCCCGGACATGAGCCTGCGCACCAAGTCCGAGTTCTCGCTGGAGGAGGTGATCGAGGGGGTGGAGTTCTGCCACCGGCACGGCCGGCGCGCCTATCTCACGCTGAACCTGTTCTCGCACAACAAGGACATCCCCAAGCTGGACGAGTACATCGAGACCGTCCGCAAGGTGCAGCCGGACGGGCTGATCATCGCCGACCCGGGGGTGTTCCAATATGTGAAGGACCGCGCGCCGGAAATCCCGCTGCATGTCTCTACCCAGGCCAACATCTGCTCCTGGCTGTCGGTGAAATTCTGGCAGGACCAGGGGGCCGATCTGGTGGTGCTGGCGCGCGAGGTCTCCTACCCGGAATTGGTGGAGATCCGGGAGAAATGCCCGGAAATCAAGCTTGAGGCCTTTGTCCACGGCGCCATGTGCATGACCTATTCGGGCCGCTGCCTGCTGTCGAACTTCATGGCAGAACGCGGCGCCAACCAGGGCAACTGCGCCAACAGCTGCCGCTGGAACTACGGCGTGCGGATGCGGCTCAAGGACGGCACCGTGCAGGAGCTGGACATCAACGAAAGCAATGCAGGCATGTTCGAATTCCTGCTGGAGGAAGGCTGCCGCCCCGGCGAGCTGATGCCGATCGAGGAAGACGGCCGCGGCTCCTACATCCTGAACTCCCGCGATCTCTGCATCATGCCGAAACTGGACGAGTACCTGAAGATCGGGGTCGACAGCCTCAAGGTCGAGGGCCGCGGCAAATCGGAATATTACGCCGCCATCGTTGCCCGCGCCTACCGGATGGCGATCGACGACTATTACGCCGACCCGGAAAACTGGGACCCGAAGCCCTACATGCGCGAGCTGGAGGCCGTCGGCAACCGAGGCTACACGCTCGCCTTCCACGACGGCCGCCTCAGCAACCTCGCGCATGACTACGAACACACGGCCTCGCTGGCGCAATGGGAATACGCCGGTGTTGTGACCGAAGTGACCGATGACGCCTTCCACGTTCTGGTCAAGGCCAAGCTGACCGCTGGCGAAGTGCTGGAGTTCGTTTCCCCCATCGCCCGCGAAACGGTGCTGCTGCGGGTCTATGACTTCGAGGTGGCCAAGGACGGCGGCTGCACGGAGGTGGTGCACGGCAGTACCCAGACCGTGATCCGCCTGCCGTTCACCCTGTTCGATCATGAGGATATCGACGCCCTCAAGGCCCGCTTCCCTGCCTTTACCGTCTTGCGCAAGGAACGCGCCCTGACGGAGGAGCAATGGAACCGCGTCCGCTTTGACAAGCTGACGCAGGCGCTTGAAATATCTGGAAAAGACAATCCCAAAGCCTATACGCGCCGCCGCGACGCGCTGGCGGACAGCATTGCGCAGGACAGCAACGAGAAGCGCTTCAAGACCAACCGCGTCGGCACCGAGGGATGCTGCGGCAAGGGATGCAACGGCTGCCTCATCTTCTGGCAGGACCCGCAATACGAACTGGCCCGCGCGGCGCTTCAGAAGCGCAAGCAGGGCGAAATGCTGAACCGGGCGGAAGCCGCAGAGCTGAAAAGGGCCGCAGGCGAGCCTGCTTAAAACGCACGCCCAGCCGTGCCGTAACGGGCGTGCGGCACAGAACGCCTGACCCTAACAGCGTCACCAGCCCGCCCGGAGCCTGGCCGCCCGCCGTTGCGGTGAAATCTGCCTGTCCGCCGGTGCAGAGCGCAGCGGTCGGGCGCAATCGCTGCAGGCCGCCGGACCTAAATCGCTGCCCGGAACAAGTTTTCTTTGGCCACAGCTTGCAGATTTGCTAAGCGCTCATGCAAGATATGCTGACTATACGCACACCCCCGGGGCAGCAGTGACGGCCTGAACCGGGTAAGCAACAGGAGCGCAGCGCGCCAGCGCCACCCGGGAGACGAAGATGGCCCTACCGCAGATTTCCGCCGATATGGATCCGGAAGAGATGGACAAGATGGTTGAGAACGCAACCAAGGCCTCCAGCTTCCTCAAGGCCATCAGTCACGAAGGCCGGCTGATGATCCTGTGCCATCTGGTCTCCGGCGAGAAATCGGTTACCGAACTGGAAGCGCTGCTGTCGGCCCGCCAGGCCGCCGTTTCCCAGCAACTGTCGCGGCTGCGCCTGGAAGGCCTGGTTCTGCCCCGCCGCGAAGGCAAGGCAATCTACTACCGCTTGGCAGATGACAAGCCGCGCCGTATCCTCGAGGTTGTCTACGAACTGTTTTGCAAGGACAGCGGCTGAAGGCTGGCCGCACAGGGACGCTAGCGCCTGCGGAAGATCGCAAGACTGCCCTCGCCAGACCGCACGCACACCGGAGCCCGGCAATGAACCGCAAGCAGATCATCGGCGCACCGCAGACAGGAAACAAGGCGGAAGCCTTCGAGGCCGCAGACGACATTCCAGCCAACCCGGACCTTTCCCGCGCCATCGGCAGCGTGATAGCCGCCCGCTACGGCCGCCGGGACATGCTGAAGGGGATGCTCGGCGTCTCTGCCGCCGCTGCCCTGTTCGGCGCCCCTGCGCTCACAGCGGCGCGCCAGGCCAGTGCTGCCGCCGCTGCCGCGCGCAGCCGCTATGTTTTTGATGAACTGGAGGCGGGTGTTGACGAGACCCACCACGTCGCCGCCGGCTATGACGCGGACATCCTGCTGCGCTGGGGCGATCCCATCACCGCAGACGCGCCGGAGCTTGACGTGATGAACCAGAGCGCAGAGGCCCAGCTGCAGCAGTTTGGCTACAACAACGACTATGTTGGCTTCCTGCCCTTGAACGCTGAGGGCTCCCGGGGCCTCCTGTGCGTCAATCATGAATACACCAATGAAGAGGTGATGTTCCCCGGCCTAGGCCGTCAGGACAAGGCGGAGTTTACCGGCATGACGAAGGAGCTGGTGGACATCGAAATGGCCGCCCATGGCGGCTCGGTGGTGGAAATCGCCCGCAACGCAGATGGCAAATGGCATGTGGTCCGGAACGGCAAGCTGAACCGCCGCATCTCGCCCCTGAACACTGTGATGGGGATTGACGGCCCTGCCGCGGGCCACCCGCGGATGCAGACCAGCGCTGATCCAAAGGGGCGCGAAATCATCGGCACCTTGAACAACTGTGCTGGCGGCATGACCCCCTGGGGCACCTGGCTGATGGCCGAAGAGAACTTCCACGGCTACTTCTGGACCGACCAGCTGGACGCCGATGGCGAGCCCGATGTGACCGGCCAGGCCGAGGCCCGGCAGATGCAGCGCTACAATGTCCCTTCCATGTGGTACGCTTGGGGCAAATACCACGACCGTTTCGACATCACCAAAGAACCCAATGAAGTGAACCGCTTCGGCTGGGTGGTTGAAGTGGATCCGCGCAACCCTGAGGCCAGGCCGGTGAAGCACACCGCCCTCGGCCGCTTCGCGCATGAAGGTGCGGAGACCACGCTGTCCCCGGACGGCCGCCTGGTGATCTACATGGGGGACGACGCACGCTTTGAATACGTCTACAAATACGTCTCCGACGGCGCAGTGTCAGAGGACCGCGCCGCCAATTCCCGGTTGCTGAGCAAAGGCACGCTCTACGCCGCGCGATTTGACCCGGACGGCTCGTTGCATTGGCTGCCGCTTGTGCACGGGCACGGGCCACTGACGGCTGCGAACGGCTTTGCCAGCCAGGCGGATGTGCTGATCGGCGCGCGCCTGGCCGCGGATGCGCTGGGGGCTACACCGATGGACCGGCCCGAAGATGTCTCGCCCCGCGGCGACGGCACCGCCTATGTAATGCTCACCAACAATTCCAAACGCAAACCCGGGCAGACCGACGCCGCCAACCCTCGGGCAGAGTCGGATTTCGGCCACATCATCGAGATCAAGGAAGAAAACGGCGACCACGCTGCAACCCGCGGCAGATGGTCCATCCTGGTGCAATGCGGCGATCCGGGCATTGCCGCCGTGGGCGCCCAGTGGAACCCGGATACCTCGGAAAACGGCTGGTTCGCCTCCCCGGACAACAGTGCCATTGATGCAGGCGGGCGGCTTTGGGTCGCCACCGACCAGGGCCGCAGGTGGGACAAGACCGGCAAATCCGACGGGCTTTACGGGGTCGAGACCGAAGGCAGCTTGCGCGGCCATTCCAAGCTGTTTTTCCGCTGCCCGGTCGGGGCAGAGCTCTGCGGCCCCTATTTCACCCCGGGCGGGGAAACCCTGTTCCTGGCGGTCCAGCACCCCGGGACCGACGGCACTAGGAACCTGAAAGGTTTCGAACGCGACTCCACCTTCGAGGACCCGGCCACCCGCTGGCCCGATTTCGATCCGCAGATGCCGCCGCGCCCCTCGGTTGTGGCGGTGACCAGACAGGGCGGCGGCAAGATCGCCATCTGACCCGGCGCCGCCTGCCGCACGCGATTGTGAGCCTCAAACCCGCAGCGATGCCTTAAATGTGGGCATGCACGCCTTGGAGAGCCCCATGTTTTTCAGACACCTGACCGCCGCATTGATCCTGACTGCCGCAACAGCCTCTGCAGGCAGCATCGCCCCGCGCGACGGCTGGGCAGTACATGAAACCTCCAAACCATTCGAACAGCTGATCGCGGACGTCAAGGCCGCCGCCAAGGCAGAGGGCCTCGGCGTTGTCACCCAGGCTGGCCCGACCCAGGCCGCCGCCGCGCGCGGCATCACCATCCCCGGCAACAGGGTAATTGGCCTCTTCAACAACGACTTCGCGGTGAAAATCCTGGCGCTCTCCACCGCGGCGATGATCGAGGCGCCCGTGCGCATGTATGTGACAGAAGAGGCGGACGGCAGCGCCACCCTGTCCTACAAGCTGCCCACCCATGTCTTTGCGCCTTATGCGGATGAAGGCGGCGCGGGGCTGGCTGCCCTGGCAGGCCAGCTCGACCGCCGCTTTGCGCTGATCGCGGAACGGGCGCAGAAATAGCCAGCTGCTTCATTCTGGTCACAATCCCCCGAACCGCCGCCATTTGCGCCGATTCCCGCCGCAGCATTTCTCACACTGGCGTGAGAGGGCTTGCGCAGAGGCGCAGCCTCGGCAATCTGACGGCAATTCAACGGATTGGACGGACAAGATGACAGAGACCCTGCGCACAGCCGATGTTCTGGCCCGGCGGCTTTATGAGGCGGGCTGCCGCCATGCCTTCGGGATGCCCGGCGGCGAGGTGCTGACGCTGGTCGACGCGCTGACCAAGGCGGGCATCACCTTTCACCTGGCCAAGCATGAAAACTGCGCCGGTTTCATGGGCGAAGGCGTGCATCACGCCGACGGCGCGCCGGTCATCCTGGTCGCCACCCTCGGCCCCGGCGCGCTGAACGGTGTCAACGTGGTGGCCAACGCCCATCAGGACCGGGTGCCGATGCTGGTTCTGACCGGCTGCGTTGATGCTGCAGAGGAGCAGAGCTACACGCATCAGGTGCTCGACCACCGCGCGGTGTTCACCCCGATCACCAAGGCCACATTCCGACTCGATCCAGACGCTGCGGACCTGATCGCAGACAAGGCGGTTGCCATCGCAACCGAGCCCCGAAACGGCCCGGTGCATATCGACGTGCCGATTTCGGTCGCGGACACGCCGGCCAGGGACCGGGGCATCCGCCGCGCGCCTGCAAGCCCGGCTGCGCCAAGCGGTGAAGCGCTGGCGCAGGCGCGTTCCTGGCTGGCGGCTGCCGAACGCCCGGCGGCGGTGATCGGCCTCGATGCGCTGCAGGAAAACGCAGGCCCGGCCCTGCGCGCCTTTCTCGAAAAACACCAGATCCCTTTTGTCACCAGCTACAAGGCCAAGGGCATCCTGCCCGAAGACCACACGCTTGCCTTGGGCGGCGCGGGCCTGTCGCCGCTGGCGGACAAGCACCTGCTGCCGCTGGTGCGGGAGGCCGATCTGGTTCTCTCCATCGGCTATGACCCGATCGAGATGCGCCCCGGCTGGCGCAATGTCTGGGACGTGGAAACCCAGAACGTCATCGACATCGCACCGGAGGCCAACACCCATTACATGCATCAGGCCGGGCTGAACTTCCTGACCGCCATCGCCCCGACGCTGGAGGCGCTTTCCGAAGGTTCAGAACCGCGCGAAACCTGGACCAATGGCCACCCGGCAGCTGTCAAATCCGCACTGGCCGAAGCCTTCCCGCAGGATGAGGGCTGGGGTCCGGCCGGCGTCATCGCCGAATGCCGCGCCACGCTGCCCCCGGAAACCCTCGCCACCGCCGACAGCGGTGCCCACCGCATCCTGCTCAGCCAGATGTGGGAGTGTTCCGAGCCGCGCGGTCTGATCCAGTCCTCCGGTCTTTGCACAATGGGCTGCGCCGTGCCGATGGCAATCGGGCGCAAGCTGGCACAGCCGGACCGGCCCGTGGTCAGCTTCTCCGGTGATGCGGGCTTCCTGATGGTAGCGGGCGAGCTTGCCACCGCCGCAGAACTGGGCGTGGCGCCGATCTTCGTGGTCTTCGCCGACGCCAGCCTCGCCCTGATTGAGCTGAAACAGCGCCAGCGCCAGCTTGCCAATGGCGGCGTGGATTTTGCCGCGCATGATTTTGCCGCGATGGGCCGCGCCTTTGGCGGCAACGGTGTCACAGTCACCAGCCGCGCTGAATTGCGGGCGGCCCTGCAGGACGCCATAAAAGCAGAAAAATTCACCGTCATCTCGGCAGTAATCGACCGAGGAGGCTACGATGGCCGCATCTGACATGCTCCCCCACGGCGCGCTGAAGGGCGTCAAGGTTCTCGACCTGTCCCGGATCCTGGCAGGCCCAACCTGCACCCAGCTGCTGGGCGATCTCGGTGCCACGGTGATCAAGGTAGAAAACCCCAAGACCGGCGGCGACGACACCCGCCAGTGGGGGCCGCCCTATGTCGTGGATGCCGACGGGCAGCAATCCGACCTCTCGGCCTATTTCATGGCCGCCAACCGCAACAAGCGCTCAGTCGCTATCGACATTGCCACGGAGGAAGGCCAGCAGGCGATCCGCCGCCTGGCGGCAGAGGCGGACATCCTGATCGAGAATTTCAAACCCGGTGGGCTGGCAAAATACGGATTGGATTACGCCAGCCTCAAGGACGATCTGCCCGGCTTGATCTACTGCTCGATTTCCGGCTACGGCCAGACCGGCCCCAACAGCCACAAGCCCGGCTATGACATCATGGCCCAGGGGTTCGGCGGCATCATGTCATTGACCGGGGAGCCCGAAGGCCAGCCGATGAAGGCGGGCGTCGGCATCGCCGATGTGATGTGCGGCATGTATGCCTGCATCGGTATCCTCTCGGCCCTGCACCACCGCGAGAAAACCGGCGAGGGCCAGCAGATCGACTTGGCGCTGGTCGATGCACAGATCGCCTGGCTGATCAACGAGGGCGTCGCCTATCTGAACACCGGCCAAATCCCCAAACGCCGCGGCAATGAACACCCCAGCATCATGCCCTATGGCGTCTATGAGACCTCGGACGGCCATGTGATCCTGGCGGTGGGCAACGACAGCCAGTTCCGCCGATTCATGGAGTTCCTGAAGCTCGAAGGCCTGGCCGAGGATTCCCGCTTTGCCACCAACCCGGCCCGGCTGCAAAACCGCGACGCGCTGAACAGCGTGCTGATCCCCTCCGTGCAGCGCTTCACCACGCAGGAGGTTCTGGCGGCAATGGAGGCCCGCAAGGTGCCCGCGGGCCCGGTGCAAAACCTGGAAACCCTCTTCGCCACCGATCAAGTCGAGGCGCGCGGCATGGCAATCGGCATGGACACCGCGGCCGGCCCGGTCAGGCTCCTGGGCAACCCGCTGAATTTTTCCCGCACGCCGGTCACATACCGCCATGCGCCGCCCCAATGCGGCGAGGGCACGGAGGAGATTCTGACCTCCGGCACGCCCTTCGGGCAGCCCTGACCGCCGAAATCCGCGGCGGCATTCCGCCAAGTGTTACAATTTCCGGCAAAACACCGCCAAACCGGCGGTGTTTTTGTTGTCTGTCGGCCCGGCCTCTTGCGGAATTTTCCCGGGAAATCCTACACATCCGGCGAATTTCAAGGCCGAGTGCACACAGCCCATCACCAAACCGCGAGCAGGGTTCGCCCGGACGGTTGCTATGATCTACTCTCCATCGGGACAGGAACCCGCGCTTAAATTGACAGAGATTGGACTCCGATGACGCATGATATTTTCGGCCAGGACAGTAGCCTGACTGACACCGCCGCGCTGCAGGATTGGAACGACGTGCAGTTGGGTGTTCTGGCCCACGCGGCTGCAACCGCGGATCATCTGGGCGCCGTGCTCAGGGCGGCTCCGGAGTTCGCCCTGGCCCATGCGCTCAAAGGATTGTCGCTGCTGATGCTGGGACGCAGCGAACTGCTGCCCACCGCCCGCGAGGCGCTGCGCGACGCAAAGAGTTTTTACGAAGGCTCGCTGCCGCGCGAACGTAAATATATCGACGCGCTGGAGAACTGGCTTGCAGGACGCCCGAGCCTCGCGATTCAGCGGATGGAGGAAGTCCTGGACGCATTTCCGCAAGACACCCTGGCGATGAAACTCAGCCACGGCATCCGCTTCATGATGGGCGACCCCGCCGGCATGCGAGCCTCGATCGAGCGGGTGCTGCCGTCTTACGAGCCGGACCACGCGGGCCGCGGCTACTTGTTGGGCTGCCACTCCTTCGCGCTGGAGGAAACCGGTGAATTCGAACGTGCCGCCAACACCGGCCGTCAGGCGCTGTGGATGGCGCCGGATGACGCCTGGGGCCTGCACGCGGTGGCGCATGTTCATGACATGACCGGCAACGCCAAGGCGGGATTGGAGTGGCTGGAAGGCCGCGAGGAAGCATGGGCCCACTGCAACAACTTCCGCTATCACGTCTGGTGGCACAAGGCGCTGATGCATCTGGACCTGGGCCGGATGGATGAGGCGCTCGCGCTCTACGACACCGAGGTCCGCAAGGACAAGACCGACGACTACCGTGACATCTCCAATGCAACCTCGCTGCTGATGCGGCTGGAGCTGGAAGGCATTGATGTCGGCTCCCGCTGGGAGGAGCTGGCGAATCTCTGTGCCAACCGGACCGAGGATGGAAGCCTGATTTTTGCCGATTTGCACTACCTCCTGGCCCTGACCGGCCACCGCAAGCAGGAGGCGCACCGGCTGGTTCAGCGGATTCACGCCGATGCGGCGGTCGGCGGCTCGGAGGCCAAAGAGCGGATGGCGGCCCCCGGCTGCGCCGCCGCCGACGGGCTGGAGGCCTTCGGAGAAGGTAATTACAAGGCCGCATTCACAAATTTATCCACAGCCCGCAACAGCCTTGTGCTGGCCGGCGGCAGTCACGCGCAACGCGATGTTTTCGAACGGATAACCATCGACGCCGGCCTGCGTGCAGGACGGCTTGACGAAGTCGAAGCAATCTTGGATGACCGCCGCGTCAAGCGCGGTGGCACCGAGGACAATTACGCCCTCGCCCGCCGCTCCCTGATCGCCGAAGGGCGGAACCCTTCCGGCGCCGAAAGCGTTCCCGCCGAATAAGACCCTCAAGGACCAAACATCCAATGTCCAGCGTTGCGCCCTTCCCCGGGCCTCAGAAAGATCCCAGTGCCGCCAACCGTGCAGCACCTCCGCCGCAGGCGGCCCAGCCGCGCGTCCGCGATCCGCGGCTCGACTTCTACCGCGGCATTGCGATGTTCATCATCCTCGTGGCCCATATCCCGGGCAACCGCTGGGCCAGTTGGATTCCGGCACGGTTCGGCTTTTCGGACGCAACCGAGATCTTTGTCTTCTGCTCCGGCATGGCTTCGGCCATAGCCTTCGGCAGTTCCTTTGCCCGGCAGGGCTGGTGGCTGGGCTCCGCCCGCGTGGTGTTCCGCTGCTGGCAGGTCTACTGGGCCCATATCGGCCTGTTCTTTTTCCTTGCCGCTTCAATGGCGTTGCTCGACCTTTATGGCGGTTTCGACAAGAGCTATATCGGTTCCTTGAACCTGCACTGGTTCTTCACCAATACCGTGCAGCAGCTGAGCGGCCTGTTCACCCTTACCTATGTTCCGAACTACTTCGACATCCTGCCGATGTATCTGGTGGTGCTGCTGCTGATGCCGCTGATGATGGGGCTGGAGAAAGCGAGCCTGTGGACCGTGGCCGCCGCCAGCATCCTGATCTGGCTCACCGCGAACCCCTATATGATCGGCCTCGGCCCCAATGGCGTCTCCTTCCCGGCTGAGCCCTGGTCCGACCGCGAGTGGTTCTTCAACCCGCTCGGCTGGCAGCTGCTGTTCTTTACCGGCTTTGCCTTCATGAAGGGCTGGCTGCCCGCGCCGCCGGTGTCCAAGGCACTGGTTGTTCTGGCCGCAGCCTTTGTGATCCTGTCAGCGCCGTTCGGCTCCTGGAAAGTGTTCCTGTGGGTGGAAGCCGCGAACAAGGATCTAGCCGACCTGATCCGCCCCACATGGGAAATCACCGCGGAGTGGCGCGAAAAGACCGACTTCGGCCTGCTGCGCTACGCCCATTTCCTGTCGCTGGCCTATCTCGGCTGGGTGGCTGCAGGTACCGGCGGCAAGCGCCTGATCGCAACCGGCAATTCTCTGGCCGCGCGCGTCTGGGCAGTGCTGCTGCAGCTTGTGACCAAGGTCGGCCAGCAATCGCTTGCGGTGTTTGTTTTTTCCATGGCGCTGGCCCGTTTCATCGGCTTTGCGCTTGACCAGACCGACCGCGCGGTTATGACCACGGCATTCGCCAACCTGGTTGGCTTTTTCCTAATCATTGTCTGCGCTTACACCGCAGCCTGGTTCAAGTCACAGCCTTGGAGAGCCAAAAAATGAGCTCTTTTACCCGTAGATCGTTCCTAGCCGCCGCGCTTGGCAGCACCGCCCTGGCCTCGCTGCCTGCCTTGGCTAGCGAAGCCATCCCCTTTACCCGCGACGTGGTCGTGGAAAAGGCGCGCGCGCTTGCCAGCAAGGACTATGCCGAGCGCCCGGCCGTGCCGCAGGACTGGCTGGACCAGTCCTATGACGACTACAAGGCCCGCTGGTTCCGCACCAAGGACGCGCTGTGGTCAAAGACCGACCGCAGCTACAACGTCGATTTCTTCCTGCCCGGCCTCTATTTCCCGCGCGCCGTGCAGATCAACACCGTGGCAGACGGCCTGGCCAAGCCGGTGGCTTTCGACCTGTCGCTGTTCGACAAGACCGACAAGGCGCCGGAGCTGACCACCGAAGGGCATCTGGGCTACTCCGGCCTGCGCCTGCGCACCGAGCAATCCGAACCCGGCAAGAAAACCGAATTCTGCGTCTTTCAGGGCGCCAGCTACTTCCGCGCCATCGGCACCGGCAATGCCTACGGGCTGTCGGCCCGCGGCCTGGCCCTGAAGACCGCCGACCCCGAGGGCGAGGAATTCCCGGAATTCATCGAGTTCTGGCTCGAGGCCCCCGCCCCCGGCCAAAGGTCTATGGTGGTGCATGCGCTGATGGACTCCCCCTCTGTGACCGGTGCCTACCGGTTTACCATCACCCCCGGCAGCAGCGCCGTGATGGATGTGGAGGCCACCCTGTTCGCCCGCGAGGAGCTGACCCACGCAGGGCTGGCGCCGCTCACTTCGATGTTCCTGTTCGATGCCACCAACCGCAGCCGCTTCGACGATTTCCGACCGGCGGTGCACGACAGCGACGGCCTGCTGGTGCAGAACGGCAATGGCGAAACCCTGTGGCGGCCACTGGCCAACCCCAAGCGCCTGCAGGTGTCGTCCTTCGTTGACGAAAACCCGCGCGGCTTCGGCCTGATGCAACGCGCCCGCAGGCTGTCGGACTTCAACGACCTGGAAGCCTTCTATCACGACCGCCCCTGCCTGTGGGTGGAACCCAGGGAAGACTGGGGCAAAGGCGCCGTCACCCTGGTGGAAATCCCCGCCGACAAGGAAATCTACGACAACATCGTTGCCTACTGGCGCCCGCGCGAGCCCTATGCCGCCGGATCGGAGATCAGCCTCAACTACCGCCTCACCTGGGGCGAGGAACCGGTGCTCTCAGTGCCACGGGTTATCGACACCGCCGAGGGTGCGCGGATCTTCGGCGGACCGGGCCGGATCGTCACCGTCGATTTCGATGCGCACCCGCTGTTTGATGGCGGCCCCGAGACCCTTGACGTCCACATCCACTCTCCCCATGTGGCGACCAGCGAAGGCGTGCTGCAGCGCAACCCGGAAACGGGCGGTCTGCGGCTCGCCTTTTACTTCGATCCCGGCGACCGGGATCACGTCGAACTTCGCGCCCAGCTCAGGAAAGGCGGCAGCCCCGCTTCCGAAGTCTGGCTTTACAGGTGGACCGCATGACTGCATGTGATCTGATGCCTCCGGAACAGCCTCTGGCGATGCCGGAACAGGACTTCAGCAAGGACTTCCGCGACTCGGCCGCCCCCGGCGGCGCCGCGCCTGGCCAGGTGGCGCTGTGGCGCCTGCTGGCCTTCTCGCCTGCGATGGCGGCGACCGGTGTGCTCACCTGGGTGATGGGCGGCTGGTTCACCGACGGCGGTTTCTCGGTGCTGGAGGTGATCCTGCTGGCGCTGATCGCCTTCAACTTCTTCTGGATCGCCTTCACCGTCTCCACCGTCCTGCTCGGCCTCTACGGACTGTCGCGCCGCGAACGCACGGTCACCCGCGGCGCGGCCCGGCCGATGAAGGTGGCGCTGCTGATGCCGGTCTACAACGAGGTGCCCTGGTACGTGCTGGGCAACGCCCAGACCATGCTGCAGGAGCTGCACGGCCGCGGCGGCCTGCATGAATACGCGATGTTCATCCTGTCGGACACCCGCGACGACGCCATTGCCGCGCAGGAGCGTGCCAGCGTCGAGGCGCTGCGCACCATGCTGCCGGAAGGCACTGAGCTTTACTACCGCCGCCGCGACGACAATGAAGGCCGCAAGGTCGGCAATATCTCCGACTGGGTGCGCCGCTGGGGCGCAGGGTATGAGGCGATGCTGGTGCTGGACGCCGACAGCCTGATGACCGGCCGCGCCATCGCCCGGCTGGCCGACGCGCTGGCCCGCGATCCCGGCGCCGGCCTGATCCAGAGCTACCCGCAGCTGATCGGCGCCCAGTCGGTCTTTGGCCGCATGCAGCAGTTTGCCAACGGCGTCTATGGCCTGGCGCTCGCCGAAGGCCTGGCGCGCTGGGCCGGCCACGAGGGCAACTACTGGGGCCACAACGCCATCATCCGCACCCGCGCCTTTGCCGCCTGCGCCGGCCTGCCGCTCTTGCGCTCGCGCTTTGGCGGCGGCGACAAGCTGATCATGAGCCACGATTTCGTCGAGGCAGGCCTGTTGCGCCGGGCCGGCTGGTCGGTGCGCTTTCTGCCCCGCATCCGCGGCTCCTATGAGGAAACCCCCGCCACCCTGATCGACCACATCCTGCGCGACCGCCGCTGGTGCCAGGGCAACCTGCAGCACCTGAACCTGCTGCACGCCAAGGGCTTCCGCGCGATCTCCCGCTTCCACCTGTTTGCCGGCGCGATCGGCTACCTGATGGCACCGGTCTGGTTTGCGCTGCTGGTGCTTTGGGCGGTGATCGGCCGCAGCGAGGAAGCCTCGGTGATCAGCTACTTCAGCGAGGCCAACCCCTTCCGCCCCAGCTGGCCGGACATGTCCGAGCCCAAGCATGTTCTGGTGATCATCCTGATCTACGCAATGCTGCTGGCGCCCAAGATGCTGGCCGCAGCGGCGCTGCCGATGACCGGCAGCCGGTTTTCTGAGTACGGCGGCCCGGTGCATTTCGCGCTGTCCTTCCTCTCCGAGGTGGTGCTGGCCATCCTCTATGCACCGATCCTGATGGTGCAGCAGATGATCGCCGTGTTCCGCACCGCGCTTGGCCTGCAGCGCGGCTGGGCGCCGCAGGCACGCGACGGCGGCAGCTATTCCCTGCGCACGCTGATCACTTGCCACGCGCTGGAAACCGTCAGCGGCGTTGCGCTTTGGGCCGGCATATTGACCGGCACCGTGTCGCTGTGGCTGGCACCGATTGCGCTGTCGCTGGTGCTGGCGGTGCCGCTGTCGGCGCTGTCCGGCGTCAAGACCGTCAACCGCATCCGCCACTGGATGGCTACGCGGGAGGAGTTCACTGAGCCTCAGATCACCCGCGCAGCCCGTGCTGCCCGCGCCGAGCTGAAGGCCCTGCTGGACGGCAGCGCGCCGCACGGCACCCCGGCAGAGTAAGCCTGTCGCACCAAGCGGCACCCGCACCCGCAGGATGCCCCGGCTCTCACCGGGACACCCTTGGCAGCCTTGGGTCCGGCGCCGCGCTGATGCGCGGCGCGGCCCGCGTCAGACGCCATGCAACAGCTCCGCAAACAGCTCATGCCCGGAAAATGACAGCCGTAGCGCGCCCGCCAGGGCGCGCTGCCCGGCCCAACGCTTTGCCGCAAATCTGTGATTTTCGGGCAAAGGGGCGGGAACTCTTGCGTCTTGCGCAATGCTGCCGCTGCTTAGCGCACCGCAAGCAGATCCTCGAACCAATCCGCCATCAGCTCCGCCCAGCCCTCCGGCAGCGTATGGCCGCCGTCAAACAGCACCAGCTCAATCCCGGCGCGAGGGCCGCAGTCCCAGCGTCGGCGCAGCAGGCCCTCAGCGCTCCACGCCCGGTCCGGCGCATGGGAGGTGCAGCCATTGGCCGCGCGCCAGACCTGCAGCGCGGCAAACACATCCCCCTGTTCGAAGCGCCCGCCGCCCAGCACCCGGCCCTCCAGCGGCACCACTTCATCACTCCAGCCATGCACCTGCAACAGCCGAACCGGCCCTGCGCAGCGCTCCGGTTGCGGCCGCCAGAAGGCCCCCGAAACCGGCGCGTAAGCGGCAAAGGCTGCAGGATCGCGGCAGGCCAGGTAATGCACCATGAAGGCTCCGGCCGAAAACCCTGCCAGCACCGTCTTCGACTTTGAGGTGCCGAACCGCGCCGCCGCGTCCGCCAGCACCGCGGCAAAGAATGCGCCCTCGTCGCGGCCGCCCGTGAACGGGCCGAAGCCCCAGGACTGCGGGCCGCTGCCGTCCCGCCTCAGCCCCTCGGGCGCGATCACCGCATAGCCGCGCCGCGTCAGCCCCTCCACCAGGCTCCTGTTGCGCAGAACGCTGCTTCCGCTGCCGCCGTAACCATGCAGGAACATCACCACCGGGGCGGCGGCGGCGCGTTCCGGCAATGCGATATGATAGTTGCCGCCCTCGGCACTGCACTTGCCTGCTTCCCCGCCGCAGCCGGCTGCCGCCACGCCGGCCAGCAGCGCAAAGACCGCTGCCGCCGCCGCGCCCAGCAGCGCTTTCCTCATTCTGTCCACCGGGCCACCGGCAGGTTGCCCGCAATCCAGCCCGGCCCGGCGCCGGAGCCCAGCATGCCCTCGGGCACGTCGATCACGTTGGAATACCCCGCCTCAGCCAGCGCCAGCGTCATCCGGGCGGAGCGCACGCCGCGGGCGCAGATCAGCGCCACCGGCGCCGCAGGGTCCGGTCCTGCTGCCGCCTGCAGGGCTTCGATGAAATCCGGGCGCCGCATGTCGATCTGATGGCTGCCCGCAGGCACCCCCGAAGCGCGCCATTCCCGCGGCGTGCGGATGTCCACCAGGGTAATCTCTCCTGCCTGCGCCAGCGCGAAAGCCTCTTTTGCCGTCAGCCGCGGATGATCATGCACCGGCGGCTGCCGCCGGTGCCACCAATAGCCGTAGCCCGCCGCCGCCGCGGCGCCGCCCAGCAGCATCAGCCGCCGCGTAAGCTTCGGGTTCTGCACCTCTGCCTCAGGCATCCTTCCTCCGCCGCCTGCAGTTTGCACCGGCCCGCTGGCGGGCCTGCCCCCAGAACTAGCAGCACAGGCACCGTCAATCACCAGAAACAGACCGAATCCGCCGGTCAAGTTCTTGTTATTGCGCGTCCGTTGCCCAATTATGCCCGTAACAAGCGTATTCACTCCGCCTCTGGCTGCGGTATTACCACTGCACCAGGGGCGGCCGGGTGGCTGCGGGCAACAAAATTGTCTAGCACTGGCCCAATAACAACGAAGCGCCAACCCGACAGGAGACTTGCACGTGTCCCTTTTCCTGATTGCGGCCCTGCCCTTCCTCGGAGCCGTCTTTCCCGCGCTATTGATCCGCGCCGGGCGCAATGCTGCGGCCTCAGCCGCCGGGCTGACCACACTGCTCGCCTTTATCGGGCTGATGCTGCACATTCCCGCCGTGTTCCGCGGCGAAACGGTCTATGCCGCCGTGGACTGGCTTCCCGCACTCGGCGTCAACGCGCATTTCTTTCTCGACGGACTCGGCTTCCTGTTTGCGGCGATGATCCTCGGCATCGGTCTCTTGATCATCCTCTACGCCCGCTACTACCTGTCGCGCGAAGACCCGATGGGGCAGTTCTACAGCTACCTCTTGCTGTTCCAGGGCGCGATGGTCGGCATCGTGCTGTCCGACAACATCCTGCTTCTGCTGGTGTTCTGGGAGTTGACCTCGCTCAGTTCCTTCCTGCTGATCGGCTACTGGAAACACCTGCCCGAAGGCCGCCAAGGCGCGCGCATGGCACTGACCGTCACCGGTTCCGGCGGGCTGGCGATGATTGCCGGCATGCTGATGCTGGGTCATATCGCAGGTTCCTATGATCTCAGCGTCATTCTCCAGAACAAGGAAGCGATCCAATCCTCGGATCTCTACCTGCCCGCGCTGATCCTGATCCTGCTCGGTGCCTTCACCAAGTCGGCGCAGTTCCCGTTCCATTTCTGGCTGCCGCACGCGATGGCGGCGCCAACACCGGTTTCGGCCTATCTGCACTCCGCCACCATGGTAAAGGCCGGGCTGTTCCTGATGGCCCGTCTGTGGCCGGTGCTGGCCGGCACGCCGGAGTGGTTCTACATCGTTGCCACCACAGGCCTTGTTACCATGCTGGTCGGCGCGGTAATTGCTCTGTTCAAGGACGACCTCAAGGCGCTGCTGGCGTTCTCCACCGTCAGCCACCTGGGCCTGATCACCATGCTGCTGGGCTTCGGCACCAAGATCGCGGCGGTGGCCGCGGTATTTCACATCATCAACCACGCCACTTTCAAGGCGGCGCTGTTCATGACTGCGGGCATCGTCGACCACGAGGCCGGCACCCGCGACATCAAGCGCTTGGGCGGACTGCGCCACCTGATGCCGGTCACTTTCACCATCGGCATGGTGGCGGCTTTGTCGATGGCCGGCATCCCGCCTCTCAACGGCTTCCTGTCCAAGGAGATGATGCTGGAGGAAACCGCCCACACCATCTGGAACGGCTCGCATCTGATCGTGCCAGCTCTGGCCACGGTGGCGGCGCTGTTCTCAGCCGCCTATTCCTTCCGCTTCATCGCCCATGTGTTCCTCGGCCGCAAGCGCGACGACTATCCCGGCCATCCGCATGACCCGAACACCGGCATGTGGATCGGCCCGGCGTTCCTGGTGGTTCTGGTGGTTTTGATCGGCCTCGCCTCGGCCAGGATTGCAGGCCCTATGGTCGCGACAGCCGCAGGCGCGGTGACAGGCGGCGGCGAGCTGCCCTATTACTCGCTCAAGCTCTGGCACGGACTGACCCCGGCGCTCTACATGTCGGTGGCGGCCACCATCGGCGGCCTCGCCCTGCTGGCACTGCATGCGCCCTTGCAGCGGGTCTGGAACGCCATGCCCCGGCCCGAAGCCAAGACCATATTCGATGCCCTGATCGGCGCCTTCACCCGCCTCAGCCAGCTCGTGACCGAAGGGCTGCACAACGGTGTCCTGACCCGGTACGCCGCAATCATGGTCGCCTTCACAGTGGCGGTCGGCTATTTCGCCTACCGCGGCGGCACCCTGGGCACTGAGACCCGCCAGTTGCAGGAGCCGGGCATGCTGCCAGTAGTCGGCTGGTTCGCGCTGGTGGTGGCGACGCTGTTCATCGTCGCCAAGCACCGCAACCGCCTGCTGGCGCTGGTTCTGATCGGCGTCGTCGGCCTGGTCGTCTCCATGGCCTTCAACTACCTTTCGGCCCCCGACCTGGCGCTGACCCAGATCTCGGTAGAGGTGGTCACCATCATCCTGATGCTGCTGGCCCTCAACTTCATGCCCAAGGAAACCCCGGTGGAAACCCCGGCCCTCACCCGCCTGCGCGACGGCGCGATCTCGGTGGTGGCGGGACTGGGCGCCGGCGGGCTGATCTATGCGCTCTTGATGCGGGATTTTGCCTTTCCGACGATTTCGGATTTCCACCTCGCCAATTCCTACAAGGGCGGCGGCGGCACCAACGTGGTGAACGTGATCCTCGTCGACTTCCGCGGCTACGACACCTTCGGCGAGATCATCGTGCTGGGCATCGCCGCCATGGTGATCTTCGCCCTGACCGAGGCGGTGCTGGCCTCCAAGGTCCGTGCCTATCTGCTGAACCGCAAACCGGACCTGCCGCAGGCAGGCGACAGCCATCCGCTGATGATGGTGGTAGCGACCCGGGTGATGATGCCGCTGGCGCTGATGGTTGCGGCCTATATCTTCTTCCGCGGCCACAACCTGCCGGGCGGCGGCTTCATCGCCGGGCTGGTCGCCGCAATCGCCATCATCATGCAATACATGGCCTCCGGCTTTGCCTGGGCGACCGAGCGGCAGCGCTACCCCTATCACGCCATCATCGGTTCCGGCGTGCTGATCGCCGCCGCCACCGGCATGGGGGCCTGGTTCAACGGAAAGCCGTTCCTGACCAGCGATTTCGGCTACCTGCACTGGGCGCCGCTGGAGGAGTTCGAATGGGCCACCGCCGCGCTTTTCGACCTCGGCGTCTTCCTGGCCGTTGTGGGCGCGGTGCTCCTGGCACTGGAAAGCCTGTCGCGCTTCGCCTGGCAGCCGGGCATCAGCTCTGAGCACGCAATGGACATCAACCCGGCCCGCGACGAAGCGGCCAAGACCGGGACGGAGGGATAACCATGGAACTTCTCGTTGCCTCTGCCGTGGGCATCCTGACGGCGGCAGGTGTCTACCTGATCCTGCGCCGCCGCAGCTTCCCGGTGATCCTGGGCCTGTCGCTGCTGACCTATGCGGTCAACGTGTTCCTGTTCGCCACCGGCAGGCTGGTCACCGGTGCGCCGCCAATCCTGAACAAATACAAGGAAGTCGCCTATACCGACCCGCTGCCGCAGGCGCTGGTGCTCACGGCCATCGTGATCTCCTTTGGCATGACCGCCGTGGTGGTAATGATCGCGCTGGGGGCGTTTCTCTCGTCTCGCGATGACGGCACCGCCATGCCGGTTGAGGCAGACGGCGCAGAGGAGGACGCATGATGGAGCATCTGCTGATCGCGCCGGTGGTGCTGCCCGCCCTTGTTGCGCCTTTCATCATCATGGTGCTGCGCCACCATCTGGACCTGCAACGGATCTTCTCGCTCGCCAGCGCGGTGCTGCTGGCTGGCATCACCCTGGCACTGGCCGCACAGGCCGCGGACGGCACCGTCAAGGTCTATGAGCTGGGCGACTGGCCTGCCCCCTTTGGCATCGTGCTGGTGCTGGACCGTCTATCGGCGATGATGATCGTGCTCACGTCGCTGCTGGCTCTGCCGGTGCTGCTCTATGCCATCGGCTCCGGCTGGGACACCCGCGGCAGCAACTTCCACGCGCTGTTCCAGTTCCAGCTAATGGGCATCATGGGCGCCTTTCTGACCGGCGACGCCTTCAACCTGTTCGTCTTCTTCGAGGTGCTGCTGATTGCCTCCTATGGGCTAATGATCCACTCCGGTGGCACCCGCCGGTTCCAGGCCGGCGTGCAATATGTGGTTTTCAACCTTTTGGGTTCCACCCTGTTCCTGTTTGCGCTTGGCACGCTTTATGCGGTGACCGGCACCCTGAACATGGCCGACCTCGCGGTGAAGGTCGCCCAGATCCCGGCTGAGGATACGGCACTCCTAAGGGTCGGTGCGGTGATGCTTCTGCTGGTCTTTGCCATCAAGGCATCGCTCCTGCCGCTGCATTTCTGGCTGCCCTCGGCATATGCCAACGCGCCGATGCCGGTGGCGGCGCTCTTTGCCATCATGACCAAGGTCGGCGCCTATTCGATCCTGCGCATTTACACGCTGGTCTTCGGCCCAGAGGTCGAGGCCACAGCGGGCCTGACGGAGGCCTGGCTGCTGCCCGCCGCCCTGCTGACACTTGGCGCAGGCGCCATCGGCGTGCTCGGCTCCAAGAAGCTGGGGCGCCTCGCGGCTTTCGGCGCCATCGCCTCCATGGGCACGCTGCTGATTGCCGTTTCGCTGTTCACCCAAACCGCCGCCGCCGCTGCGCTCTACTACCTGGTGCACTCCACCCTGGCTGCGGCACTGCTGTTCCTGGTGGCCGACCTGGTGATGGAGCGCCAGGGCCAGTGGATCCTTCCGCAGCTGCCGATGCCGCAGACCGGGCTGATCTCGGCGCTGTTCTTCGCCGCCGCCATCGCGCTAGCAGGGATGCCGCCGCTGTCTGGATTTTTGGGCAAGCTCCTGGTGCTGGACGCCACCCGCGGCGCCGATCTGGCGCCCTGGATCTGGGGGGTGATCCTGCTGGGCTCGCTCGTCACCATCATCGGCATGGCCCGCGCAGGCTCGCTCCTGTTCTGGAAGGGCCATGGGCTGGAGTCCGAAGAACCCGCCACCAGCGAGGCGCCGCCCGTGGGCACATTGCCCGCCAAACCGGCGCAGCTGCCCTTTGTGGCGTGCTTCGGCCTTCTTGGCGGGCTGGTGGCGCTAACTGTCTTTGCAGGCCCCGCCACACGCTATGCCGAGGCAACGGCTGCGCAGCTCTATGCGCCTGCAGCCTATATCGACACCGTGCTTGGGAGGACCGCGGAATGAAACTGATCTGGCGGCTGTTCCCGCACCCGTTTCTCACCATCCTGCTCACCCTCACCTGGCTTCTGATGGTAAACCGCTGGTCGCTGAACTCATTGGTCTTCGGCTTCATGCTGGGCGTGATCATCCCCTTCGTGACACAGCCCTACTGGCCCAACCGCCCCACCCTGCGGCGCCCGCTGAAGATCGCGGAGTACATTCTGGTGGTGCTGATGGACATCATCCAGGCCAATATCATCGTGGCCCGCATCGTGCTGTTCAAACCCAACGCCGACCGCCGCCCCAACTGGATCACCATTCCGCTGGAGCTGAAAACCCCGGAGGCGATCACCGCCCTCGCGGGCACCATCACCATGACCCCGGGCACCTTGTCGGCGGATGTCTCGGATGAGGGCCACGCCCTTCTGGTCCACTGCCTGGATGCCCCCAACCCGGACGCGGTGCGGGATGAGATCAAACAGCGCTACGAGCGCCGGCTGATGGAGATTTTCGAATGATCGAAAGCGCTGCCACCTTCGCCTTTGCCTGCTTCGCGCTCGCCATGCTGATGAACCTCTGGAAGGTCGTCACCGCCCCCGACGTGGCCGACCGTATCCTGGCACTCGACACCATGTTCATCAATGCCATCGCCCTGATGGTCCTTTACGGCATGGCCCTGGGAACTGAGATCTTCTTCGAGGCCGCGATGATCATCGCCATGCTCGGCTTTGTCTCCACCGTGGCCTACGCGCGCTTTATCCTGCGCGGCAACATTATCGAGTGAGGGCAAGTACATGGAAAACCTGTTTGAACTCCTCGTTGCCGCCTTCCTGGTGATTGCCGGGATCTTCGGCATTGTCGGCTCCTTCGGGCTGATCAAGCTGAACGACCCGATGTCGCGGCTGCACGCCCCGACCAAGGCCACCACCCTGGGTGTCGGCGGCGTGCTGCTTGCTTCGATGCTGCATGCGGCCGCGTTCGAGGAGCACTTCTCCTACCACGAACTAATGATCACCCTGTTCCTGTTCCTGACCGCGCCGATCACCGCGAACTTCATCGCCAAGGTGCATATCCACCGGCAGGAGAGCCGCGAAACCATGCCCGAGGCCGGCGGCGACGATCACTGGGCCACCCACGACACGCCCGAGGACGAGGAACGCCGGCACGCAGCTCATAACCCGCCCGCCGAAGAATAAGCGCGGGACAGTCAGGAAGGCACAAACCGTGATGGACACCTCCCGCTTGCCGCTAACCCGGGATCTGGTGCTGGTCGGCGGCGGCCACACCCACGCGCTGGTGCTGCGCAAATGGGGCATGAAACCCCTGCCCGGTGCCCGGCTGACCGTCATCAACCCTGGCCCTACCGCGCCCTATTCCGGCATGCTGCCCGGTTTTGTTGCGGGCCATTACGGGCGCGGGGAGCTGGACATTGACCTGGTCCGCCTCGCCCGTTTTGCCGACGCCCGCGTGGTGCTGGGAGCGGCAGAGCATATCGACACCGGGGCCCAGCTGGTGCATGTGCCGGGCCGCCCGCCGATTGCCTATGACGTTGCTTCCATTGACATCGGCATCACCTCCGCCATGCCGGACCTTCCAGGCTTTGCCGAGCACGGCATCCCGGCTAAGCCGCTGGACCGCTTCGCCGCCCAATGGGCCGTCTTCCGCGAGGAGGACGGCCCCGCCCATGTCGCGGTGATCGGCGGCGGCGTTGCCGGGGCGGAGCTGATCCTGGCCATGGCCTATTCCCTCAGATCCCGCGGCCGCCTCGCCCAGGCGACGCTGATCGACAGCGACGAGGCCTTGCGCGCCATTGGCGAAAAGGCCGGCCAGAAGCTGCGCCGCGCCTTGGTCGAACATGGCGTGCGGCTGGAGGAGAACGCCCGCATCGAGCGCATCGAAGACGGCTACATAACACTGCAGGACGGCAGCGAGATCCTGTCCGATTTCACCACCGGCGCCGCCGGCGCCCGCCCCTACGGCTGGCTCGCGGACAGCGGGCTGGCCCTGCAGGACGGGTTCATCCGGGTCGGCGAGACCCTGCAAAGCTCCGCCGCCAATGTCTTTGCCGCCGGCGACTGTGCCCATATGGATTTTGCCCCGCGCCCCAAGGCAGGCGTCTATGCCGTGCGCCAGTCGCCGGTGCTCTACCACAACCTGCGCGCCCAGTTGACGGGCGATCCCCTGCGCAAATACCGGCCGCAGAAGGATTACCTGAAACTGATCTCCATGGGCGCGCGCGAGGCGCTTGGCGAACGCTTCGGCACCACCCTTGCCGGCCCGCTGATGTGGAGCTGGAAGGACCGCATCGACCAGGCCTTCATGGAGAAATTCCGCGACCTGCCTGCGATGGAGGGCCCACCGCTGCCGGCCGAACACACGCTGGACATGGAGGAGGCGCTGGGAGACAAGCCCATGTGCGGCGGCTGCGGCGCCAAGGTCGGGCGAGATGCCCTGCTCGGCACGCTTGCCGGTCTCAGCAATGCGAGCCGCGACGACATAACGCCCCTGCCCGGCGATGACGCGGCGCTGCTGACCACCGGCGGCGTCAAACAAGTGATCAGCACCGACCACCTGCGCAGCTTCACAAACGACCCGGTTTTGATGACCCGTATAGCGGCCGTGCACGCGCTTGGCGACATCTGGGCAATGGGGGCAGAGCCGCAGGCCGCCACCGCCAACCTGATCCTGCCGCGCATGTCGCCCGCTCTGCAGGCCCGCACCCTGCAGGAGATCATGGGGGCCGCATCTGAGGTCATGCAAGAAGCCGGCGCCGCCATCATCGGCGGCCATACCTCGCTGGGCGATGAGCTGACCATTGGCTTCACCGTCACTGGTCTTTGCCCCCGCCCCGTGATCACCCTCGCCGGCGCCGAACCCGGCGATGCGCTGGTCCTGACCAAGCCCCTCGGCTCCGGCGTGCTGATGGCTGCGGAAATGGCGGGCGCGGCCAAGGGAGACTGGGTGGCCGCTGCGCTGGAACAGATGAGCCAGCCGCAGGGCGCCGCTGCCCGCATCCTGCAGGACGCGCACGCAATGACCGACGTGACCGGCTTTGGCCTGCTCGGGCATTTGCTTGGTATCTGTGAGGCATCCGGCACAGGCGCAGAGCTGTTCACCACCCGGATCCCCCTGATGCAGGGCGCCGCAGAGCTGGCGGACCGCGGCATCCGTTCCTCGCTGTTTCCCGCCAACCAGGCCGCCGTGGCGGAGCTCAAAACCACCGGCTGGCAAGACCTGCTGTTCGACCCGCAAACCGCGGGCGGCTTGCTGGCAGCGGTTGCCGCAGATCGGGCTGATGAGGTGCTGGAACAGCTGCGCGCAGCCGGCTACCCGGCGGCCCTCATCGGCAAGGTCACAGAAGGTGTAGGTGCGATCACGCTCAGCGCCTGACCCGCTCCCGTTGGGCGGAAGATCCCCGTCCCGCCGGCCTCACATGCCGGTCATGATCTCCGCAACCTGCGCCGCGGCGGCATCCAGCCCGGCCTCATCCAGCGTTCCGGCCTCGACCGTGGCGGCCACCACCGCGCCAATCGCGGCACGGGATTTGCGGTAGGCCGGGTCGTAATGCTCAACCATCAGCGCCTCAGTCAATCCAGCCTTGTCCCCTGCATCGATGCAATCAAACCAGCCGTCTACCACCGCGCCGGAGCGATGGGCGCGCAGCGGCCCCAGCTTCTCGCGCAGCCGCTCCGAGTCTGACAGGATATCGTCGTAAGCCTGCACCAGATACCGGCACCGGGCCGCAACCGGCACCTGCAGCTCGATCCTCGGCGCCTGCTTCATCGCTTCCCAGACCGCGGGCGGAATGATCCGCTGGCCGATCTTATTCGATTCCGCCTCGACCAGCACCGGGCGGGCCGGGTCCAGCCGCATCAGCGCACCGGCCACCGCTGATTCGAACGCTTTCTGCGAAGGCTGCGGTGTGGGCATATCGCCAAGCAAAGAGCCGCGGTGATTGGCCAGCCCCTCCAGGTCCAGCACCTGCGCGCCCAGCTCCCCGGCGCGTTTCAGCACCTCGGTCTTGGCCGATCCGGTATAGCCGTCCAGCGCCACCAGGTAGTGCGGCAGCGCGGTTTCATACATCGCCTTGTGCACCAGGCGGCGGTAGGTCTGATAGCCGCCTTCCACCACCTCGGCGCGCCAGCCGATCTGCTGCAGCATCCAGGTGAACGACCCGGACCGCTGGCCGCCGCGCCAGCAGTAGACCAGCGGCTTCCAGCCACCGTCGTGATGGCTCAGGCTCTGTTCGATGTGGTTGGCGGCATTGCGGAACACCAGCGCCGCCCCCAGCTTGCGTGCCTTGAAGGGGCTGTCCTGCACATAGATGGTGCCGACCTTGGCGCGCTCTTCGTTGTTCAGCACCGGCAAGCTGATTGCGCCGGGCACGTGGTCCTCGGCATGTTCCGCCGGGCTGCGCACGTCGATCACGGTGTCGAACCCGTGGGCATAGAACTCTTGCAGGGAGGTGAATTTCAGCGCCATGCCCCAGCTCTACCGCGCGCATTGGGCAAGGAAAAGCCGCAAATCCCCGGCTTGCGGCAATATAACTTGCGCGCACTGCGCACGGGGCGCTAAGGCAAGCCTTGCAAGCAGAACCGCCGGGGCAGACGCACCCGGGACGACCAAACCGGCAAGGACCAGAAGGCCATGACGACCGACCCGTTGGACATCCACACCCTGCCCGGCCACCTTATCCGGCGGCTGCACCAGATTTCCGTGGCCCAGTTCATGGACCAGATGGCGGCAGAGGGCGTGGACCTCACCCCGGTGCAGTTTTCCGCCATGGCCGCAATCCGCCGCCATCCCGGCATCGACCAGGCGTCGGTTGCGGGCCTCATCGCCTATGACCGCGCGACACTGGGCAAGGTCGTGGACCGGCTGGTGGACAAGGGGTTTGTGGAACGCCGCGTGTCCCAGGCCGACCGCCGTGCCCGCGAGGTCAGCCTGACCCGCGGCGGCGAAGCGCTGCTGGACCGCATCCTGCCCATCGTGCGGGCCTCCCAGCCCAGCATTCTGACCGGCCTCACGGAAGCTGAGCAGGAAACCTTCGTGGCGCTGCTGCAAAAGGCGACGCTTGCAGGCAACGACCTCAGCCGCGCACCGCAGCGCGACCTGCCGGCCCGCCACGCCGCGGAGTAACGCTCAGATCAGCTGGCCGCGCGGGATATCATCTTCCCCGAACGGCTCGATCAGCTCCGTCCCCTCGGCGCGGTTGGAGTTCACCGCCGGATCGACCCGGTGGTAGTCCAGCACGCCCTCCGGCCCCGGCTGCATCAGCCTGGCGGCGCCATGGCCCTCCTCCCCCAGCCATTTGCCCCAGTCCTCCGCCTCCAGGATCAGCGGCATCCGGTGGTGGACGGCAGACAGCCCCTGATTGGCGGCGGTGGTGACAATGGCGCAGGTTTTGACCGGATCGTCGGCGCCCCAGTTTTGCCAGACGGCGGCAAAGGCAATCGGCGCGCCGTCGCTGCGGTGGATGTACCAGGGCAGCCGGGCGCCGTCCTCCGACTTGGTCCATTCATAAAACCCGGTGGCCGGGATCAGGCAGCGCCGTTCCCGGGCAGCCTTCGCAAAGGCGGGCTTTTCCGCTATCGTCTCCGCCCGCGCGTTGATCAGCAGCGGCCCGGCGCTTTCGCTTTTGTACCAATGCGGCAGGAACCCCCAGCGCATCGAAACCAGCTGCCGTCCCGTATCGCCCGCCTGCACGACATGCACCGGGTTGGTGGGGCAGACGTTGAAGTTCGGCACCTTGGGCAGATCATTCGCAGGCTGCGCCGCAAACAGCTGCGCCATTGCATCGGTGGGCAGGGTTATGGCAAATCGTCCGCACATGCTGATTTCTAACCCGGCCCGGGGCGCAGATGCAAAACCTGCCTTGGCCACCGGATTTCAGCCGCCCTGACAGGATGATAGATAGGCCTCATGACTCTTCAGAACGATCTCCAGTCCGCCTTGGGTTTTCTCAACCAGGGCAAGTTCAAACAGGCGCTGAAACAGTCCAAGGGCGGCATGAAGCGGCACAAGAGCCACCCGGATTTCCCCAATATCGCCGGCATCTCCCTGTCGGGCCTCGGCAAGCACCGCGATGCCGTCCCGTATTTCAAGAAGGCGCTGGCGCTCGCCCCCGGCTTTCACGACGCTCGCAAGAACCTGGCGCAGACGCTCTTGTTCCTGCAGCAGGGCGAACAGGCGATGAAACTGCTGGAACGGGTGCTGAAGGACCAGCCCGGCGATCAGCCAGCTCTGTATCTGCAGGCGCAGGCGCATCTGGTGATGAACGACGCCGAGGCCGCGATCGAGACTGCAACCGCCGCGCTGGCCCGCGATCCGCGCCAGCCGCGGATGCTGCGGCTGCGCGCCACCGCCTGGAACACGCTGGGCGACGAAAAAGCGACGCTGGCGGACTACCAGGCCGCGCTGAAGGTGAACCCCAACGACGCCGACGCGCTGCAGAACGCCAGCCTGCTGCTGGCCCGGCTGATGCGGCAGGAGGAGGCCACCGCGGCCGCGCAAAAGGCCGTTGCCGTGGCGCCGCAAAACGCCGAGGCGCGCCGCCGCCTGGCCAGCCAGCTGATCTCCAATGGTGAAAGCGGCGCAGCCCGCGAGCAGTGCTTGGCGCTGCTGGAGCTGGACCCCAAGGACACCCAGGTGCTGGAAATGCTGGCCCGCATCAGCAGCCGCGAACAGAACGCAGAGCTGCTGCCCATTGCGCAAAAGGCGCTGAAAGCCGCCGCGCCCCGCTCGCTCGACCGTGCCAACGTGAGCTTTGCCCTGGCCCGGATCGCGGATCAGGCAGGCGACAAGGAGGCTTTTGCCGCCCATAATGACGAAGCAAACGCCTGTATGGCGGCACAGACCCCCTATGACTACGAGGTAAGTGAACGCCAGTTCAGCCGCATTATGGCGGCCTTCCCGGCGGAGATCACCCCGGCAGAGACCAGTCCAGAAGGACCGCGTCCGATTTATGTGGTGGGGATGCCCCGCTCCGGCACCACGCTGACCGAGACCGTGATCGGCCTGCACCCCGACGTTTTCCCGCTGGGCGAACGCGGCGTGCCGGCCTTCCTGCTGCATCCCTATCTGGACAAGGATCAGGACTTCACCCCCGAGGCCGCACGCAACTTCGTGGCAGAGGACATCAGCCGCCTGCCCGAAATGCCAGAGGGCACGGCAGCCTATGTCGACAAGATGCCCGACAATTACCGCCTGCTGGGCCACCTGCTGACCGCCTACCCGGATGCACGCTTTGTTCATCTTTGCCGCGATCCGCGCGATGTGGCGCTGTCGATCTGGCGCGGCTATTTCTCCGGCAGCTCGCTCACCTATGCCTACGACCTCAAGGCGATGGCGCACCGCTTCAACCTCTATGGCCGGCTGATGCAGCACTGGCGGCAGGTGATGCCGGGCCGGATCTATGACCTGCGCTATGAGAGCTTCGTTGCCGATATTGAGGGCGAAAGCCGCAAGCTGGCAGAGTTCTGCGGGCTGGACTGGGTTGAGGACATGGCTCACCCGGAACGCCACGAGGGCCAGGTGCTGACGCTGTCGAACACACAGGTGCGGCAGACGGCGCACACGCGGTCAATCGGCAAGTGGGAGAAATACGCTGATGTCCTGGCGCCGTTCGTCGACGGGCTGGACCCGCAAATCTGGCCGGAAATCAAAGGTTAGCAGGATTTACTTCGTGTAAGCCTTGCGCGCGATCTCGATCCGCGCGTCCATCATCGACATCTCTTTCAGGATCTCCTGCCGGCGGCTGCGGTCGCCGGCCTCCCGCAGCTCCGCCCGCAGCCGCTGCAGCTCACGCGACAGGCTCACGAACTCCGGCACCCCGCCGCTCTCGCGCACCAGCCGGTTGACCAGCTCATTCTCCGGGTCCTCGCATTTCGGCAGCGGTTTGCCTGCGCCCTCCAGATTGTCAAAGGCGCCGTCCTTTTCGGCGGCTTCGATCCGGGCATTGATAAGGTCGATCAGCGGGTGGTCCATGACCTGCATTCTGCCATGCGCGCGCGGGCGGCGAAAGCCCTTGGCGGCCGTTAAGGAACAGACCGCAAAGCTTAACAATCCCTGAAAATAATGCGGCAGTATTCTTGCCTGAATGTTTCGCGCGCGAAACATTCAGGCAGCAACGCTGACCTATTTCAGCCCGCCTATTTCACCTGCGAAATCCGTCCGTCGGTATAGGGCGTGTACGGGCCTTGGGCAGCCAGATACTCCGCCAGCACATCCGCCAGGTCCGGGCCGAAATCATAGGCATTCTTGTCGTCGCCCTCGAACATCGCATAGCCGTCGCCGCCATTGCGGACGTAATCGTTTGTGACCACAAAATAGGTCCTGGCCGGATCAACCGGCACAAAGCCGTCACCCTCAGCCACCAGCACCTCCTGCACCCGGCCCGCGTTCGGCGCGGCAGAGCTGTCCCAGCTGAATTTCAACCCAGAGACCTGCGGGAACCGGCCCTTGACGTCCTCCACTTGGCTGACGCCGTTCTCCAGCGCCTCGACCAGCGTTTCGCCGTCAATTTCAAAGGTCGACAGCGTGTTCTGAAACGGCAGGATGGTCAGCACCTCGCCCATGGTGACCTCCCCTGCATCGAGGCTGGCGCGGATGCCGCCGGAGTTTGCAATGGCGATGGTCACGCCCTGGTCCTTGACCCGGTCCAGCATTGCATCGGCCACCAGGTTGCCCATCTGGCACTCCTGCACCCGGCACACATCGCGGCTGCCTTCGATGGGCTCCGCCGCCTCTGCCACCACCTTGTTGCGGATCTCATCCAGCGGCTGCGCCAGCTCCGCGATCCGGTCCAGCGTGGCCGCATCCTCACTGACGGCCGCATCCATGATCAGCGGCTCGCCAGTGGCGCTGACCACATGGCCCGCGTCGTCAAAACTCACATTCAGCTCTCCAAGGAACTTGCCATAGGCATAGGCCTGCACGATCTGCACCCCGTTCACCACGGTCGGATACGGCCCGACCGCCTTGTCCGAGCTGTTGGACAGGTAGGTGTTGCTGTGCCCGCCTACAATCACGTCCACCCCAGTGGTCTCCGCCGCAACCCGCTGGTCCACCCCATAGCCGGAGTGGCTGAGCACCACGATCTTGTTAACGCCCTCGGCGGTCAGCCTGTCGACCTCAGCCTGCACCGCCGCCACGGGATCGGAGAAATGCACGTTCTTGCCGGGGCTTGCCAGCTCATGCGTATCCTCCGGCGTCAGGCCAATGAGGCCGATCTTCCCGCCGCCGCGCTCAATCACCGTGGATTTCTTCAGCACATCCGCCAGCGCTGGTTCACCCGAGACATCGGCATTGGACATCAGCACCGGAAAGCCCACCGCATCCATGAACCCGCGCAGCACTTCCGGCCCGTCGTCGAATTCATGGTTGCCGACGGTCATCCCGTCATAGCCCAGCTTGGTCATGAACTCCGCCGCGGCTTTTCCCTTGTAATAGGTGTAGAACAGCGATCCTTGGAACTGGTCGCCGCCATCAACCAGGATCGTGTTCTCCGCCCGCACCCGGGCCTCGGCAATAGCGGTCACCAGCCGCGCGGTGCCGCCAAAGCATTTGCCCTCGGCCTGATCTTCGGCGTCACAGGTGCTGTCGTATTTGTTGATCGGCTCGAACCGCGAGTGGAAATCGTTGGTGTGCAGGATGGTCAGCTTGTACTCCGCTGCCGCGCTGCCGACTGTCAGGGCCAAGGCCGCAACCGGGGTGAGAATCCGTGCAATCATGAAGAGCGCTCCCGTGTTCTGTTTAAAGGGGAGCCTGCGCCCAAAGGCCGCGCCGGTCAAAGGGGAAAAGGGTCCATACTGCCTCCCCTGACGTCAGCATTGCACGGCCGCATACGGCCGATCCCCCTTGATTCCTTTGCAAACGCAGGGCATCAGGCCGATATGCTGATTTACAAGATTTTCCGGGCGGACGAATGGGCCGCGCTGCAGGCCGCGGGCGAGACCCGGGGCGCGCCGATTGATGTTGCGGACGGCTATGTCCATTTCTCCACCGCATCCCAGGCGGCTGAGACCGCGGCCAAGCATTTTGCAGACGCCGAAGGGCTGACGCTGCTGGCCTGCGATGCAGACGCGATGGGTGCGGACCTGAAGTGGGAAGTGTCCCGCGGCGGTGCCGAGTTCCCGCATCTTTACCGCATGATCCGCATGGCGGATGTGGTCTGGGCCAAGCCGCTGCCGCTGGTGGAGGGCACCCATCAGTTCCCGGAGGAAATGGCATGAAGCTGACAGAGAAACTGGCCCTGGCCGCGATGCACCGGATCGACCCGGAGGCGGCGCACGGGCTGTCGGTGAAGGCACTGACGATGGGACTGGCCCCAGCTCCCGGTCCGGTGACCTCTGCCCGGCTCAAGACCACTCTGGCAGGGATCGAACTGCCGAACCCAGTTGGTCTGGCGGCTGGCTATGACAAGAACGCCGAGGCATTGGCGCCGCTGTCGAAATCCGGCTTCGGCTTTATCGAGGTCGGCGCGGCAACGCCCCGCCCGCAGCCCGGCAACCCCAAGCCGCGCCTGTTCCGCCTGACGGAGGACAAGGCAGCGATCAACCGTTTCGGCTTCAACAACGAGGGGATGGAGGCAATCGGCGCCCGGCTGGCGCAGCGCCCGCGCGACGCGGTGATCGGCTTGAACCTCGGCGCCAACAAGGACAGTGAGGACCGCGCCGCGGATTTCGCCAAGGTGCTGGCCCACTGCGGCGCGCATCTGGATTTTGCCACCGTCAACGTCTCTTCGCCCAACACCGAAAAGCTGCGCGACCTGCAGGGCAAGGCAGCACTTTCGGCGCTGCTGGCAGGCGTGATCGAGACCCGCGAGGTCCTTTCCCGCCGGGTGCCGGTGTTCCTGAAAATTGCCCCGGATCTGGACCGCGCAGGGATCGAGGACATTGCCGCCGTCGCGCTGGAGACCGGCATCGACGCGGTGATTGCCACCAACACCACCCTGTCGCGCGACGGCTTGCGCAGTGCCCACAAAGGCGAAGCCGGGGGCCTCTCCGGCGCGCCGCTGTTTGAAAAATCCACCCGGGTTCTGGCGCAGCTGTCGGAGCTTCTGGACGGCAAGGTGCCGCTGGTCGGCGTCGGCGGCATCAGCACGGCAGAGCAGGCCTATGCCAAGATCTGCGCCGGAGCCTCAGCCGTGCAATTTTACACCGCGATGGTCTATGGCGGGCTGTCGCTGGCCGGTGATATTGCCCGCGGGCTGGACGCGCTGCTGGCACGGGACGGGTTTGACAACGTCGCGCAAGCGGTTGGAACCAAACGGAAGGATTGGCTGTGATCACCTACTGGCATTACCCGAAGTGCTCGAAATCCCGTGCGGGCCTTGCGCTGATCGAGGCGCGCGGCGCAGAGGTGCAGACGCGCGCCTATCTGGAAGATGCGCCCTCGGTTGAGGAACTGAAGGCGGTGCAAACCGCTCTTGGCCTCACCGCAGTGGAAATGATGCGGACCGGCGAGAAGGCCTTTAAAGAGCTGGGCCTGAGCAAGGACAGCGCAGAGGAGGAGCTGCTGGCGGCAATGGCCGCGCATCCGATCCTGATCGAACGCCCGATTGCCATCAAGAACGGCAAGGCAGTGATCGGCCGCCCGACCGAAGCTATTGAGACACTGCTGTAATCGGCTAGCGCGGGCCTGTTGGCCCGCTCTTCACACTTATGCACCAACCTGCGCCTCCAGCCGCGGGTAGCGCAGGCCCAGCGTCACACCGCGGGCCAGGTTCAGAACCATCAGCGATGCCCAGAGGCCGTGGTTGCCAAAGACCGGCACCAGGATCAGCAGCGCCGCCGCATAGATTGCCACCGATTGCAGCATTGCCCGCCGCATGGCGCCGGTCCAGGTGGCGCCGATGTAGATGCCGTCGAACATCCAGCTTGCAACGCTCAGCACCGGCATTGCCACGGCCCAGATCAGGAACACCCGCCCCGCCTCGCGGACTTCCGGCGAAGTGGACATGAGATCGATCAGCCAAGGGCCGCCAGCCGCAAAGGTGACGCCCAGAAGCACTGCACCGCCCACGCCCCATTGCGACGTGACCACCGACGCCCGGCGCACGCGGTCCCGCGCCTTGGCGCCAACCGCTCCGCCCACCAATGCCTCGGCCGAGAAGGCAAAGCCATCGAGCGCAAAGGCGGTGATCTCGACAAATTGCAGCAGGATCTGGTTGGCGGCGAGATTCACGTCGCCGATGCCGGAGCCGATGAACAGGAAAGTGGTGAAGGAACCGGTGAGCAGCACCGAGCGCACCATGATGTCGCCGTTCACCTGCATCATCCGTTTGAGCCGCGCCGGATCGAACACCCGCGCCCAGTCGCGCCACTGATCGCCGGCAAAAGCACTGCGGCACAGGTACAGCCCCAGCGCCAGCCCGCTCCATTCAGCGATCAGCGTGGCGATGGCAACGCCCTCCACCCCCCAGCCGAGCCCCAGCACGAACCAAAGATCCAGCACGATGTTCAGCCCGTTCATCCAGACCTGCAGCAGGAACACGCCGCGGGTGCGCTCCACCGCGATCAGCCAGCCAGTGACCGCATAAAGCGCAATGGTGGCCGGCGCGCCCCAGATGCGGATCTGCAGGTAGTCGCGGGCCAGGCTTTCAACCTCGGCACTGGCGGGCGCCAGTGCAAAGGCGCCCCAGAACACCGCTGCCTGGGCAATGATGAAGACGGTTCCGGCGGCAAAGGCCAAGAGCAGCCCGCGCATCAGAAGGGCACCGGTTTCGGCCCAGTCCCCTGCCCCGCGCGCCTGCGCAGCCAAACCGGTAGTGCCCATCCGCAGGAAACCGAAGATCCAGTAGATCGTCGCCAGAATCACCGCACCGATGCCCACGGCACCGATCGGTGCAGCCTCGCCCATCTGGCCGACGACGCCGGTATCCACGGCGCCCAGAATGGGTACCGTGGCGTTCGACAGAACAATCGGCAAAGCGATCGTCAGCACCCGTTTGTGGGTGATGTCCGCATCAGCGCTGATCATGGCTGTTCAGCCTTCGCCGTTCTTGTCCTGCGGCATCAGGAAATGGCCGGTGGCCTGCGCAAACAGCTTGTCCTTGTGATCCTGCCAGGCCTCCACATGCACCGAGGCATAGCGGCGGCCGGAGCGGTTCACCCGCGCCCGCGCATAGGCATCGCGCGGCAGGCCGGAGCGCAGGTAGTCGACGGTGAAGTCGATGGTCTTGGGCTGGCGCGGCAGGTTGCCCTTGGCCATTTCCGCCGGGTCCAGATCGCCGGATTCGATACGCTGCCACAGGTGCGACCAATTGAGCGTGATCATCGCGGTGATTTCCAGGAAGGCCGCGGTAACCCCGCCGTGAATCGCGGGCAGGAACGGGTTGCCGATCAGCTTGTCATCGAAATTCAGCTGCGCCGTCAGCTCATCGCCGCGGCGCTCAAAAGTGACGTTCAGGAAGCGGATGTAAGGCACCGAATCCACCAGCGCCGACAGGGCTGCATCGCGGCGCTGCTTGACCACCTGGATCGGTTCGGGACGGGGGCGGCTCAAAACTTCTTCTCCACGGTAAAGGCGCCTGAGGCGGTGGCGACGGGGCGGTCCTCATCCTCGTCCATCGCCACGGCGCGGACAAAGGCAACGGTGCGGGTGATGTGGTGGCAGGTGGCACGGGTGGTGATCGCCTGCCCCGGAGTGGCCGGGCGCATGTAATCGATGCGCAGGTCGATGGTGGCGGTGCCGCCGGGGGCGGACGGGTGGCTCATCACCGCTGCGCCGCAGCAGGTGTCCATCAGGGCTGAGACCGCACCGCCGTGAATGACGCCGGTGGCCGGATCGCCGATCAGCTTGTCATCATAGGCCATGCGGATCTCGGCGGTGCCGTCGCCGATCTCAGTCAGCTTCATCCCCAGCTGCTTGGCATGGGGGATTGCTTCGATGAACTGGCGCGCGAGCTCTGTCTTGTCGGCCATGGGGCGGTCCCTTTGAAATGTCTCCCTCATCTTTGGCCCTGCCCCGGCAAAAGCGCAAGTGTGCCGCCGCGGAGGTTGCACTGTTCGCTGCAAGTGCATAGGTTCCCGGCAAGGGAGACGACGGATGACCGACAACAGATTGTCATTCAAGGAAATGTGCGCCGAGTTCGAGGTCACGCCGCGGACGCTGCGCTACTATGAATACATCGAATTGCTGCAGCCGGACCGCGAAGGCCGGTCGCGGTTCTATGGCGCGCGCGAGCGCGCCCGGATGAAGCTGATCCTGCGCGGGCGCAAGTTCGGCTTTCAGCTGGAAGAGATCCGCCAGTGGCTGCTGATCTATGAAAAAGAGGGCAATGACGCCCAGAACCATGCGTTCATGGAAATGGCCGACCGCCAGCTGGTCGAGCTGGAAAAGCAGCGCGAGCAGATCAATGAGGCTATTGAAGAACTCAGCGAACTGCGCGAAAGCACCCGGGCACTGCTAAAGTAACCCGCACAGCTCTTGCCGGAACCAAAGCCCCGCCCTTGTGGCGGGGTTTTCCTTTTTCGGCCGCCGCAGGATTCGCCTGTTTCCCGGACTGATCCGTTGCCGAAACGGCCTGCAGGCCGTCGGCGGACCGGTAACGTCGCGTCACAATATGTACGTTTTGCGAACTTCCGCCCATCCCGAAAGTGACGCAACGTAGATCTTACGTAAACGTAAAGTCAGTCTTGATCGAAATCCGAACTGCGCACAGCTTGGTCCTGCACCAAGCCGTAAGAGTGACGACGATGACCGAAGAAACCATGACCATCCGCGAGATGTGCGAGGCCTTTGACGTGACGCCCCGCACGCTCCGGTTCTACGAAGCCAAGGAACTGCTGTTCCCGATCCGCGACGGCCAGAAACGGCTGTTCACCAAACGCGACCGCGCCCGGCTGAAGCTGATCCTGCGCGGCAAGCGGTTCGGGTTCAGCCTGGAGGAGATCCGCCAGTTGCTGGAACTGTACCACGTCGGCGACCAGCAGGTGACCCAGCTCACCAAGACCTATGAGGTCGCGCGTGACCGGCTCGCCGATATGGAGCGCCAGCGCGAGGAGCTGACCGAGGCAATCGAGGACCTGAAGGACCAGCTGGCCTGGGGCGAGAAGATGATCGCTTCGATGAAGGCCAAGCAGGAGGCGGCCGAATAGGCCGCTGCCCCGCCCTTTCCCGCCGGCATGCCCGGCATTGACCACGATCACCAAGACCCTGAAGAGGACCGCAATGCCTTCCTATCGAGCCCCTGCCAAAGACGCCCAGTTTGTCCTGCACGATGTGCTGAAAGTCACTGGCCGAGACATCCCGGGATACAGCGAGCTGGACCCGGAGTTCACCGGAGCCGTGCTGGAAGAGGCAGGCAAGATCGCCAGCGCAGTGCTGCACCCGCTGAATGTGGTGGGCGATCAGGAGGGCTGCCGCCTGGAAAACGGCGTGGTCTACACCCCCAAGGGGTTCAAGGGCGCCTTCGAGCAGATGAAGGAAGGCGGCTGGACCGGGCTCGACATGCCCGAAGAGTTCGGCGGCCAGAACATGCCTTATGTGATGGGCACCGCAGTGGGGGAGTTCTTCTCGGCCGCGAACCAGGCGTTCACCATGTACCAGGGCCTGACCCATGGCGCGGCGTCGGCGATCCTGGCGCATGGCACGGATGAGCAGAAGGCCACCTATCTGCCCAACATGATCAGCTGCCAGTGGACCGGCACCATGAACCTGACCGAGCCGCACTGCGGCACCGACCTGGGCCTGATGCGCACCAAGGCGGAACCGCAAGGCGACGGCAGCTTCGAAATTTCCGGGCAGAAGATCTTCATCTCCTCCGGCGATCACGACATGGCCGAGAACATCGTGCACCTGGTGCTGGCCAAGATCCCCGGCGGCCCCGAGGGCATCAAGGGCGTCAGCCTGTTCATCGTGCCCAAGTTCCTGGTGAACGCGGACGGCAGCTTGGGTGAGCGCAACGGCGTCTCGGTCGGCAAGATCGAGGAGAAGATGGGCATTCACGGCAACTCCACCTGCGTGATGAACTATGACGGCGCAACCGGCTGGCTGCTGGGCGAAGAGCACAAGGGCATGCGCGCCATGTTCACTATGATGAACGAGGCCCGCCTGGGCGTCGGCATGCAGGGACTGGCGCAGGCCGAGGCCGCCTATCAGAACGCGGTGGAATACGCCAAGGACCGCTTGCAGGGCCGCGACGTGACCGGCGCCAAGAACCCGGGCGGCCCGGCGGACCCGCTGATCGTGCACCCGGACATCCGCCGCTCGCTGATGGATCAGAAAAGCTTTGCCGAGGGCGCGCGCGCGTTCCTGCTGTGGGGCGCCACCCTGATCGACCAGGCGCACCGCGCCGGTGACAAGGATGCGGACGGTCTGATCTCGCTGATGACGCCGGTGATCAAGGGCTTCCTGACCGATCAGGGCTATGACATGACCGTGCTGGCACAGCAGGTCTATGGCGGCCACGGCTACATCGAGGAATGGGGCATGTCGCAATACACCCGCGACGCCCGCATCGCGATGATCTACGAGGGCGCCAACGGCGTGCAGGCGCTGGATCTGGTGGGCCGCAAGCTGGGCCAGCACGGCGGCAAATACGTCCTTGCCTTCTTTGACATGGTGAAGACCTTCTGCCAGGAAAACAAAGATATTTCAGAGGCTTTCAGCAAGGACTTCATCGAACCGCTGAAGGCGGCGTCGAAGGATCTGCAGGCGGCCGGCATGTTCTTCATGCAAAATGGCATGAAGGATCCGAACCAGGCGCTGGCCGGCTCCTATGACTTCATGCATCTGTTCGGCCAGGTCTGCCTCGGCCTGATGTGGGCGAAGATGGGCAAGGCAGCGCAGGAAGCGCTTGACGCCGGGGCCGATGACGCGGCGTTCTATGAGACGAAACTCGCAACCGGCCGGTATTACATGGCACGGCGGCTGCCCGCGACCAAGCTGCACCTGGCCCGCATCGAAAGCGGTGCGGACACGGTGATGGCGCTGGACGCAGACGCCTTCTGATGCCTTCGGGCGTCCCATCGCGGGGCGCCCTGCCCAAGCCCCGGCCGGTGCTTTGACACACAAAGGACCGCAAGATGCCGAAACGTTTCCGCCTGACCCGCCGCCTGCCGATCGCGATGACGGAGGACGGCTACCGCAGGCTGAGGAAATTCGCCCAGGAGGCCGGGCTGGATGAGGGAGAAGCGCTGTCATTCCTGTTCGAGAACTTCGACAGCGTGACGGACTACGAGAACCTGAGCCACCGGCTGCGGCTGTTCAACGCCGAGCTGGAGGCCCGCAAGAGATAAGGCCCGCAACCGGGCCGAAGGGAGAAAGATGACCAGCACGCACTCCGCATGGATGACGGAAGAGCACCAGATGCTTGGGGAGATGACGGCCCAGTTCATCACCAACGAATGGGCGCCGAAGTTCGAGACCTGGCGCAAGCAGGGGCTGATGGAGCGGGAGACTTGGAACCAGGCCGGCGCGCTGGGCCTGCTGTGCCCGTCGATCCCTGAAAGCTATGGCGGCGCCGGCGGAGATTTCGGCCATGAGGCGGTGATCCTGATGGAAGGCAGCCGCGCCAACCTGGCCAGCTGGGGCAATGGCATCCATTCCGGCATCGTTGCGCATTACATCCTGGCCTATGGCACCGAGGAGCAGAAACAGCGCTGGCTGCCGAAGATGGTGACCGGCGAGCTGGTCGGCGCGCTGGCAATGACCGAACCCTCCACCGGCTCCGACGTGCAGGCGATCAAGACCAAGGCGGTGAAAGACGGCAATGCCTACCGGCTGTCGGGGCAGAAGACCTTCATCACCAACGGCCAGCACGCCAACTTGATCCTGGTGGCGGCCAAGACCGATCCGGCACAGGGCGCCAAGGGCGTGTCGCTGGTGGCGGTGGAAACTGACGGCGCCGAAGGTTTCAGCCGCGGCCGCAACCTCGACAAGATCGGCTGCCACGCAGCAGACACGTCTGAGCTGTTCTTCAGCGATGTGGAAATCCCGCCGGAGAACATCCTGGGAGGCGTTGAGGGCCAGGGGTTCTATCAGATGATGCAGCAGCTGCCGCAGGAACGGCTGATCATCGCCTGCGGCGCAGTCGGCGCAATGGAAGGCGCGGTGGAGCGCACGGTGGCCTATTGCAAGGAGCGCGAGGCCTTTGGCGGGCCGCTGACGCAGTTTCAGAACACCCGCTTCAAGCTGGCCGAGTGCCTGACCAAGACCAAGGTCGCGCGCGCCTTTCTGGATGAATGCATCGCCGAACATTTGCAGGGCAAGCTTACCGTCGAAAAGGCGGCGATGGCGAAATACTGGATCACCGACACCCAGGGAGAGGTGCTGGACGAATGCCTGCAGCTGCATGGCGGCTACGGCTACATGCAGGAATACGCGGTGGGCGAGATGTGGGCTGACGCGCGGGTACAGCGGATCTACGGCGGCACCAATGAGATCATGAAGGAGCTGATTGCGCGGTCGCTGTAGCCGCAGGGGCCGCGGCGGGATCGCGGGAGGCAGGTTAACGCCCCATCATCTTTCCGAAAAATACTCTACGGGGGTGCGGGGATGTGACCCCCCGCTCCGCCAGCAGACACAGGGAGCAACAGATGACAATCAAACTGCATTGCTTCGGCGAAAGCGGCCATTCCTACAAGGCGGCGCTGGCGCTGGAACTGTCCGGCCTGGCGTGGGAGCCGGTCTTTGTCGACTTCTTCAGCGGCGCGCACCGCAGCGATGATTACCGCGGCCTCAACGTGATGGCAGAGGCGCCGGTGCTGGTGGACGGCGATCTGCGCCTGTCGCAGTCCGGCGTGATCCAGCAGTATATCAGCGACAAGACCGGCAAGTTCGCAGGCGCCCCGGAAGACAAATACGAAGTTCTGCGCTGGATCCTGTGGGACAACCACAAACTGTCCAGCCAGGCAGGCATGACCCGGTTCCTGATGAATTTCCTGCCCGAGGACAAGCGCCCGCAGGAAGTGATCGCCTTCATGCAGGGCCGCCTGAAGGCTGCCTTCACCACCTTGAACACCCATTTGCAGGGCCGCGAGTGGATCGTGGGCGACGGCCTCACCAACGCCGATCTGACCTGCTGCGGCTACCTGTTTTATCCGGAGCCCTTTGGCTTTGACCGGGCCGACTGGCCCCATATCGACGCCTGGCTGGACCGCATCAGCGCCCTGCCCGGCTGGAAACACCCCTATGACTTGATGCCCGGCAACCCGTCGGACCGGGCCTGAGGAGAGCACAATGACAGACGCATATATCTATGACGCGCTGCGCACCCCGCGCGGCAAGGGACGCAAGGACGGATCCTTGCATGAGGTGACCTCGGTCCGCCTCTCCGCCCTGACGCTGAACGCGATCAAGGAACGCAACAACCTGGAAGGCCACGCGGTCGAGGACGTTATCTGGGGCAACGTGACCCAGGTGATGGAACAGGGCGGCTGCCTGGCACGCTCGGCAGTTCTGGCCTCAGATCTGGACGAACGCATTCCGGGTCTTGCGATCAACCGCTTCTGCGCCTCCGGCATGGAAGCGGTGAACCTGGCGGCAAACCAGGTGAAGGGCGGCGCGGGCGATGCCTATATCGCGGGCGGCGTCGAGATGATGGGCCGGGTGGCCATGGGCAGTGACGGCGCGGCAATTGCGGTTGATCCCTCCCTGGCGATGGAAACCTATTTCGTGCCGCAGGGCATCTCGGCCGACATCATCGCCACCGAATACGGCTTTACCCGTGATCAGGCAGACGCTCTGGCGATGGAGAGCCAGCGCCGGGCTGCCAAGGCCTGGGAAGAGAAGCGGTTCGACAAATCGGTGATCACCGTCACCGACCAGAACGGCCTTCCGATCCTGAGCCATGACGAATACATGCGCCCCGGCACAGACATGCAGGCGCTTGGATCGCTGAACCCCGCGTTCCAGATGATGGGCGAGCAGATGCCAGGCTTCGACAAGGTGGCGATGCTGAAGTACCCGCATCTGGAACGGATCAACCACATCCACCACGCGGGCAACTCCTCTGGCATCGTGGACGGTGCAGCGGCGCTTCTGATCGGCAACAAGGAATTCGGCGAAAAGCACGGCCTGAAGCCGCGCGCCCGCATCAAGGCCACCGCCAAGATCGGCACCGATCCGACCATCATGCTGACAGGCCCGGTGCCGGTGACCGAGAAGATTCTGGCCGACAACGGCATGACCATCGGCGACATCGACCTTTTCGAGGTGAACGAGGCCTTTGCATCCGTCGTGCTGCGGTTCCAGCAGGCGTTCGACGTGGACCCGGGGCTGGTGAACGTCAACGGTGGCTCCATCGCAATGGGCCACCCGCTGGGCGCCACCGGCGCGATTATCATCGGAACCCTGCTGGATGAGCTGGAGCGGCAGGACAAGGAAACCGGTCTGGCCACCCTTTGCATCGCATCAGGCATGGGCGCCGCCACCATCATCGAGCGCGTGTGATGGCGAAGCTGGACCTATCCCAACTGCCCTGGCGCACCGGATCGGGCTATCCGGGCAAGCTGGCCGAGGCCTGCGCGGGCCGCAGCGTCCAGCCCTTGGGCGACCCTGGCGGGCTCAGCCAGTTCGGTGTCAACATCGTGCGGCTGGAGCCCGGCGCGGCCTCCTCCCTGCGCCATTACCACATGGAGCAGGATGAGTTCGTGATGGTGACAGAGGGCATCTGCACCCTGATCGACGATCAGGGCGCGCATGAATTGATGCCGGGCGACTGCGCCGCCTTTCCGGCGGGCGAAGAGAACGGCCACCATCTGGTGAACCGTTCGGACAAGCCCGCGGCGTTTCTGGTGGTGGGCACCCGCACCCCCACAGAGACCGGCTATTACAGCGATTTGGACATGATGGTGAAATTCGCAGGCGGCGAGTTCACATTCACCCGTAAGGACGGCAGCCCGCTGACGGCTGACCAGACCGGAGAAGACACATGAGCGATTTCAAATACGACGTGGACGCAGACGGCGTCGCAATCATCACCTGGGACGCCGAGGGCAAGAGCATGAACGTCCTCACCCGCGAGGCCTTTGGCCTGGTGGAGGAATACGTGGACCGGGCACTGGAAGACGAGGCCGTGAAGGGCATCGTGATCACCAGCGGCAAGAAGGACTTTGCCGGCGGCATGGACCTGAACGTGCTGGCCACCATCCGCGAAGAGTCGGGTGAGAACCCGGCTCAGGGGTTGTTCGACTTCACCATGGGCGGCCACCGCATCCTGCGCAAGCTGGAGCTGGCAGGCATGGACCCCAAGACCAAGAAGGGCGGCAAGCCGGTGGCCTGTGCGATCAACGGCACCTGCGCCGGCATCGGCACCGAGATTGCACTGGCCTGCCATCACCGGGTGATGACCTCCAATCCCAAGGCCAAGATCGGCCTGCCGGAAATCATGATCGGCATCTTCCCCGGCGGCGGCGGCACCACGCGGTACTCCCGCATGGTGGGCGCGATGGCAGCGGCCCCTGTCCTGCTGGAAGGCAAGATGATGGACCCGAAGAAAGCCAAGGGCGCGCAGCTGATCGACGCGGTTGCCGATGATGCGCTGGCCGCGGCCAAGGAGTGGGTGCTGAACGCCAAGGACGCCGATCTGGTCAAGCCCTGGGATGCCAAAGGCTACAAGATGCCGGGCGGCGCGCCCTATCATCCCGCGGGATTCATGACCTTTGTCGGTGCTTCCGCCATGGTAAACGGCAAGACACAGGGCGCCTTCCCGGCGGCCAAGGCGCTGCTGTCCTCCATCTACGAGGGCGCGCTGGTCGATTTCGACACCGCACTGAAGATCGAAGCGCGCTGGTTCACCAACGTGCTGATGAACCCCTCGTCCTCCGCCATGATCCGCAGCCTGTTCCTGAACAAGCAGGCGCTGGAAAAAGGCGCGGTGCGGCCCAAGGATGTTCCGGACCAGTCGGTCAGGAAAATCGGCGTGCTGGGTGCGGGCATGATGGGCGCTGGCATTGCGCTGGTCTCGGCCCAGGCCGGTATGGAAGTGGTGCTGATCGACCGTGACCAGGAGGCCGCCGACAAGGGCAAGGCCTATTCCGCCGCCTATATGGACAAGGGCATCAAGCGCGGCAAGGCGACCGAGGAGAAGAAAGAAGCGCTGTTGGCGCAGATCACCGCCACCCCGGATATCGACGCGCTGAAGGGCTGCGACCTGATCATCGAGGCGGTGTTCGAAGACCCGAGCGTCAAGGCCGAGATGACCCAGAAGGTTGAGGCGATCATTCCCGAGGACTGCATCTTTGCCTCCAACACCTCCACCCTGCCGATCACCGAACTGGCCAAGGCCTCCAGCCGGCCGGAGCAGTTCATCGGCATCCACTTCTTCTCGCCCGTCGAGAAGATGTTCCTGGTGGAGATCATCAAGGGCAAGGAAACCGGCGACCGTGCGGTGGCCAAGGCGCTGGACTACGTGCGCCAGATCCGCAAGACGCCGATCGTGGTGAATGACGCGCGCTTCTTCTACGCCAACCGCTGCATCCTGCCCTATATCAACGAGGGCCTGCGGATGATCACCGAGGGCGTCAGCCCGGTGCTGATCGACAACGCCGCACGGCAGCTTGGCTTCCCAGTGGGCCCAGTACAGCTGACCGATGAGACCTCGATTGATCTGGGCGCCAAGATTGCCCGCGCCACCAAGGCGGCTATGGGCGATGCCTACCCGGAAAGCCCGGCGGACGACCTGATCTTCTGGATGGAGGAACAGGGCCGTCTGGGCCGCAAGGCCAATGCCGGCTTCTTCGAATATGACGACAAGGGTAAGCGCGTTGAATACTGGAGGGGCCTGCAGGAGAAGTACCCGCTGGCGGCCGAACAGCCCGATCTGATCGAGGTGCAGGAGCGGCTGATGTTCGCGCAGGTGCTGGAAGCGGTGCGGGCGCTGGAGGAAGGCGTGCTGATGGACATCCGCGAGGGCGACGTCGGCGCCATCCTGGCCTGGGGCTTTGCGCCGTGGTCCGGCGGTCCTCTCAGCTGGCTGGACATCCTCGGCACGCCTTATGCGGCAGAGCGCTGCGACAGCTTGACCGAACAGTTCGGCGAGCGCTTCGCCTGCCCGGCGCTGCTACGCGAGATGGCGGAGAAGGGCCAGAGCTTCTACACGCGCTTTGCGCCGGAGAAATCCGCCGCCGCCTGAGTGAGAGCACGAAATGGAAAAGGCCGGCGCCCACACGCCGGCCTTTTCCATTCTGGCAAGAGGTTGAACGCCTAAGCTGATCCTACATTCTGACCACGGTCTGCGCCGCACTTTCAGCGGCACCAGCAGGCCAGAAGTCCTCCTCCGCCATCATTGACAGAACCAGGCCGCGCGCCTCTTCTGGCGGCAGCACCCGGTAGGCGCCTGCCTCGGAATACACCCGCCCGCACATCAGGTTCGCCGGAGCCGCTGCATAGCCCAGCATCCCGGCCTCCAGATAAATCACCTGATCCTCGGCAAAGCGCGGCATGACCAGCTCAAGCTGGGCGCCCGGATGCATCCGGCGGATGCCGCGGTAGCCTTCCAGCGTGCAGGCCGGAACGATGGCAAAGGGATCGCCCTGGGCGTCCTCCACCAGCTCGCTTTCCAACAGCACGCCCTGATCCGGCATCAGCCACATCGGCACCCGGTTCATCAGCGCGTCGCGCGGCACGAACAGCGGGCAGCGGGCCGGTTCCAGATCGCCCTCTGCCGGGATTATGACCTCGCGCTGCAGTTCCACCACGGTCTGCATGCCGTGATCGAAGGTCAGCACCTTGTCGCCCGGCGTCAGCGCCTCTACCGGGCGCCAGCCGAGATTGGACGCCACATGGGTTCCGGCCAGAAACCCGCCCTGGCCCACCGTTACCAGCGGGAAGCCGCTGTTCATCACCCGGTCCGCCGGGACATGCGTGCGTTTCAGAAGCCAATCCAGCATCTGCGATCCTTTCCTGCGGCCGCGGCAGCCACACCGCTGGCCATCCCGATCTTTTTCTTTGATCCTTGCCACTTATGGGCCGGAATTAAGGCAAAAACCGGGCATTGTTCACTTTGGCGCGCCAATCAGCCTGCCATAGGCCGGATCAGGTTCCGGCCAGGCGCTGCCAACGCTGCACTGCGCTATCTGGATAGGAGAGAATCGTTAAAAGAGTATTCAAATTGCGCAATGTCCCGCGAGCAGGCTGCTGCGATGGCTTCGGCGGCGGCATCGTCGTAATAGACCCGCCAGTCCCGCTGCCGGCCGCTTTCGTTGACCACGGGCAGCTCAAGCGAAAACCCGAGATGATCAAACAAGGGCTGCGCGTCGTCGCGGAAATGCTCCAGCCGGATATAGAGCTGGCACTGCTCTGCGCCGTCTGCATGGCGCATATAGGAGGATGCCGGGGTGCCGCGGAAGGCTGCGATGATCTCCGGGTGCTGCACGAAGGCGCGGAACTCGAGGCTGTGCGCCAGGCCGATGGCCGGATGATCGAAGCTCTGTTCGCGCAGCCAGTGGTAATAGCTGACCGCCCGGTCCCAGGGGTTGCGCACCAGGGTGAAGGCGAACAGGCCTCTCATTACCTCATCCGGAACCAGCCCTTCGATGTCGGCCAGAGTGGAGTGCTTCCACAGCCGCCCGCGCGTCTCAGTATCCTTCAGGCGGCGCCGGCGCTTCAGTGCTTTCGGCGTGTCGCCCAGCATCATGTCATCCGCCATCGCGCGCGCCTCCAGCGCCAGCGCTAGCGCGGTGCCGCCGGTCTTGGGGATATGAATGAAAACGTACCGGCGGCCTTGGGACAGGATCATGTCCCGACCCTAGGGTATTGATCCGCTGTTGGAAATGCTGATTTACGCGAGGCGGCGGAGCGGGCAGCAGCGCGAACGCACGGCTCCCAGCCCCTTTCACCTTTGCGCAAATACTCCGGGGTGAATTGGCCCCTCGGGGCCAAGAGGGGCAGCGCCCCTCCGCCTTCTACCTGGAGCGCAGCGCGATGGTGGATCCGGCCGCAATGATCAGACCAATGCCCAGCACCTGCCAGATGTTCAGCGCCTGCCCCCAATAGGCCCAGGCAACCCCCGGGCCGACGATCATCACCGAGTATTCGAACACGGCAACATAAGACGCCTCGCCCAGCTGGTAGGCCTTAGTGATCAGGAACACGCCGCCCACCGCCGCGCAGCCCTGCAGCAGGATCAGGTGGGCAATGTCCCACAGCGGCCAGACCCAGCCGCGGGTGACAAAACCGTCCGCGCCCGCGGGCACCGCCTGCGGCCAAATCTCCAGCCCTGCCAGCAGCATGGCGCCGAGCACGCCTTGCACCAGCAGGTAGATGAACAGCATCGCCACCGTGCTTTCGCCCTGGCAATAGAGGCCGGTCGCCAGCGAGCCGAGCGCGTAGAACAGCCCGCCCGCCACTGGCACCAGGATCAGCCAGTTGAAAGCGGCCGGATCCGGCTGCAGCACCATCAGGACGCCTGCAAAGCCGCAAAGAACGGCCGCAATCCGGATCCAGCCGATCCGCATCCTGAGGAACAGGACGGAAATCACCACGATCAGGATCGGCGAAGTAAACAGCCCGGCCAGCGCCTGGGCTATCGGCATCAGCGCCACGGCGGAGAAGTAGAACACCATCGACACCGCCACCAGCACCGCCCGCAAGAGCACCGCGCCGAAGTTGCGGGATCTCAGACCGCCGAGCCCTGCACGCGCCATCAGCAGCAGGAACGGCAGTGCGACAAATGTGCGCAACAAGTAGAACTGGCCCAGCCCGATGGTCTCGGCCATCAGCGGCACGGCGTTGTCGGTGATGCCGATAATCAGCATCGCCGCCAGCATCGACTGCGCTGCTGCGGCCTGGCTGGTGCCCGGTGCGGAGAGTGCGGCTGTTTGTTTCATACCCTTCCCATTGCCCGCAACTTTCCGCAATATCTGTCCTCTAAGCGACACCAAAGTGATTCAGGGGAGGAAACTGATGGGGTGGATGGCGGATGAAACCGGTCTGGAGAAGACCGCCGCAAATTATGTGCCGCTGACGCCGCTTTCGCATCTGCAACGTGCGGCACAGGTGTTTCCGGACCGTCTGGCGGTCAGCTATGGCAAGCACCGCAAGAGTTATGCCGAGTACCATGAGCGCTGCACCCGCCTGGCTTCCGGCCTGGTCAAGCTGGGGGTGAAGCCCGGCGATGTGGTGGCCACCCTGCTGCCGAATATTCCGGCCCAGGCAGAGGCGCATTTCGGCGTGCCCGCTTGCGGCGCGGTGCTGAACACCATCAACACCCGGCTGGATGTGGGCACGGTTGCCTATATTTTTGAGCATGGCGAGGCCAAGGCGGTGCTGGTCGATCCGCAGTTCATTGAGCTGGCTGAAGCCGCCGTCGAGGAGATGGACGGCGCCGCCCCGGTTCTAATCGAAGTGGCCGACGATCAGGCCAGTTGGCACGCCACCGGCCGCCACACGGAATACGAGGCGCTGCTGGCCAGCGGCGACCCGGATTTTCACTGGATCATGCCCGAGGATGAGTGGGAAAGCCTGGCGCTGAACTATACCTCCGGCACCACCGGGCGGCCCAAGGGCGTGGTCTATCACCACCGCGGCGCCTACCTGATGACCATGGGCACGGTGGTGTCCTGGCGGATGGTGCTGCATCCGGTCTATCTGACCATCGTGCCGCTGTTCCACTGCAACGGCTGGAACCACACATGGATGATGCCGCTGGTCGGCGGCACCCTGGTCTGCTGCCGCGATATCACCGCGCAGAACATCTACAACGCCATCCATTACGAGGGCGTCACCCATTTCGGCGGCGCGCCGATCGTGCTGAACATGATCGTCAACGCGCTGGACGAGGAGCGCCGCACCTTTGATCACACGGTGGAGGTCTTCACCGCCGGCGCCCCGCCTGCCCCCGCAACGCTGTCGAAGATCGAGAACCTCGGCTTTAACATCACCCATGTCTACGGGCTGACCGAGACCTTCGGCCATGTCACCGAATGCTACTGGAAGGCAGAGGACTGGGACGGGCTGGACAAGGCCGGGATTGCCGCCAAGAAATCGCGCCAGGGTGTTGCCATGCCGATGCTGGAGCCAGTGGTGGTGCGCGACAGCGAGCACAACGTGCTGCCGAAAGACGGCCAAGCCCAAGGCGAGATCGCACTGCGCGGCAATGTGGTGATGAAAGGGTATCTCAAGAACCCCGAAGCCACCGCCGAAGCCTTCAAGGGAGGCTATTTCAACTCCGGCGACCTCGCCGTCCAGCACCCCGACGGCTACATCCAGATCGCCGACCGGGCCAAGGACATCATTATCTCCGGCGGAGAAAACATCTCCTCTGTCGAGGTGGAGGGCGTGCTGATGGCGCACCCCGATGTGCTGCTGGCCGCCGTTGCGGCCATGCCGGATGAGAAATGGGGCGAAGTGCCCTGCGCCTTTGTCGAGCTGAAACCGGGCGCCAAGGAGGACGCGGCGGCGCTGATCGCCTTCACCCGCGAAACCCTGGCGGGCTTCAAAGCGCCCAAGAAAGTTGTGTTCCAGGAGCTGCCCAAAACCTCCACCGGCAAGATCCAGAAGTTCGAACTGAGGAAAATCGCCAAGAACCTGTGACTTTCCTTGTTAAAACTGTGTTGAGGGGCGGCAAAGCAAATTGCCGCCCCTGTTTTATGTGATTATTCTGGCGCCAACGATAAGCATGGGGGCCGGGCGGGCTGCATGACGGCATTGAAGGAATTCGAGCGGCTGGAAGCCGCCGGGCTGTGGCGCGCTGATCCGCAGGCGCAGCGGCGGGACGTGATCGTGTCGCTGGGCGATGCGACTTTGACCATTGCCAGCATGAACGACCGGCCGCTGGCGCATTGGTCGCTGGCGGCGGTGGAGCGCGCCAACCCCGGTGAGTTCCCTGCCCTGTTCCATCCCGATGGCGATCCCGGCGAAACGCTGGAACTGGGGGAGGACGAGACCGCGATGCTGGAAGCCATTGCCCGGGTGCAGAACGCTATCGGCCGGTCGCGGGCGCGGCCCGGGCGGCTGCGCGCGGTCAGCATTCTGGGCACCCTGGCGCTGGTCCTGGCGCTGCTGGTTCTGTGGCTGCCGGGCGCCGTGACCCGGCATGCGGTCAGCGTGGTGCCGGACATCAAGCGCAAGGCCATCGGCCAGGCGCTGGTGGGGCGGATAGAGCGGGTCTCTGGCCCCGCCTGCGCCACGCCGGAGGCGGCACCGATCCTGAAGGACCTGGCGCAGCGCACCGGGGTCCGGCAGCTGGCAATTCTGCGGGCCGGCATCCCCGGCAGCCTCCATCTTCCCGGCGGCATCGTGCTGCTGAACCGTGCCTTTGTGGAGGATTACGAGGATCCGGCGGTGGCGGCGGGTGCCATCCTGGCCGAACGCGCCCGGGCCGGGGCCAGCGATCCGATGCTGGAGCTGCTGGAAGCCGGCGGGTTTCTGGCGACCTTCCATCTGCTGACCACGGGCGAGCTCGACCGCGCCGCGCTGGACGCCTATGCCGAGGCGACATTGGCCCGGCCCCGGCCCGACGTGCCGGATGAGGCCCTGCTGGCAGAGTTCGCCCGCGCCGCCCTGCCCTCTGCGCCTTACGCCTATGCGCTGGACATCACCGGTGAAACGGTTCTGGGGCTGATCGAAGCCGACCCGATGGCCGGCCGCGAGCTGGAACCGGTGCTGAACGACCGCGACTGGGTGCAGCTGCAGAACATCTGCGGCTGAGCCGACCTCCCCCAAACAGCCCCGCCAGTCGCCTGAAGGCGCCCGATCTGGTAGGATCGTGAAATCTGCGCAATACGCACGTTCAGGAGGGGTATGAACCATGCCGGAGAATGCAGCCAGCTTCACGGGGGATATTCCCAGCCACTATGACACGGGTCTGGGGCCGGTCATCTTTTATGATTACGCGGAAGACCTCAGCGGGCGCTGCCGAAGCCTTGACCCGCAGCATGTCCTTGAACTGGCCGCAGGTACCGGGATTGTCTCGCTGCGTCTGCGCCACAGACTGCCTGAAGCATGCGATCTGACAGTCACCGACCTGAACGAACCGATGCTGAAACTGGCTGAGAAAAAACTCTCCGGCGCTGGCAATACGCGATTTCAAGCTGCTGATGCGATGGAGCTGCCTTTTGCAGACCACAGCTTTGATCTGATTGCCTGCCAGTTCGGGGTGATGTTCTTTCCAGATAAGGCAGCCGCCTTCCGGGAGGCCGCGCGGGTTCTGAAACCGGGCGGACACTATGTTTTCAACGTCTGGGCGCCGATGGCCCGGAACCCGTTTGCGGAAATTGCCGACTCCGCGGCGGCAGAGTTTTTCCCGGAGGATCCGCCCGGCTTCTACAAGGTGCCGTTCCACTACGGCGATCCCGAGGCGGTGAAGGCAGATCTGAACGGTGCGGACTGGTCTGATATCAGCCATGAAACCATCCCCCAGGACAAGACCATCCACAATGCGGAAAAATTTGCAGAGGCGCTGGTCTACGGCAACCCGATGATCGACGAGATCCGCACCCGGGGCGGCGTGGATCCCGATGAGGTCGCCAGCGCCATCCTGGATGCGTTGCACAGCCGCTTTGGGCCGCCGCCGTTGCGGATGCCGCTTGAGGCCGTTGTATTCACCTGCCGCCGGCAGTAGCGGCCCGGCTGCGAGCAGCCGGCTTGCACAGTCCGCAAAAGGCAAAAGGCCGGGCTGCACCCCGGCCTTTCCGCGCCTTCCCTGACGGCAGAGTTACTTGCTGAGCCGGGCACCGCTGAACCCGGCAGCCTGCGCCTTGGCCAGCGCGGCAGCGGCCTGGCTGCTGTCGCGGTAGGGGCCTGCCAGAACCACCTTGAAGGGCTGGCCCTTGCGGCTGACCGTGCCAAGCCGCACTGTCAGGCCGGCGGAGGCCAGCCTGCGGGCTGCGGCCTTTGCCTGGCCTGCATCCGCATAGGTGGCCGCCCGCACATAGCGCTGCGCGGCCGCGGATTTCTGCGGCGCTGCGGCGCCCGCCGCCGAACGGGTGGACAGCCGGAGGCCTGAGGGCTGTGTCTCGGCCGGGCTGCGGCGCGCCTCGCGCGGCAGTTTCACCACCCGGCGGTCCAGCGGCAGATGCACCAGCCTGCGCGGCACGCCATTGGTCCAGATCCGCGCCATCTGCGCGTCCCCTTCCGCAGTGCGCGATCCGCGCAGCGGGTTCATGCGTCCGTCTTCGCGTTCCACCACCTCATATCCTGCAGGGGCCTGCGAAAAGCCAGTCACGACTGCGGGCCGCACCGTCCGCACCGCCCGCTGCGGGTTCAGCCGCCCATCGGTCCAGACCGGGCGGTATCCCTTGGGCACGGTGAAGCTGTTGGCGAGACGGCGGTCCTGGTAGATATGCTTCTGCACCACGCGGGTGTTCGGTGTGAGTTTCACAGAGGATTGCGGCCCGTCATAGCTGACAGGCGCCTCTTCCTGCGGGCCGCAGCGCACGCCGGAGGAATTGGTGTACTGGCGGCTGATATCCGACAAACCCGCGCAGGCAGTGCTGCCTGCCGGCTTCTGTGCAGCTGCGGCCGGGGCCGCGGCGGGGGCCGGTTTCGGCGTTACCTGCACCACTTCCTTGGCCGCAGGCTTGGGGGCTGCGGACACCGCCGCAACGGCGGCGGCCTGCGGCGCGCGAACCGGCTTTGCGGTTGTCACCACCTTGGGCGGCGCGCTGGCTGCGGTTTCCGGTGCAGGCGCGGCGGCCGCAGGCTTGGCTGCCGCGGTTTGCGCGGGCTGCTGGCTGGGTTCGAGCGTGATCAGTTCCGGAGCCGCCGCAACGGGCCGCTGCTTGGTGGTGCCTGCCAGTCTGGTCGGCGCGTAGCCGCAGAGCTGCTTGCGCGAGCGGTTGACCCGCGGCACCCAGGCGACATTTCCGTCAATGCCTGCGCGGATGTAAATGCAGCCACGGCTGTCCACATACTGTTTGCCTTTGTAGGAGAGCGGCGGGTATTCGGCGGGCGGGCTGCTATCACGCAGGGTTTGTGCCTGTATCCCTGCGGCGCCTGCCGCCCCCGCGATGATGGCCAGTGCAATAATTCTAGTTATTTTCATTCCTGAGCCCCACAATATATGGCTGCAGGATGCCCGAAGCTGGCCGATGAGTAAAGATTCTGCGGCAACAATAAGACCGCAGTCCGGCAAATTTTGCGCGAATTGGAGCTAATGCACGCTGCTCGCGCCAGAAGGATGGCCAAGGCGGGTATGCCCCGCCTTGGCGCAGGGCAGATCACTTGGTGCCGAACATCCGGTCGCCCGCATCGCCGAGACCAGGCAGGATGTAGCCCTTCTTGTTCAGCTCCCGGTCCAGCGAAGCCGTGACAATCGGCACATCCGGATGCGCGTCCTTCATCCGCGCCACACCCTCGGGCGAGGCCAGCAGGCAAAGGAAGCGGATGTTGTTGGCGCCTGCATCTTTCAGCAGGTCAATGGCAGCGGCGGAACTGTTGCCAGTGGCCAGCATCGGATCCACGGCAATCACCAGTCGGTCCTTCAACCCTTCGGGCGCCTTGAAGTAATACTGCACAGGCTCCAGGGTTTCCTCGTCACGGTAAAGGCCGACAAAGCCGACGCGGGCGGAGGGGATCAACTCCAGCACACCGTCCAGCATGCCGTTGCCCGCGCGCAGGATCGACACCAGCGCCAGCTTCTTGCCGGCCAGGATCGGTGCTTCCATCTCCTCCATCGGGGTTTCGATGGCCGTTGTGGTCAGCGGCATTTCGCGGGTGATCTCATAGGCCAAAAGCTGGGTGATCTCGCGCAGCAGGCGGCGGAAACCGGCAGTGGACGTGCCCTTGTCGCGCATCAGGGTCAGCTTGTGCTGCACAAGCGGGTGATCAACAACGGTCAGGTGGTCGGTCATGGGGCACTCCTAAAGTTTTGTTTTGCGCGCTTTTACGGGCTTGGCCGCGCCAGGCAAGCGTGTTTTGACCATGAGGTCAAAGAAAGCTCTTGCCGGGGCCTTGGGCCGGAACGTTCAGATGGGCAGCGATGGAGGCCGCCACATCGGCGAATTTGATCTGCCCGATGGTGCCCGCGTCAAGCCCGGCGATCAGCACCGGCACCTGTTCGCGGGTGTGGTCGGAGCCGGGCCAGCTGGGGTCATTGCCATGATCGGCGGTCAGCACCAGCATGTCGCCCTTACGCAGCCTGGGCAGCAGGCGGCCAAGTTCGGCGTCAAACCACTCCAGCGCCCTTGCATAGCCGGAGATGTCGCGGGTGTGGCCGTGCAGGGTGTCGAACTCGACGAAATTGGCAAAGGTCAGGCTGCCGTCCTCCGCCGTCTCCACCGCTTCAAAAAGATGCTCCATCAGCTTGGCATCCGACCCTTTTTTCAGGGTGTCGATACCGGTCATGGAGAAGATGTCGCCGATCTTGCCGATGGCGTGGACCTTGCGGCCAGCGTCCTGCACCCAGTTGGTAAGAACTGGTGCCGGCGGGGTAATTGCGTAATCACGGCGGTTGGTGGTGCGGGTGAAGCCCTCTTCTGCCGAACCCAAGAAGGGACGCGCGATGACCCGGCCCACTTTCATGGCGTGGAGCCGCGGGGCAATGGCCTCGCAAAGCGCCAGCAGGCGGTCGAGGCCGAAGGTCTCCTCATGCGCGGCGATCTGAAAGACGCTGTCGGCGGAGGTATAGCAAATTGGTTGGCCGGTGCGCATATGTTCGGCACCCAGATCATCAAGGATCACCGTGCCGGAGGCGTGGCAGTTGCCAAGGATGCCATCGGTGCCCGCCTGCTCCGCCACAAAGGTGGTCAGATCATTGGGAAAGGACGGCGCCTGATCGGGGAAATAGTGCCAGTCCCAGGGCACCGGCAGGCCTGCTAGCTCCCAATGGCCCGACGGCGTGTCCTTCCCGCGGCTGAGCTCGCGGGCGCAGCCCCAGCGGCCTTGCGGCGCTGCGTCGAGGCCGGGAAACGGCACCGACGACGCCAGCCTCATCGCTGCACCGAGGCCGAGGCGTTCCATGTTCGGAACATGCAACGGGCCGCTGCGGCCCTCCTCCGCCTGCCCGGCAGTGCAGGCCTGGGTAATATGGGCCAGCGTGTTGGCGCCCAAGTCCGGCAGGTCGCCGTTGAAGAAAGTGCCGGCATCCGGCGCGCCGCCGATGCCAACGGAATCCATCACCACAAGGAAGGCACGGGGCATCAGGAGATCCTTTCGTGAACCAGCGGCGGCAGGGTGTCCGGCGCATCGCCGATGGCGATGGCCGCCAGGACCGCAGCCTCTGCCATGTCTGCGGCATCTTCGCTGGCGGCGTGGATGCGGGCAAGGGGTTCCCCTGCCCCGACCTTCCGGCCGAGGCGGGCAATGTCCGAGATGCCAACTCCCGGATGGATCTTGTCGCTTTCCACCATCCGGCCGCCGCCCAGGGCGACCACTGCCAGGCCAAGCGCCTCGCCATTCATGGCGGAGACATGCCCAGCTGCGGGGGCTTTGACTTCGCGCACGACTTCCGCGCCCGGAAGGTCATCCTGCCAGTTCGCGGCAAAGTCCGCGGGGCCGCCCATGGCAGCAATCATCTTGGCAAAGCGTTCTGCCGCGCGGCCATCGGTAAGGGTTGCGCCGATCCTGGCCGCGCCGTCATCCGTATCCGCTGCGAGGCCTGCATGGGCCAACAACTCGCCGCCGAGAATTGCGGTGATCTCCGCCAGCGGCCCGGATGCGCCGGCGGACAACGCCCGCATCACCTCCGCCACCTCCAGCGCGTTGCCAAGCGCCGGTGCCAGCGGCTGGTTCATGTCGGTGATCAGCGCGGAGGTCTTGCAGCCCGCCGCATTGGCGGTATCGCAAAGCGATTGCGCCAGCGCACGGGCGTCATCGGCGGTCTTCATGAAAGCGCCGGAGCCGATCTTGACGTCCAGCACCAGCGCATCCGGCGAGGCCGCGAGTTTCTTGGAGAGGATCGAGGCGGTGATCAGGTCGAGGCTTTCCACCGTCGCGGTCACATCGCGGATTGCGTAAAGGCGTTTATCTGCGGGGGCGATCTGCGCGGTGGCGCCGACAATGGCGCAGCCCATATCCTGCATCATGCGGCGCAGGTGGTCTTCGCTGACGCTGGTGGAGACTCCGGGGATCGCCTCCAGCTTGTCCAGCGTGCCGCCGGTGTGGCCGAGCCCGCGGCCGGAGATCATCGGCACATAAGCCCCGCAGGCCGCCAGCGCAGGCGCCAGCAGCAGCGAGACGCAATCGCCCACACCGCCGGTGGAATGCTTGTCCAGCACCGGGCCGTCCAGGTCCCACGTCAGCACATCGCCGGTGTCGCGCATCGCCAGTGTCAGGGCGCGGCGTCCTTCGACGCTGAGGCCTTGCAGGCAGACCGCCATGGCAAAGGCCCCGGCCTGCGCGTCCGAGACTGCGCCGCTGGCCAGGCCGTCGGCAAACCAGCGCAGCGCTTCCTCGCCGGGCGTTTCACCGCGCCGAAGCGTTGCGTTGATGGCGCGGGCGTCCATCAGCTGCGCTCCATATGATCCGCGTCAAAGGCGCCAGGCAGCAGCGCGCCGATGGTGGTTTCCTGCTCCTCGCCGTCGGTGGTGGCCATGATGACCTTGACGTCTCCGCTGGCGAATTCCTTGATCTTCTGGCGGCAGCCGCCGCAGGGCGTGATCGGGGTCGGGCAGTCGGCGATCACATAGACCTCCGCCAGGTTTTTCTCCCCTGCAGCCACCATCGAGGCGATGGCGCCGGCCTCGGCGCAGGTGCCCTCAGGATAGGCGACGTTTTCGACATTGCAGCCCACATAGATCTGGCCGGAGGCGGAGCGGACAGCGGCGCCGACCTTAAAGTTGGAATACGGCGCGTGGGCGTTTTCGCGGACGGCGGCGGCGGCGGCTTTGAGGCTCATGGCGATTCCCCGGTTTTTGATCATTTGGTCAAGATGCCGCAGGATAGCTGAATTACTCCGCGAAGCGGAAGCCCCCGGATGCAGTTCTTTGCGCCGCTCCGGGTTCAGGCCAGCGTGGTCTTGAACACCCCGGGCAAGGTCACCTCCAGCAATTCAACATTGTCAGACGGCGCACTGAGGCGAGTCTTCATGCCCGGCGGAATGACAAAGGCGTCGCCCTGCTCCAAGCGGTAAGGCTCGCGGCCCTCGCCCTCCAGCATCACCTCGCCGTTCATCACAAAGGTAAAGTGGATGTCGGTGTCATGCGCGGCCCATTGCGGATCGCCCTCGCCCCGGCGCACCACCTGCACGCCAGCGACGCCCTTGGTGTTTTCGGCAATGGTGGTGTCGCGGCAGATATAGCCCGGCAGGCGGAACGGCACCCACTCGGCGCCTTCCGCCCTGTTGTACACAAACCGCTGGCCCTGCCATTCGCGTTCGGGACGGTAGTGCGGCGTCGGCAGTGTCATCTCGTGGTCGATCTCCGTCACATGCTCAGCCGGAACGCCGATTTCGATCACCTGCACGTTGTCGCTGGCTTCCAGCACCCGGTGGCGGATTTCCGGCGGCTGGATGAAGCAATCACCTGCCGTCAGGCGCATCTTCTCGCCCTGATCCTCATAAACCACATCGACCCAGCCGTGGATGCAGAAGATCAGCTGGAAGCCAACCCGGTGGAAATGCACCATGTCCGGCACCGGACCGCCGTCGGGAATGCGTATGTGACTGGCGATGATCGAGCCGCCCAGCCGGTCCGGCACCAGGTCGCGGTAGTGCATGCCTGCGCGGCCGATGATCCAGGGCGCCTGGTCCTTGAGGCGGCGGACCACGAAACTGTGCACGGTCTCCGGCATCACCATCGGCGGGTGGCGCTCTTCGATCTCGATCTTTGTGCCATTGGGTGCGGTCAGACGGCGCCGGCCTTCGGCAAATCCATCAGGATCTTCAGTCAAAATGCGGATTGTGCCGGGGCTTTCCTCGGCGCCTTTTTCGATCCTGAGGCGCAGGCTGTGGCCGGAGAACACCGCGACGCGCGGATCATCCGCCGGATAGATCATATCCATCTTCATACCCAACACCTTGGTATAAAACGGAATATCATTGCGCAGCTCATCCGTCGGCAGGCGGATCTCGGCGATTGTTTCGCTCATTTTTCACTCCCTGATCTGTTGGCAGGACAGTGACCCTGCGGCAGTGTTTATGCAAGAACCCGCCGCCCTGGCTGCCGCCGCGTCCGTTTGCGTCAGTTTGCGCTATGTTTCCGGCAGAAAAAATGGTTTAACGCTAAACAATACCCTTTCCGAGGAGCGCCAGATGTCCGATTCACAGAGCCTGCGCCAAGCCGCACTCAACTATCACGAGTTTCCCCGTCCCGGTAAGCTGGAGATCCGCGCGACCAAGCCGATGGCCAACGGGCGCGATCTGGCCCGGGCCTATTCGCCCGGCGTGGCGGAGGCCTGCGTGGAAATCAAGGCGGATGAGGCCAATGCCGCCCGCTATACCTCGCGCGGGAATCTGGTTGCGGTTGTGTCAAACGGCTCGGCGGTTCTGGGGCTGGGCAACATCGGCGCGCTGGCCTCCAAGCCGGTGATGGAAGGCAAGGCGGTCCTGTTCAAGAATTTCGCGGGCATCGACTGCTTCGACCTGGAAATCAACGAAAGCGATCCCGAGAAGCTGGCCGATATCGTTTGCTCGCTGGAGCCGACGTTCGGCGCGATCAACCTCGAAGACATCAAGGCGCCGGACTGCTTTGTCGTCGAGAAGCTGTGCCGCGAGCGGATGAATATCCCGGTGTTCCACGACGACCAGCACGGCACAGCGATTGTGGTGGGCGCCGCGGCCAAGAACGCGCTGCATGTGGCGGGCAAGTCGTTTGAGGACATCAAGATCGTCTCCACCGGCGGCGGCGCGGCGGGTATTGCCTGCCTGAACATGCTAGTGAAACTGGGCGTCAAGCGCGAAAACATCTGGCTGTGCGACATTCACGGGCTGGTCTACGAGGGCCGCGAAGAGGACATGAACCCGCAGAAGGCGGCATTCGCCCAAGCCTCGGACCTGCGCACGTTGGACGAGGTGATGGACGGCGCCGACATGTTCCTGGGCCTCTCCGGCCCCAACGTGCTGAAGCCGGAAATGGTGGCAAAGATGACCAAGCGGCCGATCATCTTTGCGCTGGCTAACCCGACGCCGGAGATCATGCCCGACCAGGCGCGCAAGGTGGCGCCGGATGCAATCATTGCCACGGGGCGCAGCGATTTCCCCAACCAGGTCAACAACGTGCTGTGCTTCCCCTTCATCTTCCGCGGGGCGCTGGACGTGGGCGCGACCGAGATCAACGACGAGATGCAGATTGCCTGCGTCGACGGCATTGCCGAACTCGCCCGCGCCACCACCTCGGCTGAGGCGGCGGCGGCCTACAAGGGCGAGCAGCTGACCTTTGGCGCCGATTACCTGATCCCGAAGCCGTTTGATCCGCGGTTGGTGGCGGTTGTATCCTCCGCCGTGGCCAAGGCGGCGATGGAAAGCGGCGTGGCAACCCGCCCGATCGAGGACATCACCGCCTATAAGCAGAAGCTGAACCAGACGGTGTTCAAGTCCGCCCTGCTGATGCGCCCGGTGTTCGAGGCCGCCCGCGCCGCCGCCCGCCGCATCGTGTTCAGCGAAGGCGAGGATGAGCGGGTGCTGCGCGCCGCCCAGGCCATCCTGGAAGAAACCACCGAGACCCCGATCCTGATCGGCCGCCCGGAAGTGATCGAACGCCGCTGCGAGCGGCTGGGTCTGGATGTGCGCCCGGGCCGCGATTTCCAGCTGGTGAACCCGGAAAACGACCCGCGCTACTACGACTACTGGAACAGCTATCACAAGCTGATGCAGCGCCGCGGGGTCACACCCGACCTGGCCAAGGCGATCATGCGCACCAACACCACCGCGATCGGCGCCATCATGGTGCACCGCGGCGAGGCCGACAGTTTGATCTGCGGCACCTTCGGCGAATACCGCTGGCATCTGAACTATGTGCAGCAGGTGCTGGGCGGCGGCACCTACTCTCCGCACGGCGCGCTGTCGATGATGATCCTGGAAGACGGGCCGCTGTTCATTGCCGACACCCATGTGCATGTGGAGCCGACACCGGAGCAGATCGCCGAAACCGTGATGGGCGCCGCCCGCCACGTGCGCCGCTTCGGCCTCGCGCCGAAGATCGCCATGTGCTCGCAGTCGCAGTTCGGCAATATCTCCTGCGACACCGGCAGCCGGCTGCGCGCCGCCATCGAAATTCTTGACGATAAGCGCCGCGACTTCGTCTATGAGGGCGAGATGAACATCGACACCGCCTTGGACCCGGAGCTGCGCGAGCGCATCTTTCCCAATTCGCGGCTGGACGGATCGGCCAATGTGCTGATCTTTGCCCATGCCGATGCAGCCTCCGGCGTGCGCAACATCCTCAAGATGCGGGCCGGCGGGCTGGAAGTGGGGCCGATCCTGATGGGCATGGGCAACCGCGCCCATATCGTGTCACCGTCGATCACCGCGCGCGGCCTGCTCAACATGGCCGCCATTGCCGGCACCCCGGTCGCGCACTACGGTTAACTGCGCGGCCCCATTTGCCGGCCGCCCAACCAGGGAGGCCGGACATGAGAGGGCATTGCCACTGCGGCGCAGTGCATTGGGAGAGCCGGGCCGAGGCGGCCTGGAGTTGCTACTGCCACTGCGCCGACTGCCGCCGCAACTGCGCAGCACCTGTCACCGCATTTTTCGGGCTGCCGCATGAGGCGGTGGAATGGTCCGGCGCCTCACCGAAGGTCTACAATTCATCGGAAGGGGTGGAGCGGCTGTTCTGCGGCGCCTGCGGCACGCAGATGGCCTATCGCACGGCCCGCGATACGGTGAACATCCACCTTTACACCGCCACGCTGGAGAGCCCCAGCCAGATGCCGCCCAAGTTCCATGTGTTCCATTCCGACCATGTGAGCTGGCTGGAGCTGAAAGACAGCCTGCCCCGCTATGCCAAATCCTCAAGCGGGTGATTCCCGGCCGCGGATTTCGGCGGGCAGCGCCTAAATTTGCAAGTTTGCAATCTTTTGGCGCTTTTCAGGATTATTCTGCAGCAAAGACCGGTTTGCAAAGCATGCGGGCTGCAAAGCCACGGCAGCTTGTAAATCCTGTAAACAGTTGGCAGAAATCCAGCCGGATGCTGTAAATTCATTGACGAACCTTGCGTGCGGATGCCGCAAAACTTGCCCGGCCGCCGGCTTCTCGCCTACGCAATTGGCAGGAGGAGATGAACACCATGGGATATCAGGATATTTACGCTGCCTGGAAACAGGATCCGGAAGGCTTCTGGATGGAGGCTGCCGGCGCGATCAGCTGGGACGAGGCGCCGAAACAGGCCCTGTCCGACAAGGGCGAGGGCCTTTATGAATGGTTTGCCGATGCCAAGGTGAACACCTGCTACAACGCCGTTGACCGCCATGTCGAACAGGGCCGCGGCGAGCAGACCGCGATCATCTATGACAGCCCGGTCACCCATACCAAACGCGAAATCTCCTATGTCGAATTGCGCAACCGGGTCGCCACCCTGGCCGGAGCGCTGCGCGCCAAGGGTGTGGAAAAAGGCGACCGCGTCATCATCTATATGCCGATGATCCCCGAGGCGTTGGAGGCGATGCTGGCCTGCGCCCGCATCGGCGCAGTGCATTCGGTGGTGTTCGGCGGCTTTGCCTCCAACGAGCTGGCGGTGCGGATCGACGATGCCAAGCCCAAGGCGATCATCGCCGCCTCCTGCGGCATTGAGCCGGGCCGGATCGTGCACTACAAACCGCTCCTGGACGGAGCCATCGACCTGGCCGCGCACAAGCCCGACTTCTGCGTGATCTTCCAGCGCGAGCAGGAAGTGGCGGATCTGGTCCCGGGCCGCGACGTCAACTGGCACGGTTTCCAGTACGGCGTGGAGCCTGCCGAATGTGTGCCGGTCGAGGGCAACCACCCCTCCTACATCCTCTACACCTCCGGCACCACCGGCCAGCCCAAGGGGGTGATCCGCCACACCGCAGGCCAGCTGGTGGCGCTGAACTGGACCATGAAGAACATCTACAACGTGGAGCCGGGCGACGTGTTCTGGGCCGCGTCCGATGTGGGCTGGGTCGTGGGCCACAGCTATATCTGTTACGGGCCGCTCATTCACGGCAACACCACCATCGTGTTCGAGGGCAAGCCGGTCGGCACCCCGGATGCGGGCACCTTCTGGCGGGTGATCTCCGAACATAAGGTCAAGAGCTTCTTCACCGCCCCCACCGCCTTCCGCGCGGTAAAGCGGGAAGACCCCAAGGGCGAGTTCGTCAAGAAGTACGACCTTAGCTGCCTGCAGCAGGTCTACCTGGCGGGCGAACGCGCGGACCCGGACACCATCACTTGGGCGCAGGAGCAGCTGAAGGTGCCGGTGGTCGATCACTGGTGGCAGACAGAGACCGGCTGGTCGATTGCGGCGAACCCGCTGGGGATCGAGGAGCTGCCGACGAAACTGGGCTCCCCTGCCGTGCCGATGCCTGGGTATGACGTGGACATCCTGGACGAAGGCGGCAACCCGGTTGCGGCCGGCGAACTGGGCGCGATTGCGGTGAAACTGCCGCTGCCGCCGGGCACCCTGCCGACGCTGTGGAATGCCGAGGACCGCTTCAAGAAGAGCTATCTCAACACCTTCCCCGGCTACTATGAAACCGGCGACGCCGGCATGAAGGACGAGGACGGCTATCTCTACATCATGGCGCGCACCGATGACGTGATCAACGTGGCAGGCCACCGGCTGTCGACCGGCGGCATGGAAGAAGTGCTGGCAGGCCACTCGGATGTCGCCGAATGCGCGGTGATCGGGGTGGCGGACAGCCTCAAGGGCCAGATGCCGGTGGGCTTCCTCTGCCTCAATTCAGGCGCCGACCGCGACCATGGCGAGGTGGTGGCCGAGGTCGTCAAACTGGTGCGCGAGAAGATCGGCCCGGTCGCGGCCTTCAAGCTGGCGGTTGTCGTCGACCGGCTGCCCAAGACCCGCTCCGGCAAGATCCTGCGCGGCACCATGGTGAACATTGCCGACGGCACGCCGTGGAAGATGCCCGCCACCATCGACGATCCGGCAATCCTGGACGAGATCACCGCGGCGCTGCAGACCATCGGCTACGCCAAGTAACACACGCGGTTCCCTGCACCGGAAACGGCCAAAATCCTGCGAGCATCTTTCAAGGCTCCGCCATCAGGCGGAGCCTTTTTGCCACCCCGGAAAGCGGGCCGGACGCCCCGCGGGATTCCGGCTGCCTGCCGTCCGGTTTTGCTTGCAACTCCGCCCTGCCTGCCTAGGCTGCAGCCAGGGAGGCTTGCGCATGACACAACCGGACATCTGGCAGCTGAGCGCCGCAGAGCTCACGTCGCTGACCCGCACCGGAGGGCTGAGCGCGGAAACCGCAGTCCAGGCCTCCATTGACCGGATGAACGCAGTCAACCCGGCTCTGAATGCAGTGGTCGAGGACCTGAGCGCCGAGGCGCTGGAACGCGCTCGCGCGCTGGACAAGGCGCGCGCGGATGGCGCCAAACCCGGCCCGCTGCACGGCGTGCCGGTCACCATCAAGATCAATGTGGATCAGGCGGGCCACGCCACCTCCAACGGCGTCACTGCGCTGAAGGACCTGATTGCCCCGGCAGACGCGCCAGTGGTGGAAAACCTGCACAAAGCCGGCGCGGTGGTGATCGGGCGCACCAACACGCCGGAGTTTTCTTTCCGGGCAGATACCGACAACCCGCTGCACGGCCGCACCCACAACCCCTGGGGGCAGCACATCTCTCCGGGCGGTTCGTCCGGCGGCGCGGGGGCGGCAGTGATGGCCGGGATCGGCGCGCTGGCCCATGGCAATGACATCGGCGGCTCCCTGCGCTTTCCCGCCGCCGCCAACGGCGCGGTCACGGTGAAGCCAGGCCTCGGCCGGGTGCCCGCCTGGAACCCCAGCCAGACGGCGGAACGCGGGCTGCTGGCGCAGCTGATGTCGGTGCAGGGGCTGATCGCCCGCAGTGCGGAAGACCTGCATCTGTCGATGCCATCGCTGATTGCCCCGGATCCGCGCGACCCGTTCCATGTTCCCATGGCCTGGCGCGGCGCGGCGCTGGCCGGCCCTGTCAAGGTCGCCTTCACCAAGAACACCCACGGTTACGATCTGCACCCCGAGGTGGAGGCAGCGCTGGATTTCGCACGCGACGCGCTGCGCGATGCAGGCTATCTGGTCGAGGAGGCGGAGCCTCCCGATGTGTTCGACGCCGGGCGCACCGGCTACCGCGCCCTGATGGGCGAGATCTATGCGCTGATGAAAAACGACGTGGACGCGGCTGGCTCGCAGACCGTGCGCGACATCTTCGCCGTCTACTTCCAGGAGTTCCCGCCCTTTGCCGGCGAAGAGCTTATGCAGATGATGGCCAAGCGCACCCATTACGCGCGGGCCTGGTCGCTGTTCATGGAGGATTACCCGCTGGTGCTGTCGCCCTTCCTTCCGCAGCCCTTTTTCAAGCCGGACCGCGACACCGAGGGTGCGGCAGGCGTGCATGAGGTGCTGGGCTGTGCGGTTTATTCCTATGCGATGAATTTCCTGGGCCTGCCCGCGGCCTCGGTACCTGCCCGGCTGGCCGCGCTGCCCAAGGGAGCGCAACCCATCAATGTACAGATCGCTGCCCGCCGCTGGCGCGAGGATCTGGCGGTGGATGCCTGCGTCGCAATTGAGGCTCGCGCCGGGCGAATGTGCGTGCCGCTGTGGCAGAAGATGGCCGCAAGCGGCGCCCGATAACACAGCCGCGCGGGGAAGCCCTCTGCAAATGCGGCTTCCGGCGCCCGCCGGTGGTTACGAGGAAAGGTGGTTGCGTGGAAAGCTGTTGCAGGCGTTCAACTGGCGGCACTGCAGCCAGAGGGTCCGGGCCGCCAGTCCTCCGCCGGTGGGCATTGCCGTCCAGCCAGGCGCCCCGGGAACGGGTTGGACCGCCCCCGGGGAACTATAGTACCCAAGCCACTCACTACCTCCGGCGCTTGCCTGGCCGCACCCGGACATTCCCGGCGCACAGGCGCAGGGGAACCGGGCACTTCCGGCGGGAACAACAAAACTGGAACGCACAAAAACCGCCGGTACGGCACACGGGCCTAACAGCCCGCGGGCAAATGCCGATCACATCTGCCTGTGGGTAAATCTTTGCACTAAATTGTTACCGCGAAGTTCACAAAGCCGTGAACACAACGTTAAACACTCAGGTAAACTGCTCGGAAATAAGCCTTTCCTCCAGCCCATGGCCGGGGTCGAACAGGATTTTGTGGCGTATTTGCGTATCGGTGCGGATCTCGACCCAATCAATGTCGGCAACAGAAATCGAATCCGCATCCGCCATCACCGGGCGTTTGTCCGCCTCCAGCACGTCAAACCGCACCATCGCATTGCTGGGCAGAAGCGCGCCGCGCCAGCGCCGCGGGCGGAAAGCGGCAATGGCGGTCAGCGCCAGAACATCGGCCCCGATCGGCAGGATCGGGCCATGGGCGGAATAATTGTAGGCGGTGGAGCCTGCCGGGGTGGAAACCAGCGCGCCGTCGCAGACCAGTTCCTCCATCCGTATGCGCCCGTCCACCGAAATCCGGAGCCGCGCCGCCTGCGGGCCTGCCCGCAGCAGCGAGACCTCGTTGATGGCCAGCGCCTTGTGCACCTCGCCGCGGCGGTCCATCGCTGTCATCGACAGCGGATTGATGATCTCCTGCACCGCTTCTTCAAGCCGCTCGATCAGCCCCTCCGCACGGTATTCGTTCATCAAGAAGCCGACCGTGCCGCGGTTCATGCCATAAACCGGTGCCGGATGATCCACCATCGTGTGCAGCGTGCGCAGCATGAAACCGTCGCCGCCAAGCGCCACGATCACATCGGCCTGTTCGGGCGGAACATGGCCGTAGCGGCCGCTCAATTCATTCAGCGCATCCTGAGCGACGCCGGCCTCGCTGGCCAGAAAGGCGATTCTCAAACTCATGAAATCTGTTTCCGGTATTAGGCATCTGGTTCCGAAACAATCACAGCTTTCCGCCGAAGGCCATAGTTGCCGTTCTGTCGCAGGGAAATGTCGCTTTACAGGCTTCCTGCGCAAGGATGTTTCCTATAGGAAATCCCTCAATTCTGACCCCTACTCCAATGGAGCCGCCATGACTGAAGCCACCCGCGACCCCGGCTTTTTCACCCAAACCCTCGCCGAGCGCGATCCTGAGCTTTATGCCTCGATCACCGCGGAACTGGGCCGCCAGCGCGACGAGATCGAGCTGATCGCCTC
>NZ_JAJALF010000030.1:0-42765 GCF_020514995.1 Leisingera sp. McT4-56 | reverse complement strand
TCATCGGCGGCCCGGCCGGCAACAGCCTCGTCCGACAGCGATGCTGCCAGGTCCGCCACCATCGCCCGGTTGAGTTCCGGCAGTTCCTCGGGCAGCTCCACCTGCGGCGAACATACTCAGCGCGTTTGTCCGTCATTGCTGTCAGTTCCTCATGCACGGCGTTCAGGCGCTCATTGATCACCGGTGAGAAGGCCCCGTCTTCAATGGCTTGCAGGAGGTTGCGTTCCTTCGTCTCCAGTTCGTGCAGGCGGGCGTCGTGGATGCGCAGCCTTTCCTCGGCGGCGCCCTGGCTCTCGACGAGACGCTTATGGAACCGTTTCCGGAAGTGCTCGTAGGCCTCGGGCTTCATCAGCTCGCCCCGCAGGCCTGACAGGACGAGAGGCTGGGCTACGCTCTCCCGAAGGCCCCGAAACCCGGTGCAGACGCTGGGACCCATCTCCTTGGCGTTGGCGCAGTAGTAGGTCTTGTATTTGCCGCTCCCGGCGACGGTAATCTTGCCGCCGCAGAGGCCGCAGTGCAGGAGGCCGGACAGGAGGTACTTCCTCCGGCGAAGGGTCTGCCCGGCCGAGAGCTTGTTGCGGTCGCTGGCTTTGATCTTTGCGCTGCGCTTCGACAGGGCGGCTTGCCGGGCTTTCACTTCATTCCAGAGGTCCTGATCGATGATGCGCAGTTCAGGTACCTCGGCGGTACGCCATTCGTTCTTCGGGTTCGATTGAGCAACGCGCTTCTCTGTCTGAAGGTTCTTCACAAAGGTCTGCCGGTTCCACACCAGCCAGCCGATGTGGAGTTCATTGTTGATGATGCCGTTGCCCCGCTCCCGGTTTCCGTTGATTGCGTTCTGTTTCCAGCGTCCTGACGACCGGCGATTGGTGCGCGCAGAGGGGGAGGGGATGCCCTCTTCATTCAAGCGATTGGCGATGGCGATCGGCGAGAGCCCTGCGGCATAGTCTCGGAAGATGTTGAGCACCACGGCGGCTTCGATCTCGTCGATCGCGCGTTTGCCTTTGACCGGCGCGCCGCGCTCGTCAGTGCCCTGCCGGTAGCCATAGACCTTCCCGCCGGCGCTAAAGCCTTGTTCGACGCGGCCTTCCAGCCCTCGATGGGTCTTTTGAGACAGCTCTTCCACGTGCATCGCCGAGAACATGGCGGAGAGGCCCAGCGTCAGCGCGTCGGCCTTTCCCCGTTTGGAAGAGTGGATCTCAACGCCGTGGAAGCGGGCGCTTTTGTAGAAGACGGCGATATGCTCCGGGTCTCGGCAAATGCGGTCGATGGATTCGGCCAGAACCACATCAAAACTGCCGCTGGCGAGGTCTGCCGATAGACGCTGGAAGTCTGATCGTGCGCGGCTCACGGTCCCGCTGATGGCGCTGTTAGCGTAATGGTCTGCAACCTCCCAGCCGCGCTCTCTGGCGTAGCGCTCGATCAGCCGGAACTGATCCTCGACCGACATCGGGTTCTGCATGTCGGTGGAGTAGCTTGCGTAGAGGGCAACGTGGTGCGGGCGTCCCAGCCCCGGATTTGGTCCTTCCTGACCAAGGCGCCGGTCACGCCCGGACTGGCAGACTTTTGCTCCGCCCCGTGGTCGACTTTCTCACCGCCGTTCTCACGCAGAAAGCGCGCGCCATTACCGGCGCACGCTTTGTTGCTTTCAGGAAAATGGTCAGAGGCAGTGGTCAGGCCTCAAGAGCCAACTTGTGGACGTGGATTTCATTGATCGGGTGGCTCTCGGCGCCGATGACGCCGGGGCGCGCATGGCGGTATAGCGAGCGCCAGTAAGGCTGGATGATGGTCCCGTCTTCACGCATGAACTGCTCGATCTTTTCCATATGGCCGCGGCGGGTATCGGCGTCGGCAATGGCCGAGGCGGTTTCCAGCATGCTGTCGAACTCGGCGCTGGCAAGGCCGGTTTCGTTCCAGGCCACCCCGGTCTTGTAGGCTAGCGTCAGCACCTGCACACCCAGCGGGCGGTGGCCCCAGTCGGTGGAGCTGAACGGGTACTTGTCCCAGTCGTTCCAGAAGGTGTTGCCGGGCAGCACGGTTCGTTTGACCTTGAGGCCGGCATCGCGCATCTGCGCCGCCAGCGCATCGGTGGTATTACGCCGCCAGTCATCGTCGATCGAGATCAGCTCGTGTTCGAAATCGAGCATCCCGGCCTCTTCCATCAGCTTGCGCGCGGCCTCGGCGTCGCGCACCGGGGCGCCGATGTCGGCGTATTCCGGGTGGATCGGGCAGACATGGTGGTTCTCGGCCAGGGTGCCGCGGCCATCGTACCCCAGCTCCAACAGAACCTGGTTGTCGCAGGCCAGCGCCAGCGCGCGCCGCACCCGGGCGTCGGCATAGGGACTGGTCCCTTCCACAATGGCGTCGCGGTTGGTGCGCAGCACCAATGTATTGGCCGAGACGGACTCGCTCACGTTCCAGCCGATGCCGGTGAAGATGTCGACATATTCGCCCACGGTCTCATAGACCATGTCGATCTCTTCGGCCTCGGCGGCGGACAGGTGGGTGGCACCGTCGGTGCCGAAGTCGATGAATTCGATCCGGTCCAGATGGGCGCCTTCGCCCCACCATTCGTGATCGGTGTTCTTCTCCAGCGCAACTTTCACGCCGACTTCGTATTCGACCAGCTTGTAAGGCCCGGTGCCAACCGGATCGGCGCCCGGATCGCCCGACCAGCCGTCCGGCACGATGGCGGCGGGGTATTCGGTCACCGCCGGGATGATGGTGATGTCCGGGCGGGTCAGTTTCAGTTTCAGCGTCAGGTCGTCGATGATCTCCAGCGCGCCCTCGGCCGGGCCGTCGCCCGCCTCGTTCTGCAGCGAGCCCATGCGGGCTGCCATTGAGTTGCCTTCCCATTTGCCATCGCACCAGCGGGCAAAGTTATAGGCGACATCCTTGGCGGTCAGGGTGCCGCGGCCGTCGTTCCAGTTCACGCCCGGGCGGATGTGCAACAGGTATTCGGTGGCATCCTCGTTAACCTCCCAGCGTTCCAGCAGCCGGGGTTCAAAGGTGCCGTCGGCGTTGTATTGCACCAGATATTCCAGGTAGCCGCGCACAAGATTGCCCAGTTGCGGCCAGTTGAAAAGCGGCGGATCCAGCAGCGCGCGCACCACCTGCTGGATGCGGATGGTGCCGCCTTCCTGCACATTGGCCGCGGCTTGCACCGGCTGGCTGAGGCCGATCATGCCGTAGGCGGCAGAGGCGGTCACCCCCAGCGCGGTGGCCCGGCTCAGAAATTCGCGGCGGTCCAGCTTGCCTTCAGCCGCTTCCTCAGCGTGCATCCGGACTGCGGGGTGGAGGGTTTCCCTGTTGTAATATTGTGTCATTTTGCTTCCTTTGTTGCTGTGCTCAGCGCCAGAAAGGGTGCGGGCAGAGGTACGGTGGTTGGAACGGCAGCCCTGCCCGCTGGCCGCCATCCCCGGGGAGAACCTTATTCAGCGGGCTCCTGAGTGATGGTGGCGGCCACGCCTGCCTGCGCGCGGCGGCCGTCGTTGTAGATCGCCTTGATCAGGGCGGCGCATTGCAGCACCATTACCAGCGAAAAGGGCAGTGCGCCGATCACCATCGCGGTCTGGATTGCCTTCAGGCCACCGACCAGCAGCAGCGCTGTGACCACCGCACCCAGCGCCACACCCCAGAACAGGATATGCGGGCGAGCCTTGGGGCCTTCATCACCGGCGGCGTTGATGGTGTTGACGATCAGCACGGCGCTGTCTGCAGTGGTCACCAGATAGGTCATCAGCAGAACCACGATCATCACCGACATCGCCCAGCCCAGCCAGGGCGACAGCATGTATTGTACCATAGCAAAGATCTTGTCGCCATCCGGCGCGCTGGAGATCTGGCCGCCTGCGCCGCCGTACAATTCCAGGTCGATAGCGGTGCCGCCTGCCCAGGTGAACCAGACGAAGCACATCAGCGAGGGCACGATCATGGCACCCAGCACGAACTCGCGGATAGTGCGGCCCTTGGAGATCCGGGCCAGGAACAACCCGACAAAAGGCGCAAAGGCAATCCACCAAGCCCAGTAGAACACCGACCAGCCGCCCTGCCAACCTTCCAGTTTCGATGCCACACTGTCCGGGTTGCCGTCGCCGGTCCAGACGCGGAAGCTCATATCCGGCAGCGCCGCCAGATAATCCCACAGGCCGACAACCAGCGCCTGCAGGCCAAAGAAGGTGGAGCCGAACAGCAAGAAGAAGCTCAGGAGCGCGATGCTGAGGACCATGTTCAGGTTGGACAGCCACTTGATGCCCTTGCCGACCCCCGACAGTGCCGAGGCGGTGGACGCCGCCATAATCACCACGATGGCAACCAATACACCGGTGGTGTTAGCGGTGCCTGCCTCATTGGTCAGACCTGTGATACCGATCCGGGTAAGGCCGGAGACAAACTGCTCCACCCCGAAGCCAAGGGTTTGCGCAACGCCAAGAATGGTGGCGACAACGGCGACGATATCCACCAGATGACCGATCGATCCGGACAGGCGGGCGCCGAACAGCGGTGTCAGCGAGGAGCGCATGGTTAGCGGCAGGCCGCGGCGGTAGCTGAAGAACCCCAGCGCCAGCCCGGCAATGGCATAGCAGGCCCAGGCGCCCAGGCCCCAGTGCAGGAACGACCACTTATACGCCATACGGATATTGTCGGCGGTGCCGCCGTTGGTCAGCCCCTGGATCACTTCCGGGTTGTTGTTCCAGTGGTAGATAGGCTCGGCCACCGCCCAGGTCAGCATGCCGACCCCGATGCCGGCACCGAACATCATCGAGAACCAGGAGAAGTTAGAGAATTCCGGCGCGTCGCTTTGCTGGCCCAGCTTGAGCCGCCCGGCGGTGGGCCAGATCGCCAGCGCGATGCAGCACAGCACAAACAGCGCCACGGTCCAGATGTACCAGGCGCCGAAGGAAGCGAGGATGAAGCCGTTGATCGAGTTCAAGACCGCACCCGATTGTTCCGGGAAGGCAATCGCCCAGACCACCAGCCCGCCGATCATCAGCTTTGATGAAATGGTGACGATCTGGCTGAAGCCCCGGTAAAATCCGCTGTCGGACGTGCCGATCGGCAGATCCGTTAAAGGAGGTTTTATTGACATGCAGTTTCCCTGTCTTTTCTGATCTGCCAGGAGATGCCGCCGGGGCTGCGGCCTTAGCAGAACTTACGCAGGGCATTTTCTGTTATAAAAATTCGCCCTTTTGCAGTAGGCAATAATTTATGAACGACATTAGCGGAATTAATAGGAAGCTGAGCTACAGCCTGGTTGCGCTGCACACCTTCGACCTGGTCGCCCGGTATGGCAACTTCACCGGTGCCGCCGAAGCGCTGGGGCTGACGCAGTCTGCAGTATCCCAGAAAATCAAGGGGCTGGAAACGGAACTGGGAATTGCCCTGTTCAAGCGCGAGCACCGTGGCGTGTCGCTGACGAACGAGGGCGTCCGGCTGCTCAATGTTGTCCGCCCGGCAATGACGCAGATGGGAAATTCCGTGGCCTCGCTGCTGGAGCGGAAGTCGAAGCCGAGGGTGCGGATTTCGGCCGATTTCGCCTTCTCCAGTTTCTGGCTGCTGCCCCGGCTGTCGCACCTGCGGTCTGAACTGGGGGATGAGATTGAAATCCAGATCCTGGCCTCGCAGGTGCCCCCGGCCGACTACGGCGAAGATTGCGACATCAAGATTCACGTCGCCCCGCGCGGCAGCATGGCGGACGGCGATGTCATGCTGCTGCAGGAAAGGGTCGCGGCTGTCTGCAGCCCCGCTTATCTTGATGCCCACGGCCCAATCAAGGCGTCAGCCAAGCTGCTGGACTGTCACCTTCTCAGCCTGTCGAAACCGGCCTCGGCGGAATGGCAGACCTGGCAGGGCTGGTTCGACAGTCTTGGCATCGCGGGGGAACGGTCCAAGAATTACATCAGCTTCAACAACTACGACATGGTGGTGCAGTCGGCGGTCTCCGGCGATGGCATCGCGCTGGGATGGCTGGGACTGATCGACAACCTACTGGCCGACGGCAGGCTGGTGCAGGTGACCGGGGATGTCGTGGCCAGCGATGCCGGCTATGTGATGTCGCGCGATTACTCAAGCCGCCTGCGCGGTCCGAACCTGGTGTTTGAGTGGATTGCAGCACATACGGCGAACCTGACGCTCAGGTGATTAATCCGGATCTGAGAGGCTTTGGCGTAACCCAATGTCTTCCTCATTGGAAAGCCGTGGCAGCATCGTACGGTACCAGCACATCGGTCCGCCAGAGAAGGTTGAGCCAAGCACCACTCGTTTTTTTTGCCGTTGAACAATGCCGAACACGTGAAACCAATGGGTCCGGACCTAAAGTGACGCCGCTGCGCGGCTGGCCTGGTCGTAGTGGCCAGACAGTGCACGCAGGCTGCGGGCCAGCTCGCGCAGATCCTTGCCCGGCAGTTCAGCCGAGTCCAGTCCATCCAGCAGGCAATGGCGGCGGATGTCACGGTAGGCGGCGCAGAGGTCCGCGCCCTCTGCCGAGGTGCGGTAGAAAACCTCCTTGCCGCGTTTCTCCGAGTCCAGCAGTCCGGCCTTCAGCAGTTTGCGCAGCCCGTAGTTTACCGTGTGGCTGTCTTCAATGTTGAGCAGGAAGCAGATGTCGGACAGGCGCTTGTCCTTGCCGCGGTGGTTGACGTTGTGAAGGATCAGGATTTCCAGCGCGCTGAGGTTGGGTTGCCCGGCAGCTGTCATGCAGCGGGTCATCCAACGCGAAAAGGCGTTATAGGCCACGATCAGGCCGTATTCCAGTTCCGACAGCTCCCAGCCTTCACCTTCGGCCAGATGGCGCGAGGAGACGATTCGGCGGGATTTTGGCAATTTTTCACTCACTGAATGCCCTTTCTTTGTCAGTAAAACCCCGGTGTTTTGCCTATGTCTGAATATAAAAGGGCAAGATTTCAAGGGGATCAAGCAGGTATTTGGGATGTGCTTGCATAACGTTGACAAAATGTAAGCGTTATGAGTACGAAATATGAGTATATCGCATTGGGAGGAGAAAATGCAGATCACGCGTATGCTGGGCAGCGCTGCTGTCCTGATTGCCGGGCTGTCGGTTTCGGCGCAGGCGGCAACCTGGGACATGCCGACCCCTTACCCGGACGCCACGTTCCACACCAAGAACATTGCTGAGTTTGCCGGTGACGTCGCCGAGGCCACTGCTGGCGGGCTGGAGATCAAGGTCCATTCGGCCGGCTCCCTGTTCAAACACCCTGAAATCAGCAAGGCGGTGCGCAGCGGCCAGGTGCCTGCGGGTGAGTTCTTTCTGTCACTGCTCGCCAATGACAACCCGGCGTTCGGCGCCGACTCGCTGCCGTTCCTGGCCACCAGCTATGAAGAGGCCGAGCGCCTTTGGGCGGCGCAAAGGGGCGTAATCGACGGGTTGCTGGACGAGCAGGGACTGATGGCGCTTTATGCGGTGCCGTGGCCGCCGCAGGGGCTGTACACCACCAAAGAGATCAGCAGCGTTGACGATCTGGCGGGACTGAAGTTCCGCACCTACAACGCGACGCTCGAGCAGTTCGCCAACTTGGCGGGCGCCGCGCCAACCCAAGTTGAAGTTCCGGACATCCCGCAGGCCTTCAGCACCGGCCGGGTCGAGGCGATGATCACCTCGCCCTCCACTGGTGTGAATTCCAAGGCCTGGGACTTCCTGACCCACTACACCGACATCCAGGCCTGGATCCCTAAGAATATCGTGGTGGTCAACAAGCGCGCTTTCCGCCGTTTGGATGAGGCTACCCAGACTGCGATCCTGGATGCCGCGGCTGAGGCAGAGGCGCGCGGCTGGGAGATGAGCCGGGCTGAAACCAGCGGCCAGATTGAGGTGCTGAAGGCAAACGGCATCACCGTGTCCGAGCCGTCGGAAGAGCTGATGGAAGGCCTGCGCGCCATTGGCGCCCAGATGCTGGAGAATTGGAAAGGTGAGGCCGGGGAGGCGGGTGCCACCCTGCTGAACGCTTACCAGCAGTAACTGCATAACGGCCGGACGCCGGCTGCGGCGTCCGGTTTCCTGGGGAGGAGGAGCCGCCATGCGGACTGTGCTCGATTTCATCTACCGTGCGGCCGGGGGGCTGGCAGCACTTTTCATCGTCTCTATCGTGGCACTGGTATTTGCACAGGTGTGCCTGAACTTGGCCGACAAGGTCGCGGTGGCACTGCTTGGCAGCGGTATAGGGCTGACGATCCCGTCCTATGCCGACTTCACCGGCTTTTTCCTGGCAGCCTCGACCTTTCTGGCGCTGGCCTATGCGCTGCGTGCAGGCGGCCATATCCGGGTGACGCTGCTGACCAACCGCCTTCCAATGCGCGCCCGCGGGGCTGTGGAGATCGCCGTGACCTTTCTGGCGTTGGCGATGAGCGGATATGCCACCTGGTACATGGGTCTGCTGCTGCTGGAGTCGCTGGAGTTCGGCGACCGAAGCGCGGGCATGGTATCGGTGCCGCTGTGGCTGCCGCAGGCACCGGTTACCTTGGGCCTTGGCATCCTCACCCTGGCGCTGGCGGACGAGCTGGTCTGCATGCTGCGCGGCGCACTGCCCTCCTGGGAGGGCAAGGGCGAAAACCTTCTGAGCGAATAGGGGATCATCATGTCGGTTGCCGCGCTTTCCATCATTCTTCTGGTCCTTCTTTTCCTGTTCCTGGGTGCCGGCCTGTGGGTGGCCTTTGCCCTCTTGGGCGTAGGCATTGCCGCCATGGCGCTGTTCACCGAGGCGCCGCTGGGGCTGGTGATGGCCACCACCATGTGGGGCCACAGCAACTCCTGGGCTTTGGCGGCGCTGCCGCTTTTCATCTGGATGGGCGAGATCCTGTTCCGCTCGCGCCTGTCGGAGGACATGTTCACCGGGCTTTCGCCCTGGATGAACCGGCTGCCGGGGCAGCTGCTGCATGTGAACGTCTTTGCCTGCGGGATCTTTGCCGCGGTGTCGGGGTCGTCCGCTGCAACCGCCGCCACCATCGGCAAGCTGTCGATCCCGGAGCTGGCCCGCCGCGGCTACCCTGAGAAGCTGGTGATCGGCACGCTTGCCGGTTCTGCAACGCTGGGGCTGCTGATCCCGCCGTCGATCATCCTGATCGTCTATGGCGTGGCGACCGAGCAATCCATCGCCCGGCTGTTTGTCGCGGGCGTGCTGCCCGGCGTGCTGCTGGTCGGGTTGTTCGTGGGTTATGTGGTGGTCTGGGCGCTGCTCAACCGCAACAAGCTGCCGACCGAGGATATCGCCGCCACCTTCCGCGAGAAGCTGAAGCGCGCCCGCAGGCTGCTGCCGGTGGTGCTGCTGATCGGCGGGGTGGTCGGCTCCATCTATGCAGGCATCGCTTCGCCCACCGATGCCGCCGCTGTTGGCGTAGTGCTGGCGCTGCTGTTGTCGTGGCAGAGCGGCTCGCTGACCCGGCAGAGCTTCACCGAGGGGCTGATGGGGGCGACCGTCACCTCCTGCATGATCGCCTTTATCCTGGCAGGCGCCTCGTTCCTGACCGTGGCGATGGGCTTCACCGGGATTCCACGCATTCTGGCGGAGTGGATTGGCTCGCTGAACCTGTCGACCTTCACCTTGCTGGCGGCGCTGACCATCTTCTTTGTGATCATGGGCTGTTTCCTCGACGGGATCTCCGTGGTGGTGCTGACGGCGTCGGTGATCATGCCGATGGTGCTGGAGGCAGGCATTGATCCCTTGTGGTTCGGCATCTTCCTGGTGATCGTGGTGGAGATGTCGCAGATCACCCCGCCGGTCGGCTTCAACCTGTTTGTGCTGCAGTCGCTGACCGGGCGGGACATCCTGACCGTGGCCAAGGCGGCGCTGCCGTTCTTCTTCCTGATGATCGTGGCGCTGGTGCTGATCGTGCTGTTCCCGTCCATCGTGACCTACCTGCCGGAGCAGATGTGATGGCACAGGAGAGCGCAGCAACGCCCGTCCCCGAAATCCGCACGGTAGGTGTGGACGGGATGCTGGTGAGCTTTGGCAGCCGTCTGAGCGAGCCTGCCAACCGCGCCGCCCTGGCGTTCCGCGCGGCGCTGGCGGAGGAAAGCTGGGACGGGATCGAGGAAGTCTCAACCTCGCTGGTGTCAGCTTATGTGCGGTTCGACCTGCGGTACCTGGACCATGCGGGCTTGCGGGCGCGGCTGGAGGCGTTGCTTGCGCAGCGCGACTGGTGTGCGGCCGCGCTGCCCCGCCAGCGCCGCCTTTGGCGGATTCCGGCGGTGTTCGGCACAGAGCTGGCGCCGCAGCTGCCGCAGGCCGCAGAGGCCGCGGGCATGACGGAGGCAGAGGCAGTGGCCTCGCTGTCGGCGGCGCGGGTTCGGGTGCAGACCATCGGCTTTGCCCCCGGCCAGCCATATCTGGGTGAACTGCCGGAGGCCTGGGACATTCCACGCCAGAGCCAGCTGACCACCCGCATCCCCGAAGGTGCGCTGGCGGTTGCGATCCGGCAGCTGGTGCTGTTCTCGGTTACCGCGCCCACCGGCTGGATGCATGCGGGCCAGACCGCGGTGCGGCTGTTCCGCCCCGATGCACAGGAGCCGTTCCTGCTGCGCCCCGGCGATGAGGTGCAATTCACACCGGTGACGCCGGAAGAACTGCAAGGCTTGCGGCGCGATCCGCTGGGCGGCGCCAAGGCGGAGGCGCTGACATGAGCGGTACATTGATCGTCTTACGCGCCGGACCGGGGGTGACCTTTCAGGACGGCGGCCGCCCGGGCTGGCTGGAATACGGGGTCTCGCGCGGCGGCGCTGCCGACCGGCTGGCGCTGGCCGAGGGCGCGGCGCTGCTGGGGCAGGGCGCGGATCTGGCGGCGGTCGAGATGGCCGGCATGGGCGGCGAGTTTCAGGCGAACAGCGATCTGCGCATCGCGCTGACTGGCGCGCCGATGCGGGCGAGCATTGACGGAACCGCCGTGGCGTGGAGCGCCAGCCACCTGCTTCCCGTCGGCGCGCGTTTGACCATCGGGGCTGCGCGCAGCGGCTGTTATGGCTACTTGCATGTGGGCGGCGGCATTCAGACACCAGTGCATCTGGGCGCGCGCTCGGCGCATCTGGCGGCGGGCATTGGCGCGCCGCTGGCAGAAGGGGATGTGCTGGAAACCGGTCCTGACAGCGGCCGCACCACCGGGCTTGGGCTGGCGCCCGAGAACCGGTTCGAGGGCGGCACGGTGCGGGTTGTGCCCAGTCTGCAGACGGCGTTGTTCCCTCAAGCTGAGCTTTCGCGGTTCGAGCAGTCAACCTTCCGCCGCGGCGCCCGAGGCAACCGCATGGGTGTGCCGCTGGAGGGCAGTGGCGTGGGCTTCCGCCCTGAAGGCGCGCGCACGGTGGTGTCGGAGGTGATCGTGCCTGGCGATATCCAGGTGACCGGCGATGGCACGCCTTATGTTCTGCTGTCGGAATGCCAGACTACGGGCGGCTATCCGCGGATCGGCACGGTTCTTCCTTGCGATCTGTCCGTGCTGGCGCAGGCGGCGGCGGGAATGGCGTTGAAGTTCCGTTTCATTGCGCTGGAGGAAGCCGTGGCGCTGGAGCGGGCCGAGGCGGAGCGGCGCAAGGGTCTGGGCAGCCTGTGCTTTCCCCTGATCCGGGACCCGCGCACCATGTCCAACTTGCTGTCCTATCAGCTGATCAGCGGCGCGATTGCCGGTGAAGATGATGTCTTGTGAGGAGATGACGTGACAAGGACGGTCGATCTGAATGCCGACATGGGCGAAAGCTTTGGCAGCTGGTCCTTGGGCGATGATACCGGGCTGCTGGATATCGTGACCTCGGCCAATATCGCCTGCGGCTTTCACGCGGGCGATCCGGATGTGATGGCCGCGACTATGAAGAATGCGGTGGTCAAGGATGTTGGGATTGGCGCGCATCCGGGCTTTCCCGACCTGCAGGGTTTTGGCCGCCGCCGGATGTCAGTGTCGTATGGGACGCTGGGCAACATGGTGCGCTACCAGCTGGGTGCAGCGCAGGCGATGGCGCGCGCAGCCGGAGGTGCAGTGCGGCACCTGAAGCTGCACGGGGCGCTGGCAAACATGGCCTCGGAAGACATTGGGATGGCGCGGGCCTGCTATCAGGCGGCCTTGTCAGTCGATCCGGAGATCATCGTGATGGTGCTGGCGGGCACCGCCCAGCAGCAGGCAGCACAGGAAGTGGGGTGCAACACTGCGTGCGAGATCTTTGCCGACCGCGCCTATAACGACGATGCGACGCTGGTGGACCGCAGCCTGCCGGGCGCTGTGATACATGACCCGGCAGAGGCTGGGCGGCGGATGGTAGAGATGGTGCGCGAGGGAGCCATAATAACAGCCAGCGGAAAACGGATCGGAACCCGGATCGACACCATCTGCCTTCATGGTGACACCCCGGCAGCCCTTGCAATTGCAGTTGCCGTGCGCAGTGCGCTGCAGGACAGTGGCATAAGCCTTGCCAAAACCAATGGCGCGGCACTTTAAGTTTCCGATAGAAACCGCTTTCCGCAGTCTGCCTGAATTGCCCCCTATGATCAGCATTAGTTCTGCAAGCCAGGCTATGACCGGGACTGTCCTGTCACCTAGCGGGAATTTCCCGTGGTCTTGAGCAAGGGCAAGGGAGTGATCCTGAACGTGACATTGGGCGACCGTTCCAGCCATGATGTCTGATCTCGCCCGAAGCCCCATTCCCTGCCTGGAACCAAGCAGGGGATGAGACATCCAATGCTGTATTCCCTTCAAAGCCTCGGACTGCCGAAGGACTGAGTTCTAAAGCCGCGCCGCTGGACATTGCAATCGCTTTTATCGGATGACCGTAAAGCACTAGGCAGCCAAAACGGGCCAGCCCGCCTTCTTGAACTCTTGAACGAACAGGCTTGGTTCCGGCGGCGCGGGTACGAGCCAAACACGATTTCACGGACGTGGCGAAAGCCTTTGATGACAGGCTGCACCGCAGCAAATCGAACTCTTGACCAATGTCTGCAAAGAGCCGTCCTTCACTCGGGTGGGATATTCCAAATGGCGGATGCTGCATCGTTGCTGAAATCAGCTGTAGCCCATACTGGTCATCAGCCAGTGCTCAAGCCTTAGCGCGTGAAGCGTGGGGCAAACAGCACTGACCGGCCATTCAATTTGGGGCTTAGATTGGCTGCAGAGCGGGGTGGGTATTCCGGGGTGATCCGGCTTTCGAGTCCGGGAGCATCCGGCTACCCGTACTGATCTAACCCGGCCACCTAAAGCCGAACAGTCAAAAGCTAAGCAGGGACATTGAACCAGTATTTTTTGTTAGGCGGCTCCTTGTAGTTGCAGCGGTGCGACGGGCAGGGAGCCAGGCGAAATGTAGTGAACGGCCAGATCCTGGTTGACCGCGGGATTGCAGGCCATCAGAAACGTCCGGTACTCGCGCCCGTCGTCGCCGCAGATGTAGCGGGCGGCCTCTTTCCGGACCTTGTAGCCGAACCGTTTCAGCAGCAACCCCAGGCCTCGGGGTGACAGGGACATCATTTCGGATGCCCCGAAGCTGAACGCCGTCATGCACAATCCGGCGACGACGAGCTTGGTTTCGATGGAAGGCTTTGCCGTGTCCGCCCGGGTTTCGTCCATGACAAACCGCGTGCATTCCCAAGTCCGGTTTGTCTCCGGGTACTCGCTGAGCAGCCCTCCGGGGATGCCCTGGATCTTGCCGTCCCTAGCGTCCTTGAGCATGTAGCTCCAGTATCCGTCACTATCGCCGCATGAGGCGGCGCGGGCTCCGGCAATGATCCGGCTGCCTCTCGTCACGAGGGAATAGATAGCTCCCGGCCGGTCGTACTGATCCCGCTCGAAGGTTCCGTCGTGATGCAATCCCCAGCCGAGTTCGTCTACCAGCTTTTGTTTGCGCAGCGCGAGGAAGCCTTGGTACTCCACTTTGAAGGCGGACCGCTGTTCGAATGGAAAGATGTGTAATTGCATGGCGCTCTCCTAATTGCAGCGCCATGTTGAAACAGCCTTGGCCGTTTGAAATATTCAACCTTCAGATTAGTTTGAATTTTATCACTTGTGATATGAGCTGCGCGCTTGTTTTCGCTTCAAGCGCCTGCAGGGCGGTTCTGCGTCTTGCCCGGACGGTTTCCAGCTTTACGCCCAAACGGTTCGCGATTTCCTGATCCTTGCAACCGCCGCACATCAGACGGAGGACATCCTTCACCGGCTCCGTCAGCGTAACCGGGTTTGACGGCTCGTACTCCAGTGCGTGGAGTGCGTGCAGGGCTGTACGCGCGATCCGCAGGTCCTCTTTGCCCCACTCAGGGCCGGAGCAGCTCAGAACCGAGACACGCCCGTCAGCGCTGATTGCCAGGGTATTCCCGTGGTGCAGCCCATAGTTTGCGGCATCTTCAAAAAATGCCCTGGATGACGGGAAAAGGCGTTCAAGCTCCTTCCAGGTTGCCTGGCCGATGCTGCTCAGCCCGAACTGAATAGTCGGATCTATCAGCAGGTAACCCTGATCGACATATCGGTCTATCCAGCGCTGGTTATAGGTGCTGTGAACAAAGACCGGTTCTACGCCGTCAAAGCCGACTCCGATGGAATAACCGCATTCCGATAATTGATCCAATGACCTTAAAAGAACGCCCCGAATATCACTTCTCATATTGTGAACCACACGCATAGTATGCAACTTAATTCAAACATATCGTTTTGGGCGATTATCACAAATGACAATTTTTCTTCAGGCCGGAGGGGGACGTGCAAAGAGACAAAATTACCGCATCCACCCTTGAAACGCTCTTGCACTCAGTTGCTGCCGCCAATCGGGAATGGCCAAGTCAGGGAACCCATTTGTTTATAAAAATCATTGAAAGGATAGAGCTAGCGCGAGCGGGCGCTGTTGATAAGCCGGCTGACTAGCTTGGCGTCGTCCTCGGTAAGTTCCGCCGCCTTGCTTAGAACACTGCGATCAACTGAATCCGTTTCTTCAGAAAAGAGATAGGCCATGTCGATATTCGCCGCTTCACAAATCCGCATGATACGTACCACAGTGGGATTGAAGCGCCCGTTCAACACTTTGCTGACGTATTCGGCGTTGTTGCCTGCAGCTTCAGAGATCTCGCCATAGTCGAGGCCGCGGATGTCCAGCGCCTGCCGCAGGCGCTGCCTCCAACGCTCAGCCTTCACATCATTCGCGGGGTGCGAGCTTACATCTTGTCCAGTCATGCCAGCATCATACATAGAACTACCCCGCCAGCAATTAGAATTATACTTCGAGTTGCAAATGTATAATCCTGAGCTGAGCGGATGTATATGTCTAAGGTTTCGGTTTCGTGTTTCAGCCAGAAGGACTTAACGCCTATCGCGCCGTTTCTGTGGAGCAGTGGCTTCACAATAGAGGGGATGAGCTTGACAGACCGGGCCTGCCCAAAATTTTCCAGGAGTGTTTTAAATGAGTGCCAATGCCGTTAGCTACAGAAAAACGCAGTTCGAGCGGATACAAGCCGTGATCGCCGCCGCCAAAGACTATGCCGAGGCCCGCGAAGCATTTGCAGTTGCCTCTAAGGGCCTGGCACGGTCGCGCCGCCAGAACCCAGGTAATCCTGACCAATACGCGGACGAACTCGACGAAGCCGCGGATTCCGTGGGTAAGGCGCAAGCACGAGTCGCAGATCTTGTTGCTGAATTGGTTGCTGACGGCTCTTTGGAAATTCTGAGTGAGTCTATTGCTTGCGAAACCAAGAGGCTTTCATAGTATTCAGGGTGTTTCTGGGACGAGCCCGGCGATACATGCTGCTGTTGTCACATTCTGCGTCTTGCTGACTTTCGCCCATACTGCACTTACGGCGAATGTCAGCAATATCCCGGTCAGGTTCCGAACGGCGGCCACAGTTCGCAACTTTGCAGCGGCAGCTATCTGCGCACAGTGGACGTAAGAAGATACCTAAGTAGCGCTTGCAACGGATGGCGGCTGGCACCGCAACCGCCAGCTATTGGGCTTGAATGAAACAGTGTCCAAATCCTGCTCCCGCAGCCACCGTGTCCGACCAAGCCTATGCAGACAGCGGGCGGCATTTTCGATTCCGGCATCCCCAATGCCATGATCCCCGCCAGTTACCCAACAAGTTCAAGCTGATGGCCGCTGGGCGCATCAGTGTCCGGAACCATCCGAACTTCCGAAATCAGCGCCCGCAACGACGAAGTGGCCTCCCGCCTCACTTCCAGCGCATTCAGAGAGCCAGCAAGATCCTCGAACAGCTCCCGGTACCGGGCTGAGAGGCTCGGATGCAGCTGCAGGGCGGGGGGCTCCGGGTTGGCAGCGATGACCGCCTCTAGGCGGGCCTTCTCGCCGTCCATCTCAGCCATCTTGCCCTCCATCGATGCAGTCTACATGCCGTCCTCCATTGCCGTCAGGATGTATTGTATCCGGCTCTCCACCTTCTTTAGGGAGTGTGCGGCCTTCCGCCGGTCATGGCAGTCGCCCGCTGCGGCGTGCGGAAGGCCTTTCCATCATCGGTCCGGCAATGCACGAAGTCGTAGCTGCAGACGCGGTTGCGATACTCAGGCCGCAACCGGACACATGATCCGTCGTTCAGCCAGAGCTGTCCCTTTTTCGGTTGTTTCGCAGGCACTTTCAGCCCCTCACGTCGCCACAGGCGTTCGACACGCTTGTCGTTCTTTTGCCAGCCGACATCCCTCAGCAAGGCCGCGATCCGCCGGGAACCGTAGCGGCCGTATTGGTGCGCTAGCTCAACTATGTCCGCGACCGGGCGCGCCTCGCCGGCCCGGCCTCTTGGCAACTTTCTCTGCGTGGAACGATGCTGCCCCAGGACACGGCAGGCCTTTCGTTCCGACACCCTGAACTGACTGCGCACATGCTCAATGCAGGCTCGGCGGCGAGCGCAGCTCAGAAGTTTCCCTTTGGGGCCTCCGACAGGGTGAGCTTGTCCAGGGTTAGATCCGGAACGGCGCGACGCAGCCGCTTGTTTTCTTTCTGCAGCCGTTTGAATTCCATGAGCTGGTCGGTTCCCATCCCGCCATATTGCTTGCGCCAGCAGTAGTAGGTCTGCTCGGTGATGCGTACTTCGCGGATCGCATCCACGCGCTGCATCCCGTGACCGACAAGCACCTCAATCTGCCGAAACCTAGTGACAATCTCTTTGGGCTTGTGTCGCTTCGTTCCTATTCTGATCTTCCGTTTTCTTAAACATAACGGCGGAGCACTTCAGTGGGGGAGGATCAGGTGACGAACCGCCATTGGTTCATGAGGCTTGAAGATGCTGCAGAGAATTAAAGGCCTGGCGTTGAGACCACAATGAGGAACGCCCCGCGGAGCTGATAGGACCAAGGCCTTGGCAAACTTGATGAAACCAAAGCACGACACCAGCCCATGCGCCTGATGGAACGGCAAATTCTGGCAACGGCCGACAGCGCCTTGGGCAAACATACCGCTTGAACAGGGTGAAGGAATTAGCACGGACTATGCAGGGAACACTTCAGGGAGATGAATTTTCCGTCGCAGCGCCTCAGGTCAGGCTCGCCAGCTCCCCTGCTCCCTTCTGCAGAGATGGGAGGAACTCCGTCAGCTCTTGCAGGCTGTGGCGCTGGACCGGGGCGTGGACGGAGAGCGTTGCAAGCAGCCTGTTGCGGGTGTCACGCACTGGGACGGCAACGGCGACCATGCCGGCGATGAACTCCTCGTCGTCGGTGGAATAACCGCGCTTGGCAATGGCTTCCAATTCGGCGCTAAGCGCATCCGGGTCGGTGCATGTTTTGCCTGTCACCGCCTCCAGCGTTCGGGCGCGCAGCACGGCTGCCAGCGTGCTGGGTTTCAGGGTCGATAGGTACATCTTACCGCTGGCGGTGCAGTGAAACGGCACCTGGGTGCCGATCGGCAGCTGGATGCGCAGCGGCCATTTGGTTTCCACCCGGTCAAGATAGATCATTCCCTCGCGGTCAGGGGTGGCAAGGTTGCAGGTCTCGCCCAGCTCCTCGGCGACGCTTTTAAGGATGGTGAGGCGCGCGGTGCGGAGATGCTCGGAGGACATGGTGTTGAAGGCCAGCTTTCGCAGCCGCGGACCGGGCCCGTAGGCCCGGCCGTCGAGGTTGCGTTGCAGAAAGCCTTCAGCCTCAGCAGTTTGCATCAGACGGTGGACAGTCGGCTTGGGCAGGCCCATGGCTTCAATCATTTCCGCCGGTTTCACCGCCTCTCCGCGGCGGGCCACTTCCTCCAGCAGCACCAACAGGCGCAGGTTGGTGGGTATCTGCCCTTCTTTCTTCTCCGACGTGTCCTCTGCCATCACCGTCACATCCCTACTTGTTGGGCAGCAGCGCCAAGGCGAAGTCAGGAACCAGCGAGACCAGAACCCACACACCAATCAGGGCTGCAAGGTAGGGAACCGTATAGCGAAGCAGGCGGAAATACGGAACACCGGTCACACCCGATGCGACATAGAGGTTCAGCCCATAGGGCGGAGTGATGAAGCCGATGGAGGCACCGACCAGGAAGATTACAGAGAAGTGGATCGGGTCCACACCGACCGAGGCCGCAATTGGCGCCAGTATCGGGGCGAGGATGATGGTAACCGGCAGGCTTTCAAGCACCATGCCGGAGAAGAAAACGATCACCATCGAGGTGAACAGAACCGCGTGGTAGCCGCCCATCGAGGTGACAAACCCGCCGATCGCCTGCTGCGCACCGAGGAGCGACAGGATCTGCTGCATTACCACGGAAATCGCGATCAGCGGCGCCAGGATGCCGGTGATCTGGGCCGAGCGCACCACGATGCCGGGGATCTGCGGGATGGTGAAGCCTTCGACCACCAGCATTTCGGCATATGATTTCTCTTCCCATGTCTTGCCGCTGCGGGCACCGGTGATTTTTGTTACCACCCAGGACAGCACGCCTGCGATGACGCAAAAGCCAACGGTTACGCCCGCCGCCTCAGTGGGGGAAAATTTGCCGGTGTAGATGCCCCACAGCACCAGCCCGATGGCAAAAAAGCCGAGCCAGGCGCCGAAGGCGGTTTTCAGGACCCGGTTCAGCTGCAGGGGGATCAGGAACCCCCAGCCGTTGCGGCGGCAGATGATCCAGCAGGCGAGCTGCATGCCGATGACCATCATCGCGCCCGGTAGGATGCCCGCGACGAACAGATCCGAGATCGGCAGGTTCATCAGGAAGCCGTAGACGATGAAGATGATCGACGGCGGAATGATGATGCCGACGGTGCCGCCTGCCGCGGCAGTGGCGGCAGAGAAGCGCTCGTCATAGCCGCCCTTGACCATTTCCGGGTGCAGCATCGAGCCGATGGTGGCGGTTGTTGCCGAGTTGGAGCCGGAAATGGCGGCAAACAGCCCGCAGGCACCGAGCGAGGCCATCGCCAGTCCGCCGCGCATCCAGCCAAGGCAGGCATAGGCGAAATCGGACAGGCGCCGCGCGATGCCGGACTGGTTGATCAGGTCGCCGGTCAGGATGAACAGCGGCATCGCCAAGAGCGCAAAGCCCTTGTTGAACACATTCAAGAGCTCCGCGCCCATGTTGTCGAGAGTCAGCCCCAGCACGAAGGAACAGCCGATCACCCAATAGCCAATGACCAGCAGCACCGGCACGCCCAGCATGAACAGGAAGGTGACCCCAATCGAGATCAGCGTGACCCAGGTTCCGGTATCCATTACACGTCTCCTCCGATCACGGCCTGTTTGATCAGCGGCGCGCCGCTGCGGTAGTTGCGGATGTCGTCGGCCAGGTTTTCAAACACCCGGGCGATCATCAGGACAAAAGACAGGGGCGCGGTGATCAGAAACCACCATTGCAGCACGCTGTCGGTGCCCAGAACAATCTGGAAGTTAGAGGCCGACAGCGCGGTCAGTCTGGTTGTGGTGACAAAGACGATCACTGCAAAGCCGAACCACAGCACCGCATCCAGGGTAAGGCAGCCCATCTGCGCCCAGCGGGGCATAATGGTGCGAAATTCCGAGAAGCTCAGATGTGTCCGCAGCCGAACGTTGAAGGCTGCCCCGAACCAAGCCATGATCATGAACAGCAGCGGCGGAATTGTCGTGGACCAGGGTTGCTGGTTCTTGAAGACGAAGCGGTCAATCACCCCCCAGAAGATGATGAAGGCAATCGCCAGGTAGCTCCACACCATGATGGTGCGCTCTAGGTGCCGGTCCAATAGCGGCACCAGCCGGTAGATCAGCATCACCAGCAACCCGCCGACCGCGGCGGCAACTGTTCCCAGAACCCAGGCCGCGTTGCTTTCCAAGGCATTGCGGATTTCCCAGCTGTCCTGGGATGCGAAGGCGCTGAAAATGGCGCCGATGTCCGGCCAAAGCTGCATGTTATCCTCCCCTCATTGCCCTGTGATCCTGCTGGATCATGCCGGGCAAACAAGGCCGACGCAGACGGGCGCCGGCCTATTGCTCGCAATTCGGGCCTGTTTCAGCCCTTCCACCAGCGGCGCGGCTCCACGTTTTCGGGCTTCATGTCTTTGTCGACTTCGCGCGCGATGTTGTAGATTTCCTGATAAGTGTCGATGCCGCCGGCCCATTTGTTCAGGCGGTCGCGCCACTGCTCCCACAGCTGCGGCTGGAACTCGGGCGAGCACATTTCCTCGGCCATGCGGATTTCGCTGTCCGGCAGGAAGGCCGGGCGCACGCCGTGTTCCGCAAACACCGTGCCTGGAAGCTGCGGGTCGGAGAAGCCGACGGTCTTGACCAGCGCCGCCTCGTTTGCCGCCTGCACATGGGCCTGCGCCCAATAGGCGCTCTCCATCACTGCGTCCTGCAGATAGCCTTCGAGGCCGTCAAAGACCTTGGCCGACATCGAGGTGTGCTCAGTGCCGCAGAAGAACTTGAGATCGACGGACTGCGAGACCACTGGCGCCATGTTGGCATAGGCCACTGCGGAGGCCCAGGTTTCGGCGCCGTCGATCAGGCCCTGCTTCAGCCCGTCGAGGGTCTCTTCCCATGCCACAGGCACAGGGTTCAGGTTCAGGGCATTCATCGCAATCCGGCCAAGCTGGGTGCCGGTAACGCGGTTCTTGGTCCCGAACAGCTGCTCCAGCTTGGTGATGGTCGGCTGGTCCTTGTATTTCAGGCCCAGCTGGATGCCCCGCAGCTCGCAATGGCTGAACAGGAACTTCAGCCCGTGGCGCTTCTCCAGCGGGTCGCGCAGGATTTCCTGGCTCTTCGGGTGATAGAGGAAATGGTACTGGGACGCGCGGCCTGGGAACATGAAGGCATAGTCCAGCACGTTCAGGTATGGTGCGCCGCCGGCCGAGTTCTGGGTCGAAGCGGCGTAGATGTCGACGATGCCCTGCTGGGTTTTCTCAACGCAGGACAGCTGGCCGCAAATCTGGTTGTCACCGATGAACTCTATACGGATTTCACCGTCAGTGCGGGCCTCGAGGTCCCGGGCGAACTCCAGCGCGCCTGCCCGCTCGATCAGAAGATTGCGCGCGTTGAAGCCGGAAGCGCCGAACTTCAGAGTGTGCTTGGCGGGCTTGGCGTAGCGCTTCTCATAGGTTGATTCCGCAGCCGAGGCGAGATTCGCCAGGCTCATCGCGCCGCCGAATCCGCCTGCCGCCAGCAGGGTCGAACTCATCCCGTAAGTCCCTGCCACGCGGAACAGATCCCGCCGCGAAATACGGCTCAGTTTATTGGTCAGCCCCATAATTCTCCTCCCTAAGATCAATTATTGAGACGTTTCGTATCAAAAAATGCTAGACCAATTTACACATTCTGTATAGAAGTTTTTTCATCGAGAGTTCGGGAGGGATGGTTTTGGACGCGGATTTCATTGTCATCGGCGCAGGGTCATCCGGCTGTGTTGTTGCCAACCGGCTGAGTGCGGATCCAAGGAATAAAGTGGTGCTGCTGGAGGCTGGCGGGCGGGATATCAATCCCTGGATCCACATCCCGGTCGGTTACTTCAAAACGATCCACAATCCGTCAGTCGATTGGTGCTACAAGACCGAGCCGGATCCGGGTCTGAACGGCCGCTCAATCGAATGGCCCCGCGGCAAGGTCCTGGGCGGCTCGTCCTCGCTGAATGGCCTGTTGTATGTGCGCGGCCAGCCGCAGGATTATGACCGTTGGCGCCAGATGGGCAATGCCGGCTGGGGCTGGGAGGATGTCCTGCCGCTGTTCAAACGCTCCGAGAACAATGAACGCGGCGCGGATGAATTTCATGGCACCGGCGGTCCGCTGTCGGTTTCCAACATGCGCATCCAGCGCCCAATAACAGATGCCTGGGTCGCCGCGGCGCAGGCGGCGGGCTACCCCTTCAACCCTGACTACAACGGCGCCACCCAGGAAGGCGTCGGTTTCTTCCAGCTCACTGCCAAGAACGGCCGTCGCTGCAGTTCTGCCGTGGCCTTTCTGAATCCGGTGAAAAACCGCGAGAACCTGCAGATCATTACCCGCGCGATGGTGCAGAAGGTCGACATCCAGGAGGGCCGCGCCGTGGCGGTTCTGTACAAGGACCGGGCAGGACAGATCCAGCGCATAACAGCGCGGCGCGAGATCGTGCTGTCAGGCGGCGCTATCAACTCGCCACAGGTCCTGATGATGTCGGGCATTGGCGAGGCCGCACAGCTTGCCGAACACGGCATTGAGGTGAAAAAGAACCTCTATGGCGTCGGCAAGAACATGCAGGACCACCTGCAGGCACGTCTGGTCTACAAATGCAACGAGCCGACGCTGAACGACGAGGTCCGCACTCTGTTCGGCCAGGCCAAGATTGGCCTGAAGTATGCTCTGTTCCGGGCCGGCCCGATGACAATGGCTGCAAGCCTTGCTACCGGCTTCATGAAGACGCGCGACGATCTGGAAACCCCGGACATCCAGTTTCATGTGCAGCCGCTGTCGGCCGAGAACCCTGGCAAGGGGGCGGATCCCTTCTCAGCCTTTACTATGTCGGTGTGCCAGCTGAGGCCGGAAAGCAAGGGAGAGATCCGGATCGTGTCCTCGGACCCGAACACCTATCCAAAGATATTTCCGAATTACCTCTCGACTGAAACCGATTGCCGCACATTGGTGGCCGGGGTGAACATCGCCCGCAAGATCGCCCGCCACGCGCCGCTGAATTCGAAGATCTCGGAAGAGTTCCGCCCCAGTGCAGACCTGCCAATGGATGATTACGAAGCCACGCTGGACTGGGCGCGCAGCAACACCGCCTCAATCTACCACCCCACCGGCACCTGCAAGATGGGCCAGGGCGAGGATGCGGTGGTCGACGCCGAGCTCCGTGTGCATGGAATTCGCGGACTGCGGGTGGCAGATTGCTCAATCATGCCGGAGATCGTCTCGGGCAACACCAATGCGCCTGCAATCATGATCGGAGAAAAAGCCAGCGAACTGATTACCCGCCAGACTAGTTAGGCAGTACAGATTCTGAATAGCTGAGGAATGCGGAGCTCCTGGAGGTAATTGGCATCACTGATCAGCCTCACTTGAGTGGTCCAGTCTGACTGTTAGTGCATGACCGGCCTGCGATCCGCCGAAACGATGGTTTCCAGCGCAGGCGGTCGATACCCCAGAGCGCTGTGAGGCCGTTTGATGTTGCCGTGTTTTCTCCATTGCTCGATCAGGATTTGAGCCTCTCGCAGGCTGTGGAAGTTTACTCCGTTGAGCAGTTCTTCGCGGAGCCGGGCAGATTAAGGAACGCGCAAGTCGATCCTGCGTTGGATGGAGGAACCGTTCATGATCAGTTTACAGTGTCTATTGCCAGGACGCTTCCATGAACCACTGCACATTTCCATCCGCCAGTAAACAAGGCTGGTTCGTGAAAGGGTAAATTTATTGGCCTCGATCCGGATTCCTATGGTGCCCACTCAAAGCGCAAAACTAAGGTTGCGCAAATTTACCGCAAGACCGGCAACCTGCGCGGTTCAGCGGCTTGAGCTACAGCACTTGGCGGCGCAAGTTCGGTGGAATGATCAATAAGGGAGGGTGCTGCTCCTGCTATCCTCTCGACGACTTATGGTATTTCAAAAGTGCAGCAAGCTTCAAAGGGACAGACCGCGTTTCGGCATGTCGAAAGCCTCACGCATCGCAGCGAGGGCTGAACTGCCTTCCGCGGTTTCTCTGCAGCCGCCGCGGTCGCAGGGAAAGTTCACTTTAACTGGGCTGCTGCCGCGCCCTCCAGACTGCTGCTGGTCAACGACGTCAGCCCGGTCTGCGCCATGGCGATGCTCAATTCTTCACTAAGAGCATCCCACAGCTGTTCCAGCCCCGGCTCTCCAGCGGCGGCGATTGCATATTGCAGAATTCGCCCGGCAAACACGAAGTCCGCTCCAAGCGACAGAGCCTTGAGAACATCTTCGCCGGACCGGATGCCGCTGTCGTAGAAAACCGGAAACTCCGGCCCAAGATCGGAACGGATTTCTGCAAGCCTTTCTATCGGGGCAGGCGCAGCCTCCAGCTGCCGCGCGCCGTGGCTGGAGACCTGGATGGCGTCAACGCCCGCGGACACCAGCGCGCGGGCGTCTTCGGCGTCCAGCACGCCCTTCACCACCAGCTTGCCGGGCCAGAGATCGCGCAGCCGGGCCAGCGTGTCCCAGGTGGCACGGGCCCGGCTTTCGGTGCGGTCGAAGTCATAGCCCTCCATCTCGAAATTCGCCATCACCGGCTTGCCCTTCAGCAGCGCCGTCAGCGACCAGCGCGGGTGCAGGGCAAAGTCGAGGAACTGCCGCGGGCCGATGCGGAACGGCATTTTGAAGCCGTGGCGCAATTCGCGCGGGCGGCGGCCGACCTCGGGCACGTCGACCGTCAGCACCAGCGTCTGATAGCCGGCCGCGCGGGCGCGCTCGGCCAGCCTGAAGGTGCCGGTGCCGTCGCCGCTGAAATAGAGCTGGAACCAGGCATAGCCCTCTGCCGCCTCCAGGATGGTTTCCAAAGGGGTCGAGGCGACAGTGGATACCCCATGCGGCACCCGGTAGCGTGCTGCCAGCCGGGCCAGCATCAGGTCGGCGCCGGGGGCTGCGAGGTTGCACATGCCCATCGGGGCAATCCCGAAAGGCCGGTCTGCCTCGGCGCCGAAAACCCGGGTGGCAAGCGAGCGCCGGCTGACATCGCGCAGGATACGGGGCCGCAGGGTGATGGCGTCAAGGGCAGCGCGGTTGCGCGCCGCCCCTGTTTCCTGCCCTGCGGCGCCGTCGATATAGTCAAACACCATCCAGGGCAGCCGCCGCCGGGCCAGGCGGCGGGCATCCTCGGCCGAATGGATGGCGCCTGCGCCCATCAGCCGGCCACGGCCTTCATGAAGCGGTCGCGGATTACCACCGGATCCATGGTGATCACCGGCATCTTGGCGTTGCCGCTGTCGCATTTGACCACCAGCACCGTTGCCTCGCCGCTGGATAGGGCTTCCTCCAGCGCCGGGCCGGTGTCCTTGTCCTGCACCTCCACCACCCGGGCGCAGCCGGCGGCGCGCGCCATGCCCGCCAGATCGGTGCGCTGGCTGGTATAGGTCGGCTGATCGCCGGTGGAGCCATAGGAACCGTTGTCGATGATCATCAGGATGTAGTTGCCGGGCGCGTTGTTGCCGATGGTGGGCAGGGTGCCGAGGTTGGTGAGGATCGAGCCGTCACCGTCGATCACGATGACCGGTTTCGGCTGCGCCAGTGCCAGCCCCAGACCGATGGAGGACGCCAGCCCCATGGTGCCCAGCATGTAGAAGTTGCTGGGCTGGTCGTCGATGGCGTGCAGCTCTTGTGACGGAATGCCGATGTTGCAGACCACCAGTTCGTTGCGCAGGATCGGCGCGATCTTTTTCAGGATTTCAGAACGGATCATTGGTCGCCATAGCCTCCCCAGAAATTGGCGTCGGTCAGGATGGCAACGGGCTTGTTGCACATGAAGGTGTATTTCAGGATGTTGTCCAGCTCCTCGACATCTTTCTGCCAGTGGAAGTGGTATGTCGGGATGTTGAGCTGGGCCAGCAACGCCTTGGTATGCACGGCCATTTCCACCTGGCAAGCCACCGGCTCGCGCAGCTCGCCGCGGTAGGAGATCAGCATCGGCAACGGCATCCGGTAGTATTGGATCAGCGTCGCCAGCGTGTTGATGGTGACCCCGATGGCGGTATTCTGCATGATGATCGCCGGGCGCTTGCCACCCATCCAGGCGCCGGCGCAGAGCCCCATGCCCTCATCCTCCTTGTTGGAGGGGATGTGGAAGATATCGTCGCGCTGGTCGATCTCCTCGATCACGCCGGCCAGCTGCTTGCAGGGCACGGTCGTGACGAAGGAGACGCCGTTGGCGGCCAGATCGTCAGCGATCCTCTTGTCTATGTTCATGGTGGGTAGCCTTTGCTTCGGGTATCGTGTTTCTGAGTCAGGCGGTGCGGCAGACATGCACCGCGCAAGGTGCGTGGCGGACAACGCGGGCGGCTGTCGAGCCGAGGAAAAAGTCGCTGAGCCCCGGTTTGTGGGAGCCGACGACGATGCAGTCCACGCCGTGCTGCTCCGCGTAATCGATGATGGCGCGGTAAGAGCGGCCCTTGACGATTTCCGCCGTCACATTGTCCAGGCCTGCGGTCTTTGCCGCGAGCAGCTGGCGGGCCTTGTCGAAGCCTTCTCGCACTGTGTCTTCGTCCAGGTAGGCGGTGACCGAACTGTGCACCGCCTCATAAACATGCAGCGCGGTGATCTGCCCTCTCGGATTGCACAGGGTGGCGGCGGCCTTCAGCGTGGTCTCAGATACGCCGTGATCCAGGGCCATGGGAACCAGGATTTTGTCATACATGGTTGCTCTCCGTTTGCTCCGTGCGCGGGCCTAGGCCCAGGGGTCGAGGATGATCTTGGGGGCTGCCACCGCGCCGGACCGCAGGTCGCGGAAGGCAGCTGCGCCGTCCGACAGCGGCCGCTGCTCGGGCCAGTCCAGCGGGCCGAGACGGCCGTCGAAGATTGCCTGCGCGGTGTCGCGGAAATCCTGCGCGGTATAGGTGTAGGTGCCGATGAAGGTGATTTCCTGCAGCGTCATGCGGCGGATATCCAGGCCGCCCGTGTCCTCGCCCAGTCCGACATGGGCAATCACCCCGCCGGGCGCGGCAGTTACTGAGGCCGCGGCACGGGTGGCGGCATAGCCCACGGCGTCCACCACCAGCGGTACCATACCCTGGAACTCTGCTACCGCCTTTTGCCCGCAGCGGTCCGTCAGGAAGGCCCGGCGCGCTTCGTTCGGCTCCTGTATGGTCACCTCCGCCACCCCCATCGCCCTGAGCGCCAATGCCGCAGCCAGGCCGATGGCACCGCCGCCGATCACCAGCGCGCAGCGCTCTGTGCTTGGTTGCAGCGCCTCCAGCGCCAGCCGGGCGGCGTGCCAGCTGACCGCCAGCGGTTCGGCAAGAGCGGCCTTTTCCAGAGGCACCGCCTCCGGCACGGTCACAAGGTTACACTCCGGCATCGCCACGAACTGGGCAAAGGCGCCCTCGCGCGGGGGCATGGAGATGATCTGGCGGCTGGCGCAGAGGTTTTCGCGCCCCGACGCGCAGGCAGTGCAGCTGCCGCAAGTCACCAGCGGATTGATCGTCACCCGGCGGCCCGCATGAGGGCCGTCCTCGATCACGCCGGCGGCCTCGTGCCCTAGGATCAGCGGCGCAGGCCTGCGGTTGTCGTGGCCCAGATAGGCGTGCATGTCTGAGCCGCAGATGCCGGAGGCGCGGATGCGGATCAGCTGCTCGCCCGGCTGGCCCGCGGCCATCGGCACATCGCGCAGCGCAAGCGTCTCAACCCCTTCATAAACCAAGGCTTTCATTTCGCCGTGAACCCCCCGTCAACCATCAGGATTTGCCCGGTGACATAGGCCGACGCCTCCGAGCACAGGAACAGCAGCGGCCCGTCGATATCCTCCAGCCGCCCGTTGCGGCCGATGCAGGTCTGAGCCGCATTGCGGGCGGCGCGGGCGTCATCCTCGAATACCGCCTGGGTCAGCTCAGTCGGGAAGAACCCCGGCCCGATCGCGTTGGCGGTGATGCCATGAGACGACCAGGCTTCCGCCATGGCGCGAGTTAGCTGGCCGATCCCGCCCTTGCTGGCGCCATAGGCAATGCCGCCGGGAAAGGCGCGGGTTGTCTGGAGCGAGGCGAAATTGACGATCCGCCCCCAGCCCCGCTCCTTCATCGCCGGCACCAGCACCTGGCTCAGGAAGAAGGGCGCCGAGAGGTTCAGCGCCAGGGTCTGATCCCAACCCTCCGCTGTCACCTCATCCGCGGTCTGCCGCGTGTTGACGCCCGCCGCATGCACCAGGATGTCCGGCGCCCCGAAGGGGGCGGAGACCGCCTGCCGCAGCGCTTCCAGCCCGCTGCGGTCCGCCACATCCGCGGCCGCATATGCGGCCGTCGGGCCGATCTCCGCGCAGAGGCTTTCCAAAGCCTCCGCCCGCCGCGCCACCACCACCACCTGCGCCCCGGCTGCGGCCAGCGCGATCGCTGCCCGCCGGCCCAGACCAGAGCTAGCGCCGGTGATGCAGGCGGTCCGGCCTGCCAGATCGAACAGGGTTCGCGGGTCAGCCATTGGCGGTCAGGTCAAAGGTTTCATCCGGGAAATACTTGGCCAGCCGCACGTCGGCCGCGCGGGCGTGGCCCTCCATCCCCTCCAGCCGGGCAATCCGGGCCGTGGCCTCCGCCACCGGCTTGGAGCCCTCGCGGGTGGCGCGCTGCCAGGTGACGATCTTCATGTATTTGTGGACACTGAGACCACCGGTATAGCTGGCCGCGCGCGAGGTCGGCAGCACGTGGTTGGTGCCCGCCGCCTTGTCGCCGTAAGAGACCGTGGTCTCCTCGCCCAGGAACAGCGAACCGTAGCAGGTCAGTTGCTCCAGCCACCAGTCCAGGTCCTCGGCCTGCACGGTCAGGTGCTCGGGCGCGTATTCATCGGAACAGGCGGCCATATCTTCGCGGTCCGCACAAAGGATCACCTCGGCATAGTCGCGCCAGGCCGCGGTGGCGTTCTCGCGGTTCACCTCGGGCAAATCGTCGATGTAGCCGGGCACCAGCCGCATCACTTCTTCCGCCAGGGCGCGGTCGTCCGTCACCAGCCAGACCGGGGAGTTGTAGCCATGCTCTGCCTGGCTCACCAGATCGGTGGCGACGATATGCGCATCCGCGGTGCCGTCGGCCAGGATCAGGCTGTCGGTCGGGCCTGCAATCATGTCGATGCCGACCCGGCCGAACAGGATCCGCTTGGCCTCTGCCACGAACTGGTTGCCGGGGCCGACCAGGATGTTGGCCTTGGGCAGGCCAAACAGGCCAAAGGTCATCGCCGCAACCCCCTGCACGCCGCCCATCGCCATGATCTTGTCGGCGCCGCAGATGTGGGCGGCATAAACAATGGCCGGTGCCACGCCGACGCCGGGGCGCGGCGGCGAGCAGGCAGTGATGTGCTTGCAGCCGGCCACCTTGGCGGTGGTCACGGTCATGATGGCGCTGGCAATATGGCTGTAGCGGCCGCCCGGCACATAGCAGCCCGCCGCATCCACCGGGATCACCTTCTGTCCGGTGACAAACCCGGGAGAGATTTCGGTCTCCACATTCTGCATCGTGCTTTTCTGCAGCTCGGCAAAGCGGCGCACATTGTCGTGGGAAAACTGAATGTCAGCCTTCAGTTTTTCAGGCACCAGGGCGCAGGCGGCTTCGATCTCCTCTGCCGTCAGCAGGACATTGCCTTCGTAACGGTCGAACTTGGCAGCATATTCCAGCGCCTTGGCATCGCCGCCGGCCTCAATATCATCCAGGATGCCTTGCACGATCTTATGGGTCTCGGAGGCATCCGACTTGGGGGTCAAGGCGGCATTTTTCAGATATTCACGGGTCATTTCCAGGGGGTCCTACTTGTAGATATCAGGAAGCAGCGTGGTCGAGATCGGCGGGATGTAGGCGATCAGCAGCACCACGATCAGCATGGTCAGCACGAAGGGCACGGCGCGGGCGGCGATCTTGAGGATGGATTCGCCGGTGATGCCGGAGACGACGAACAGGTTCAGCCCCAGCGGCGGGGTGATGAAGCCCACGCCCAGTGCGGTGATCATCATGATGCAGAACTGGATTTCGTTCATGCCGATGTTGTCCGCCAAGGGCTTCAGGATCGGCGCCAGGATCACGATGTTGGGGGTTGTCTCCATTACGCAGCCGGCGGCGATCAGGATGCAGATCATCAGGAGGATCAGCAGCGAGGGATCATCGGTCAGCCCGGTCACCGCGGTCACGAAACCCTGCGGCACGCCCATGATTGCCAGCGCCTCGGCTAGCGGGGCGGAAAAGGCGATGATCGGCAGGATCACCCCGTTTACCTTGGCAGAGCTGACCAGCATCGCCGGGAAGTCCGACAGCTTCAGGGTGCCGAGCAGGAAACCCATCAGGATGGTGACGACCACCGCGGTGGCGCCGGCCTCGGTCGGGGTCAGGCGGCCGGAGAAGATGCCGTAGAAGATGATGCCCGGCACGATGAAGGCATACCAGCCGGATTTCAGCGCATGGCCCAGGTTGCCCAGCCATTCGCCCACCCCCATGTTGCCGCCGGTCTCATAGGTATAGAGCCGGTTCATGATGATGTTGGTGACCAGGATCGACACCAGGATCGCCAGACCCGGGATCAGCGCCGCCAGGAACAGGGTGGAGGCGGAAATGCCCAGCACCAGGCCGATGATGATATAGGCGATGGAGGGCGGGATCAGGATGCCGGTGCAGGCGCCCGCTGCCACCAGCGCGCAGGCATAGGGCCGCGGGTAGCCGCTTTCGACCAGCCGCGCGATGGTCATCCGCCCGACGGCCGCAGCGCCGGCGGCGTCAGAGCCGGAGATCGCCGCGAACATGCCGCAGACCAGCACCGTGGCAGAGCCGAAGCCGCCCCGTGTCCAGCAGGTCAGCGCCTCGGCCACATCCAGGAACTTCTTGCTGAGGCCGGTCCGGACCAGCACGTCGCCGGTCAGGATGAACAAGGGCACCGCGGTCAGCGCAAAGGCGTCGATGCCGGTGAACAGGCTTTCACCGATGGCGCTCAGCGGCAGGTCGCCGGACATCACCAGCATGGTGATCGCCGCCGCGCCGATGGCAGCCCAGACCGGCACCGCCAGCGCAATCAGCGCCACGAACATGATCACCGGCAGAAAGAAGTCCCAGCCCAGTTCGACCGTATGATTGAGTGAATTCCACAGCATCGCTCAGGCCCCTCAATCAAACAGCTTGTCGCCTTCAAAGACGGGCGTGCCGTCGCGAAGGCTGCGGTAATCGCGCAGGAAGGATTGCAGCAGGCGCCAGATCATCAGGGCAAAGCCCGCGGGCACCGCCATCAGGAACCAGACCATCGACACCCGCAACCCGTGGCTGACCGATCCGAATTTGGCCGAGACCAGCACCGTCTCGAACGACCAGTAAAGCGCCACCAAGGCCACGATGAACATCACCAGGTCGCCGAAGATATAGATCAGCGCCTTGGGCCGGGGCCCCAGGTAATGCAGGATCACGTCGATACGGATATGGGCGCGCTCCTTGACCGCCGCCGCGGCGCCGATCCAGGCCAGGTAGATAAAGGAATAGCGGACGATCTCCTCGCCCCAGATCGAGGAAAAGGCAAACAGCTCGCGCCGGATCACCTCGATCGCCATGGTGATGACCAGCATCACATAGAACACCAGGAGCAGCCAGCGTTCTGCGTTCTTGTCGATGTTTCGCAGGATGTGCATTTCCATTCCCGGGGTTCAGGCACACCCCCGCAGCCAGCCCAGCGGGCTGTTGCAAAGGCGGCTGTTGAAAAATGCGGGGGCCGGACGAAGGTGCCCCCGCCCTCTGAGGCTCAGGCGTCGTGGACGTAGTATTTGCCCTGGGTGCCTGCGGCCTCTTCCAGCTTGGCGAAGCTCTCCATCGAGCCTGCCAGCTCGGTCTTGAAGGAATCCCACTCGCTGCGCTGATAGCCGCCGGCCTCTTGCCACTCGCCCAGTTGATCGTCGCTGAGGGTATGGAATTCGACACCGGCCTTGGTCAGTTCCGCCATCGCATAGGCGCGGGCGGAGGGCACTTTGGACAGGTTCTGATGCGCGGTCATTTCCGACCCCCACATCACACCGTCCTGCACGTCGGCAGGCAATGCGTTGAACCATTCCAGATTGCAGGAATAGACCTGACTGTCCGGCACCGCCTGGGTGAAGGTCACATGGCTCAGGATGTCCTTGAAGCCAAAGACATATAGTGCCCCGACCGACGGATCGAGCGCATCCGCCACCCCCTGCTTGATGGCGGAGGGCGTCTCGCCCCAGGCCACTGGCGTCGGGTTGGCACCGACCATGCGGTAATACTGCTGCAGCATCTTGGATCCCGGCACCCGGAATTTCACACCGGCCATGTCACCCGGCGACATTACCGCGTTGCCGCCCTTGCGCACCGCCACCACGCGGGGGTCGATATTGACATAGAACAGCGCCTTGAAGCCGGCGGCCTCCACCTTGGGGTGCACTTCCGCCTTCCAGAAGTCGGAGTTCACCAGATTGGTGAACCGCTGGTTGGAGCCGCAGAGATAGGGCATGTTGATCAGGTCAACGGTGGAGGCGAAGGGCGCAAAATTCGACAGCGAATGCTGCGCCGCCTGAATGGTGCCGCCCTGCACCTTCTGCACCAGCGCACCGCCCGCACCCAGCTGTCCGCCAGGGGCCAGTTTGACATAGATCTTGCCGTTGGTGGCGTTCTGGATGTTCTCCTTGAGATCCAGCTGCATGATCGGATAGCTGCGCGACGCGCCCAGCACATAGGCCGTGGCAACGGTCATGATATGCTCGGCCGCGCGCTCCCGCTCTTTCTCTTCCTTGGCGGTTTGCGCGGCGGCTTCGGACGACCAAAGCACCCCGCCGGCGCCGGCCACCAGCGCCGCGGTGAAAGAGCCGGCCGAGGCCAGTTTCAGAAAGTTGCGGCGCTCAGCAGATTTGAGGCCATCCTTGCCATTCGTCATTGTCTTCCTCCCTAAAGATCCGTCAGCTGCCGTTCTTGTTCTTGTGGTCAGCCTCGCGCTTGAGAATGGCCGCCACGAACAGGATCGAGGCAGCGAACAGAACCAGCATCTCTCCGACATCGCCCAGGAAGCCGCCGCCGCCAAAGGCGCCCATGGCGACATTGGCAAAGAACACGGCAAAGACGGCAGCGGCAGCCCAGAGAAACATCGCAAGTTCCCGGTTTGTTATCCCAACCCTATTTGTAAGCGCTTACATCAATAATGCAAGCGCTTACATCGGCAGCTGGCAAGCGCTGCATTTTGTGGTATGACGAGGGGCAAAGGAAATGGCAGACGTCACATGGGAAAAACCCGCTCAGCTCCGACACTTAACGATGTTGCAAAGGCCGCGGGCGTTTCCACCGCCACGGTGTCGCGCTGCCTGAATTCTCCGGACCGGGTGATCGAGGCTACCCGCCAGAGGGTGATGCAGGCGGTCGAATCACTGGGCTATACGCCGAATTTCGCGGCCCGCGTGATGGCAGCCAAGCGCAGCTTCACAATCGGCGCCATCATTCCAACCATGGACAACGCCATTTTTGCCCGCGGCCTGCAGGCCTTTCAGGACCAGCTGCACGAGAACGGCTATACGCTCCTGGTGTCCAGCTCGGCTTACGACCCTGAGGCGGAACGCGAGCAGATCCGCACCCTGGTGGCCCGCGGCGCCGACGGGCTGCTGCTGATCGGGCACGCGCGCGACGAAGAAATCTACGAGTATCTGGAGCGCCACCAGGTCCGGTCACTGGTCGCCTGGTCCTACGATCCCGAGGCGCAGCGGCCCTCTGTCGGATTCAGAAACGCAGACGCCATGTGCGAACTGGCGCGGAGCGTGATTTCAGCCGGCCACCAGCGGATTGCCATGATCTCGGGCATGACACAGGGCAACGACCGGGCGCAGGGCCGGGTGCAGGGCGTCAGGCAGGCGATGGCGGAATGCGGGCTGGACCCCAGTGCCTTGACACTGATCGAAACAGCCTACGAGATTGACAAGGGCGCCGAGGCCTTCGGGCGTTTGATGGCCCTGACGCTACGCCCGACGGCAGTCATGTGCGGCAACGATGTGCTGGCCGCCGGCGCTCTGCGCGAGGCGCGCAAACTGGGGGTCCAGGTGCCTGAGCAAGTTTCGGTGACGGGGTTCGATGACATCGAACTGGCCGAGATCGTCAGCCCCGCCCTGACCACTGTTCATGTTCCCCACCGTGAAATGGGACGCAAGGCAGCCTGCGAACTGACAGCTATGGTGGAAGGTAAGTCGGAAGGCCGGTCAATCTGCATCAATACAAGAGTTGTTTCCCGCAATTCATTGGCCGAGCCTCCTATTCAGACATAGGGAAATCGCCCACTGCTTTTTTTAGTACGTCCTGAAGCATTGGGAAATTTACCCTTGCACTGTGAGCGACCGTTTCTAGCTCGTAAGGGGTGCGCTCACGCATGCAGCGGGTTTCCACTTCGTCCGCGCTGTGCCGGCCTCTCCGAGGCCTCCGCTCACGATGATGCGGGTAGTGGTGATATTTCTCACCGCGCCAGACTGGATCAGTTGCCAGGCAAGGCGCAGGGTCGCAAACAGGTGTTCATTCACACCTACTCATACCAAGGGCAGCCATTTCAGCTGTACACGAAGCCGTTTAGCAGCGGTTTGCTGGTTCTCAGCAGATTTCTTCGCAGACGCCTGCCGGGCCGCGGGAAATACCGTTGCCAGACGACTGTGGCGCTCTCTGAAGTACGAACGGATCCACCTGCACGCCTGGGAGTATGGTTCGGAAGCCAACGCAGGTTTCCGCACTGGATCGAGTTCTGCAATCGAAGGCGCCGCCACTTAGCCATGTTGGCGGGCCGCCAACTGCAGTCCTCCGGCTGGGAGAAGGAAACCAAACCCGATCAGCAAGAGCAGTGAAAAATCTAAGTTACGCATCATACTGCCCAAACTTTGGGAAGCAGCTCAATTCCGCGTCACGCAGCGCTGCCAGCCAGCGTTCGGCAGGCATCATGACCCGTGCTCTTGCTTTCATAGCGGCAGGGTAAGGGAACTCCTCGCTTTGGAAATGCGTCCTGCAAGGGGAAAGGCGCGGCAGCGCCTAAGTCTCAGACCGTGAGCAGCTTCTTGTACATCTCCAGAAGAAATACCTCCGCTTCTGCGTAGCGGTCTTCCGCCTTGGCAGGGGCAATTTCCTCAATCTGGACATCGAAGTCGGCATAGTGCTGTGTGGTGGCCCAGATCGAGAACAGCAGATGATGCGGGTCGACGGTTGCGATCTTGCCCTCCTGCATCCAGTCCTCAAGCATCAGGATCTTGGCGTTGTAGAGGTCCTTCAGCGGACCGAAGATCTCGCTGCGGTTTTGCGGCTGGCCGCTCAGCAGCTCATTGGCGAAGAACTTGCTTTCCCGGGGGAAGTTCCGCGACACCTCAAGCTTGCGGCGGATGTATTCGCAGATCTCGTCGATCGGTTCGCCGCGCGGGCTGAGCATGCTGAGGGGGGCCATCCACAGCTGCAGCGTGCGGCCGAGAAGCTCCTGCCGGATCGCGTCCTTGCTTTCGAAGTAGTAGAGCAGGTTTGGGGTGGTCAGCCCGGCGGTCTTGGCGATCATGTTGATCGATGCGCCGGAGGAGCCGTGCCGGGCAAAGACCTCAAGCGCGGCGGCCATGATCTGTTCCGTTTTCTGACGCTGAATCTTGGTCTTCGGTTTCTCTGATGCCATGCGCGCCATGCGGAATCCGCCATTTCATATCAATCTGAATCGGCGCTGTCTTGGCACAACTCGAGAGCGAAGGCCAGCGGGCCGGGCGGTTGGGCGGTCCGAAGAAGGGCGCCGGAGTCAGAACCGGCGGGCAGGGGAGGCTGCCCGCCGGAAGGCTGTGCCGTCAGGGGAGATGGTTACGACGCAGCCAACATCGGGGACGACAAGGTGCTGTCCTCGCGGAAGGCCGGGATGATGTGATCACCGTAGTCGGCGATGATCTTCTCCTCGTCGCCGCTGTCCAGGTAGATGTTGAACTGGGTGGTGCCCGCCGCTTCGAGATCGCGGATCTTGGCGATATGCTCATCCGGGGTGCCCAGCACGCAGAAGCTCTTGACGATGTCTTCTGTGATGAAGTCCAGATACGGGTTATCGCTCTGGCCGTGCTTGGAGTAGTCGTAGCCCTTGCGGTTCTTGATGTAGTCGGTCAGGCTGGTCGGGACGTGATCGCCGCCGGTGCCGTATTTCTCAACGATGTCAGCGACATGGTTGCCGACCATGGCAGGGAACCACTTGGTCTTTTCGATGCCTTCCTCAATCGAACCGGTATGGGCGGGCGCTGCCGCCATCACGCGGTAGTTCGACATGTCGCGGCCTTCGGCCTCACCGCCGGCCTTGGCCTGATCCGCCAGCCATTTGATGATCTTGGGCTCGGCAATCTGCAGCACCACGCCGTCGCCGACCTTGCCGGCCGAGGCCAACGCCTTGGGGCCGTAGGCGCCGATCCAGACCGGCAGCTCATAGCCCTGGGCCCAAGGGAATTTTACCGGTTCGGGGCATTCGCCGTACTGCACTTCCTCACCGCGGATCAGCGATTTGACCACATGGGTGAATTCTTCCATCCGCTTGATGGTCGAGGGCTTCTTGCCCATAACCCGCACGGCGCTGTCGCCGCGGCCCAGGCCGATGTCGAAACGGCCGCCGGACTGTTTCGCCAGCGAGCCGAACAGCGAGGCCGCAACCGACCATTCGCGCGAGTTCGGGTTGGTCACCAGCGGGCCGAAGCGCATGTTGGTGGTGTGCTCCATGCACATCGCCATCGCGACAAAGCTTTCGCGCCACAGGATGTGGCTGTCGTAGAACCAGCAGTAGGTGAAGCCTGCGTTCTCGGCCTGGCGGACCAGGGCGCGGGCGCGTTCGGGCTCAACGAAGCCCTTGAAGCAAATACCGAATTCCATGTGTGTTTCCTCCTCGTTGGAATCTCAGTGATCGGGGGCCCAGATGCGGATGCCCGCATGGGTGAAGGGCACCGCCTTGGAAATGTTCTGGCGGATCAGGATCGGGGTGATCGCCTCGATGCAGCGGGCGGCCTCGGCGTCGCCGGCGTTGTAGGCCTGGACATCCAGCGCGCCGACCAGCTCGATCACCTTCTTTCGGGCAGGCAGGCTGTTGCCGCACACCAGGATGTCGCAGTTGATCGGCCAGTCCAGATTGTTGAGCGTGGTGGCAGAGACGTTGTGCAGCGCGCCGATCACCGGGATTTCGTCGCCCAGAAGCGCCTGCGCGGCCTCGGTGGCGGAGCCTTCGGGGGGCATCTCCACCTTTTTGGGGTCGCCTTCTTTCAGCGGCACCACGATGTCGACCAGGATCTTGCCCGCGAGGCCCGGCTTCAGCGCCTCCAGCGTGGCGTTATGGGCCGAAAACGGCACCGCCAGGATCACCATCTCATCCGCCGCCGCGGTGGCGGTTTCGTTGTCGAGACCGGTGATTTCGGCGGCGCCCGCGGGCAGCTTCGCCATCAGCTCTGCCGCGATGCCGGCGCTGCGTTCGCCATCGCGCGAGCCGAGCGCCACTTTGATCCCTGCGCGGGCAAAGCGCAACGCAAGCCCCTGTCCCTGCGGCCCGGTGCCGCCAATGATTGCGATCCTCATCGGAACATATCCTCCTGTTTTTTCCTGAGTATGTCGGCGCCGCGGCTGTCGGCGGGCTGCCAGTCTAGCCCGCGCAGAAGCACCGCCGGTGTCTTTCCGTTCTTGCGCACCACCAGCCCCGAGGCGGCGGCGATTTCATCCGCCAGTGCGGGTTCGGTCACCTGCAGCGGCCTGCCCCAGGCGTCGGTATTGCCCTGTTCGCGGATGGTTGCGGGCACCTTTGCCAGGCCGATCGCCACATTGACCTGGCCCAGCCGCCAGGGGCGGCCGAAGGTGTCGGTCATCACCACGCCGATTTCGGCGTCAAAACGGTGCGACAAATCCTGCTGCAGCCGGGCGCAGCTGGCATCCGGATCGGGCGGCAGCACCATCGCCGCGTCCTCCTCGCCGAAGTTTGATTCATCCACCGCCGCATTGGCGGAGATGAAGCCGAGCCGGTGCTCGCAGATCATCGTGCCCTCGTTCTGGTCCGGGCGGCGGAAGGCGCGCACCACGCGGGTGCTTTCGCGCAGCACGATCTCGACCTTGCGGGGGTCCTTGTTCAGCTCTTCGGCGTATTTCAGCGCCTCTGCCGAGGGCGTCACCGAGGCCAGCGGGATGATGCAGCCCTCCGCCTTGGAAAATACCTTCTGCGCGACACACAGGATGTCGCCGCGTTTCAGCGGCAGACCGGCCCGGTCCAGGCAATCGCCCAGGACCGCGGCCAGATCGTCGCCGTTTCGGATATCCGGAACGCCGGGAATAGCGGTGAGAGAGACGGAGAGGCTCATTGCGCGCCCTCCCGCACCAGCGCCCGCGGGTTATGGGCCAGCAGGTGATCAAGATCCTCGGCGGTGTCGACGTCGATCCGCAGGCTGGCCAGCGGCAGTACCTTGGGGCAAAGCCCGGCGGCCTCAGCCGCCTGCAGATGCGCGATCAGAGATTTCCGCCCGTAGCGGAACGGGAAGGGGCAGGGCAGGGGCGCCAGCAGCGCATTTGTGCCCAGATCCTTGGCCGGGCAAAACACCGCACTGGCCTCATCCAGCGGGTGCGCCAGCAGGCGGGTGAGGTCGTCCACGGACGGGGCGGCGAGGTCGCCGGGCAGAACGCAGAGCGCGCCGTATCCCTGCTGCGCCGCCCAGCCGGCGGCGGCTTCCACCGCCAGCGATAGCGAGCCGGGGTCCTGGTCGTCGATGCAGATCAGGCCGGCCTGGTGGGCGATCCGGGCAATCACCGGGCTGTGGGAAACCACGGCGATGTCAACCGCATCGCCGGGGAGCCGGGCAAGGGCCTCTTGAAGTTTCGAGACGGTGGCCTGGAAAAGGCCCTCTGCCAACACCTTTCTCTCTTGCGGCGTCAAGGCAACCGCAAGCCGGGTCTTGGCCTTTGACGGGTCTTTCATCGGGATCACGGCCAGCCGCTTGCCGCTGTTCGTTCCGCGGGTCATGCGCTTGCCTCCAGATGGGCCGGGGCAAAGGCTAGGTCCACGATTTCGCGGGCCAGCCGGGCCTTGTCCTCTTGGGTTTTCATCAGGATGCGGCTGCAGACCGGCTCCAGCCCCTCGGCGCGGATGGCGTCCCCAAGCGCAGCATCGGCGTGGTCGATGAGCAATGTCGCGGCGAGACCGCGGTAGCGGCGGGCGACGCCAATTGCATCTGCCCGCTCCCCCAGTGCCTGCATCATCCGGTCGGCGGGGCCTTTCACGACTTTGCCGGCGATGAAGGGGCTGACCGCGATCTTGGGGGCGGCGGAGGCCTGCACCGCGTCCGCTATGCCCGGCACGCCCAGGATCGGGGCAATGCTGACCAGCGGATTGGACGGCGCAATCACGATCAGGTCTGCCGCGCGGACCGCTTCCAGCGCCTCCGGCGTCGGACGGGCCTGGCCGAGGCCCTCGAAAGCCAGTTCCCGGACCTCCGGCGCGCAGCGTTCGCGCACGAAATACTCCTGGAAACTCAGCCAGCCCGCATCGGTGCGCACCCGGGTCTGCACGGTATCATCGGTGGGCAGCACGATCTCTGCCGCGACGCCAAAAGCGTGGGCAACGTCGCGGGCGATCTCGCTGTGCCGGTCGCCGCGCCGCCGCCGCATAGTGCGGTAGATGTGCAGGCCGAAGTCGCGGTCGCCCAGCGACATCCATGTGTCCGCGCCCAGTTTATTGAGTGTTTCCAGCGCCCGGTGGCCCTCATCCGCGACGCCCCAGCCCTGGGTGCGGTCGATCACATCGGCCAGGCTGTAGGTCAGGGTGTCGATATCGGGCGACACCCAGAGGCCGTGAAAGTTATCGTCATCCGCGACGTTGCCAATGACCGACAGTGCCACGTCCGGCAGAGCTGCCAGGCCCTCGGCCATCTTGGCACCGCCAACGCCGCCGGCCAGCAGCGTCACCATATGTTTGCCTGCGCTGCTCATTCCGCGGCCTCCAGCGCTGGGCGCTCCGGGAACATCTCGAGAAAGGCCAGCGGGTCGCGGCCCTGGCGGTCCACCAGCGGCGCGATCACCTCGGGGTCGTGGTGTTCATAAACCTCGCGGACACCGTAGGTCGTGCCGCGGCGCACCGGCACCCGGCCCGCGGCGCGGATGATCTGCACCAGCTCTCGGGCGGTGATTTCCTGGCCATGGTCCGATCCGGCCGCGCGGGAGATGCTTTCGTTCATCAGCGTGCCGCCCAAGTCATTGACCCCGCGCGACAGCATCTCTTGCGCCCGCGCCGCGCCCAGCTTGGTCCAGCTAACCTGGATGTTGTCGATCCAGCCGTGCAGCATGATGCGCGAGACCGCGTGCATCAGGTCCACCTCCAGCGCGGTGGGGCCGGGGCGCACCTTGTCCGGGTTCTGCGCCCAGAGGGGCGATTCCGTGTGCACGAAGGAGAGCGGCACCAGCTCGGTAAAGCCGCCGGTGTCCTTCTGGATGTCGCGCAGCAGGCGGATGTGCGCGGCCCAGTGCTGGGGCCCGTCGATATGGCCGTACATGATGGTGGCGGTGGTCGGGATGCCAACCTCATGCGCGGCGCGGATGATCTCGACCCATTTCTCGGCGCTCAGCTTGTTCTTGGTCAGCTGCATCCGCACTTCGGTATCGAGGATTTCCGCCGCGGTTCCGGGCATCGAGCCGAGGCCCGCCTCCTTCAGATCGGCCAGGAAGTCATGATAGGACATCTTGGTCTTGGAGGCGCCGTACCAGATCTCAAACGGGGAGAAGGCGTGGATGTGCATGTCCGGCAGCGCCGCTTTGATGGCACGGACGATGTCGCGGTAATAGGTGCCTTCCATCTTTGGGTGCAGGCCGCCCTGGATGCAGACCTCGGTGGCGCCGCGGTCCCAGGCCTGCTGCGCGCGCGCCACGATCTGCGCGGGCTCCAGCCATTCGGCGTCCTTGTCCTCGCTGCGCTTGGCAAAGCCGCAGAAGCGGCAGCCCATGTAACAGATGTTGGTGAAGTTGATGTTGCGGTTGACCACGAAGGACACCCGGTCGCCGTTGGCGCGGCGGCGCAATTCGTCGGCGGTGGCATAGACCGCTTCTGCATCGGCGCCCGTTGCGCGGAACAGCTCTGTGCCTTCGGCTTCGGAAACCTCTCCGCCTTCCAGAGCCATCTCCAGAATGGCGCGGACCGGGGCAGAGGCGGCGCTGACGGCGGCCGGGACTGCGGCAAACTTCTCTGCGGGGGGCTGGATGGTCATGCTGTTTCTCCCATGTGCTGCTGGTCGCGTGCCAGGCCGTTGGCCTGCGCCATGCCGGAGGCGCGGGCCAGAATTTCCGGGTCGATGAAGCCGCTTCCGGCGGCCAGGTAGCTGGGGTAGACCGTCAGCCGCTCGCGCAGCTGGAACCGGGCCTGGGTGCAGGAGGCGGCAAGCTGGCGGATCTCCGGCCATTCATGCTGGGGGTTGATGAAGTCGATGGTGACCGGTGAGATCCCGCCCCAGTCGTTGATGCCTGCGTCCAGGTAGGCCAGGTGGCGGGCACTGAGATTCGGCGGCGCCTGCAGGCTGATGTCCGGCGACAGGATGATGCGGGCTGCCGCGATGGTGCGCAGCATGTCTTCCAGCGGCGGCTCCGGGTGGTTCGCCATGGCGATATCCGGCTTGCGCTGGAAGTTCTGGATGATCACTTCCTGGATGTGGCCGTGGCGGGCGTGGGCGTCATTGATCGCGTGCAGCGCCTCGATCCGCTCTTCGAAGTTTTCTCCGATTCCGATCAGAAGGCCAGTGGTGAACGGCACCCTTTTCTCGCCTGCTCGCTCCAGGGTGCGCAGCCGCTGCACCGGAACTTTGTCGGGGCAGGCATAATGCGGCTGGCCCTTGCGGGTCAGGCGGCGGCTGACGGTTTCCAGCATCATGCCCATCGAGGCTGACACCGGCCGCAAGAGGTCGATCTCTTCGCTGGTCAGCGTGCCGGCATTGACGTGCGGCAACAGCGAGGTTTCCCGCAGCACCAGCGCGCACATCTCGGCCAGATAGGCGGTCAGGCTGGAATAGCCGAGCCTCTCCAGCGCTTTGCGCGCCTTCTCGTAGCGCAGTTCCGGTTTCTCGCCGAGGCTGAACAGCAGCTCCTTGCAGCCTTCCCGTTCGCCGCGGCGGGCGGTGGCCAGCACCTGCTCCGGCGTCATGATGTTCGCCTCGGGCGAGTCGGGATGCTTGACGAAGGTGCAGTAGCCGCAGGTGTCACGGCACATGTTGGTCAGCGGCACAAAGGCCTTGCGGGAATAGGTGACGGTGCGCCCCCAATGGGCATCGCGGATCTGGCGGGCGTGGGCCATCAAGGCGTGCAGGTCCCCGGTCACCGCCCAGGATTCACTCGGTTTGGTCAGTTGAATGTTCATGGGCTCCTCCTGCATCTAGGTTTGTGGGAGTCCCGGATTCTGTCAACAAAATTTTTGACTACTAGATAAAAAGTATCACCCGAATGCTTATTAACAATATGAAATTAAAAGAAACAATGCGCATTGCGTGGTGCGGCGGTATATTTTAATTGACTGTATGCTAAAAATTTGACTAGCTGGTAAAAAACAAGAAACATGATGAATGACGCCATCCGACTCACCCGTGAGACGGGTCCGGCGCAATGGGAGGAGAACGGCCGTGCTGATTGGAACGCCAAAAGAGCTGGCGCCAGGTGAAAACCGTGTAGCGATGACGCCGGAGTCTGCGGCGCAGCTGCAGAAGCTGGGGTACACTTGCGCGATCGAGACCGGGGCGGGGGCTGCGGCGGGGTTTTCCGATGCGGCTTATGAGGCCGCGGGGGTGGAGATCATCAAGACCCCGGCGGCGCTGTGGAAGGCCTGCGACATC
>NZ_JAJALF010000029.1:0-47102 GCF_020514995.1 Leisingera sp. McT4-56 | reverse complement strand
GCCGCGACCTCAATGTCCAGCTCGCCGGAGGACACCGCCTCCATGTCGGCGCAGATCCGGTCGATCGGTTTGGTCACAGACCGCGCGAACAGCCAGCCGAAGATGGACATGCCGCCGGCGCAGATCAGCGATGCCAGCAGCAGCATGTTGCGCTTCTCGGCCGCCGGCGCCATCAGTTCCGCCCAGTCCTGTTCGGCAATGATTGCCCAGTTGGCGAAGGCCAGCGGCAGCGGCTCGGAATAGGCCAGAACTTTTTGGCCGTTGAGACCGCTTACACCTCGCAGAACATGGGATTCCCCGTCAAAGGCTTTCTGCACCTGCTCAGTGTCCGGCAGCTGCGACAGCACGTCAAAGCCGCCTTCAAACCGGGAGTTGGTCCGCGCCATCATGTCCTCGCCCGCCAGATAGATCTGGGTGGTGCCGCCCATGCCCTGCTCGTTGTTGACGATGGCGCCCAGCAGGTCCACCGGGATCTGCACTGCCAGCACGCCGACGGTGAGGTTGGCGTCATTCACAACCGGCGAGGCGGCAAAAGCCGCTGCGGCGCCGCCAGAGGGCGCATAAGGCATCATGTCGGCAAAGAACACCTCGCCGCGGCTGCCTTCCAACGCGCTGCGGTAAACATCGGCCAGGCCTGAATCCTTGAACGGGCCGGTCATCATGTTGGTGCCGAAGTCGTTCTCCTTGAACACCGAGTAGACGATGTCGCCCGCGAGGTTGATCAGGAAGGCGTCATAGTAGCCCTTGCTTTCGATCAGGGTTTTGTAGGCCGGATGAAAGGTCTCGTGATGCATGTGGTACGGCGACTCGCCCTTGCCGCGCAGCAGCAGATGCTTCTGCCCGACCGGGTTCGGGTTGTCGCCGATATAGGCCTGGCGCAGGATCTGGCCCGGGTTCCCGTCAAGGTCATTCCAGGTCATCGTCAGCCATTCGATGGCAGTCGCCGTGGAGGGCACCGCGGCCAGGGTCTGCACATCCGCACGGATCCCTGTCAGCAGAGTCTGGACCGAGTATTTCCGGTCCGCCACCATGGACCGGAACTGGTCCTCAGCATTTTGTTCGGCGCTGCGCTGGAAACTGATGGTGCTGATGGTGACGAGAATCGCCGTCACAAGCACACCGAACCCAACAACAAACAGCGGCAATTTATGTGCCAGCTTGAGCGATTTGAACGCTTTCATTCCGTCCTCCTAAGAGCAATGCGGTCTAGGCCACCGCAAAAGTGATGCCAGCCAGATTGCGGCGCATATGTTAATTTGCCGCTTACGGGGCAGGCTGCCTGCCGCATTTCGGTGCAGAAAACCGCCGGATTCTGCCGCGCTCCGGCGTCACTTTCTGAAGGTCCGGTAAAGATGCATCCGCAGGCTGTGCGCGGCGCCAAAAACACGCCTGCCGCCGCGCCGGCAGGTGATTCTGCCGGCCGTAAAACCACTGATAAAAATTGACGCTATTTCTGCAGCGGATTTGCCGCCGGCCTCCTTATGAATCCCCGCCCGGGCGCAGGCTGCGGCAATCAAATGTTAAGGCCCGCCGCATAAGAATTGCCTCATCGAACTCGAATTGATCGCCGACAACGGGGGGTGCGAATCGCCGAAAATGACTACGGAAACGCAAAAGCACATTTTGGACCTGCCAAACGCTTTCGCGGAGCTGGATCCGCTGATCGCCTTCCTGCAAGGCGCCCGCGCCCAGGCAGTTGAAATCGACTGCCGCGGCGTTGCCCTGATGCCGTCGCGCTGCCTGCAGCTTCTGCTCGGCGCGGAGCAGCAGTGGCGGTCCGAGGGGGTAGGCTTCTCAGTCACCAACATCACCGAAACCTGCCGCAAGTCCCTGACGCTTCTGGGGCTGGAGCCCAACCGTTTTGAAGACGAGGAAACAGCATGAAGACCAAAGTTCTGGCAATCGACGATTCCCGCACCATCAGGAATCTGCTGGCCGCAACCCTGGAAGAAGCCGGCTTTGAATACCACTGCGCGGTCGACGGCCGCGAAGGCGTGGACATGTACCCCGACGTGGCGCCGGATGTGGTGATCACCGACATCAACATGCCCAACCTCGACGGCTTCGGCGTGATCGAGGAGCTGCGCGGCGACGGCATCAACTCCAAGGTGCCGATCCTGGTGCTGACCACCGAAAGCGCACCGGAGCTGAAGGCCCGCGCCCGCGGCGCCGGCGCCACCGGCTGGATCACCAAGCCGTTCGACGACGCGTCGCTGATCTTTGCCCTCAAGCGCGTGACCGGAGCCGCGGCCTAAGATGTCGGGGTCGATTCAGGATACCTTCTTTGAGGAGTGCGAAGAGCTCCTCGAAGCAACGGATGAGGGGCTGACCGCCATCGAAGGAGGCGATCACGACCCTGAGGTTGTCAACGCGATCTTCCGGGCCGTGCACTCGATCAAGGGCGGCGCCGGGGCCTTCGGCCTCGATGACCTGGTGGCCTTTGCCCACCGGTTCGAGACCGTGTTTGACGAGGTGCGCTCGAACCGGCTGGATCTGGACGAGAAGCTGATCCAGCTGCTGCTGCGCGCCAGCGACCATCTGTCGGCGCTGGTCGAAGCCGCCCGCGACGGCGGCCAGATCGACGAGGCGCATCATGACACCCTGCTGGCCGCGCTAGATGAATACATCCCCGAAGAAGAGGAAGACCTCACCTTCGAGCCGATGGGCCTTGGCGGCCCGGCGCCGATGATGGACCTCGGCGATCTCGGCGCCGCCCCGGCGGTGCCGCAAGAGGAGACCTACCGGATCCGCTTCCAGCCGCTGAAGGAAATGTACGGCACCGGAAACGAGCCGTTCTTCCTGTTCCAGGCGCTGAAGGACATGGGGGAGCTGACCGTCCAGCTGGACGAGAACGAGCTGCCTGGTTTCGATGCGATGGACATGGGTGAAAGCTATCTGGCCTGGGACCTGGTGCTGGTCACCAAGGAGCCGCGCTCGGTGGTCGAAGCGGTGTTCGAATTTGTCGAAGGCCTGTGCGAGCTGTCGATCGCAGGCGACGGCGATGCCGAGGCGGAAGCCAATGCGCTGGCCGCGCTCGATGCGATGTTTGCCGCGCCGCCCGCCGCTGAGGCTGCAGACGGGGACACCCCTGCCGCCCCTTTTGAACCGCCGGTCCCCGCACCTGAACCCGAAGCCAAACCGGCAGCCGCCGAGGAAAAGGCATCGGCCCCGAAAGCCGAGAGCGGCAAACAGGAGCAGCGCGGCGGTCCCAAGCCCACGCTCCGTGTCGAGCTTGAGCGGGTGGACCGGCTGATCAACGCTGTCGGGGAGCTTATCATCAACCATTCGATGCTGGCCCAGCAGATCGCCAATCTCAACGTGCCCGACACCCGGGACGTCGAGACCGAGCTGGAAGGCTTCAAGAACCTGGCGCGCGACATCCAGGAAGGCGTCATGGCCATCCGCGCACAGCCGGTAAAGCCGCTGTTCCAGCGCATGGCGCGGATCGTCCGCGAGGCCTCTGCCGCCACCGGCAAGACCTGCAAGCTGGTCACCGAAGGCGAGAACACCGAGGTCGACAAGACGGTGATCGAACGGCTGTCCGACCCGCTGACGCACATCCTGCGCAACGCGGTCGACCACGGCGTTGAAAAGCCCGATGACCGCGAGGCGGCTGGCAAGTCGAAAACCGGTGAAATCCGGCTGTCGGCATCGCACCGCTCCGGCAGTGTCTGCATCGAGATCAAGGACGACGGCGCCGGCGTGAACCGCCCGCGGGTCAAGCAGATCGCGATCGAAAAGGGGCTGATCCCGGAGAACGCCGAGCTGACCGACGGCGAAATCGACAACCTGCTGTTTGCACCGGGTTTCTCGACGGCCAAGGAGATTTCCAACCTGTCCGGCCGCGGCGTCGGCATGGATGTTGTCAAGAATGCGGTGACCGGCCTTGGCGGGCGCATCAACATCTCTTCCGCCCCGGGCAAGGGTTCCACCTTCACCATCATCCTGCCGCTGACCCTGGCGGTGATGGACGGCATGGTGGTGTCGGTGGCCGATCAGACCATGGTGGTGCCGATCACCTCGATCGTCGAAACCATGCGCGGCAGCGACGACATGATCAACAGCCTGGGCGCCGACGGCACCCTGCTGTCGATCCGCGGCAACTTCGTGCCGATCTGCGATGTCGCCGGCGCTTTGGGCCTTTACCGCGAAAGCGATCAGCAGGCCGGCGTCTACCTGCTGGTGGAAACCGAAACCGGCCAGCGCTGCGCGCTGGCAGTCGATGACATCCACGATCAGCGCCAGGTGGTGATCAAGAGCCTGGACGGCGTCTGCGGGGAAATCCCCGGCGTCGCCGCGGCCACCATCCTGGGCGACGGCAAGATCGCCATGATCCTGGACCCTGAAAGCATCATTGCGGCCTCGCCCACTGCGGCCGCCTTTGACACCGAGCGGAGAATGAGCAATGCAAGCTGAAGTGAAGCAATCTGATCAGGAAGTGAAACACGCTGAACACAGCGAGTTTGTCAGCTTCACGGTGGCCGGGCAGGCCTTCTGCCTGAAGATCACCCAGATCCGGGAAATCCGGCGCTGGTCGCCGGTGACCATCCTGCCGCATGCCCCGGCCGACGTTTTGGGGGTGATGAACCTGCGCGGCGCGGTGATCCCGATCTACGACCTCTCCGCCCGCTTCGGCCTGCAGCAGACCGAAGCCAGCGAGCGCAACGTGGTCATTGTCGTCTCGGTGCACGGCAAGCCGGTCGGCCTGCTGGCCGAGTCGGTCTCCGAGATCATCTCGATCAACCCGGACGACATCCAGGACACCCCGCCGGTGGATAGCCGCAACACGATGGAATACATCCAGGGCATCATCTCGCATGATGACACCATGGTGCGCATCATCAACCTGGATGCGGTGATCTCGGCGCCGGAGCAGGTGATGCCGTGAGCGCAGAAGGGACCATCACTGCCCCGGCCGACAGCTTCACGCTCAGCGACCAGGAATTCGAAGCGATTGCGCAGTTCGCGCACAAGCACTTCGGCCTGGCGATGGCGAAAAGCAAGAAGCCGCTGGTGTCGTCGCGCCTGGCCCGCAAGCTGCGCCAGCGCAACATCACCAATTTCAAGGACTACCTCGCCAGCCTGGACGGCCCCAATGCCGACCAGGAGCGCAGCGGGCTGCTGTCGCTGCTGACCACCAATGTGACCCATTTCTTCCGGGAGCCGCATCATTTCGAAACCCTGCGCAACGAGGTGCTGCCGCCGCTGGTGGAACAGGCCCGGCGCGGCGGCCGGGTGCGGCTGTGGTCGGCGGGCTGCTCCAACGGGCAGGAGCCCTACTCGATCGCGATGACGCTGCTGGATGTCTGTCCGGAAGCGGCCAAGCTGGACATCAAGATCCTGGGCACGGACATCGACCCGGTGGTGGTGCGCCATGCCCAGGCGGCCAAGTACCCCGAGGACGAGCTGGCCCAGATCGATGCGAAATACAGCAGGCTGGTGCCCAAGCGCGATCCGGACGGGCGGCTGCCGGAGAGCCTGCGCCAGCTGATCACCTTCGGGGTGCTGAACCTGATCGAACCGTTCCCGTTCCGGGGCAAGTTCGATGCGATCTTCTGCCGGAATGTCGCGATCTATTTCGACAACCCGACCCAGCAGAAAGTCTGGAGCGCCTTCCAGAATGCCCTGAACCCGGGCGGCACCCTCTTCATCGGTCACTCCGAGCGCATGTCTGGCCCGGCTGCGCAGCACCTGAAGACGGCCGGGATCACCACTTATGTCAACTCACCCGCTGGCAGGTAACCCTGTCCACGGCTGCAAGCAGAGCAGAAGGAAACAAAAATGAGCTTGAAAGACTCTCTCCGCGTCATGGTTGTCGATGACATGTCGACGAGCCGGGGGATCATCACACAAAGCCTGGATGAGATCGGCATCAAGAACTACATGGTCGAAAACGCCGGCCAGTCCGCCTACCAGAAGCTGACCCAGACCCCGGTGCACCTGGTGCTGTCGGACTACAACATGCCGGGCATGGACGGGCTGGGACTGCTGAAGGCGCTGCGCAGCCACCAGGTGACGCAGCGCGTCGGCTTCATCCTGGTCACCGGCAAGCCGACACCGGAAATCATCCAGGTGGGCAAGCAGCTTGGCCTGAACAACATCATCCGCAAGCCGTTCACGGTGGCAACCATGAAGCAGGCCATCGAACAGGTCGTCGGGCGGCTCTGATCATGGAACGTCCCGACAAAGCCCTGGGCGAACTGTGCGCCGCATCGGCGTGGGAAATGGAGCAGCTGCGCAGCCAGATGCAAGCGCTGGAGGACGTCGTCCTGGATGTGCTGGAGCGGGGCACCGCCCCGACCAGCCAGGAGCTGCGCTCGCTGCAGGACTTTGACCTGGTGATCCAGACCCTGTCGGGGCTCTCCGGGTTCTACCGGCGGGTTCAGGCCCAGGTTGACGAGGCCGGCCCCGCGGACCTGCCGGCCGCTGCGGCCGGGGTCACTCTGGAAAAGCTGCGCGACCGGCTGCGTTCGGCCAGCAGCATGGCCAGCACCTGATATCACAAGGCTCCGCCCCTTCGGGGGCGGGGCCCTGCTGCGCCGCGGGCGCGGCGAATTTCCTTTTTCTTTGACGCCGCGGCGGATTACATTGGGTCCAGCAGAAACTGCCACCCCGGGTATCCGCATGTCTTTTCTTTTCAAACCCTTGATTTTCACAACCTGCCTTCTGCTTGCGGCAGGGGCGCAGGCTGCCAGCGACCGCATTGCTCTGGTTATCGGGGTGGCGGAATACCAGCACCTGCCGCCACTGGAGAATACCCGCAACGATGCGGTTGCGATGGCGGACACGCTGGAAGGGATCGGCTTCGACGTCAGCCTGGCACTGGATCCGGGCACCTCTGAAATGGAACAGCTGCTGGATGATTTCGCCTTCCGCTCCGAGGTCGCCGATCTGGCGCTGGTCTATTTCGCCGGCCACGGGATCGAGGTGCAGGGCGAGAATTTCCTGATCCCCGCTGACGCCAAAGTGGCCAGCAACCGCGATGTGCAGCGCCAGTCGCTGTCGCTGAAACAGCTTCTGGATGCGGTGGACCGGGCCCGCAAGATGCGGATCGTGATCCTCGACAGCTGCCGCGACAACCCGCTGGGCGACTCCATTGCCCTTGATCAGAGCAGCGGCCAGACCGCCGATACCGGGCAGGCAACCCGCGGCGGCGGCGGCATGGCGCCTGCCGATCCGGACCGCGGCACTCTTGTGGCCTTTGCCGCCAAGGACGGCCAGGTGGCGCTGGACGGCAGCGGCAGCAACTCGCCCTATGCCACCGCGCTGATGGAGAAAATGGTGCAGCCGGGTTTGGAGATCAGCCTGATGTTCCGCCAGGTGCGCGACCAGGTGCTGCAGAGCACCGCCAACCTGCAGGAGCCGCATACCTACGGCTCGCTGACCGGCGTGCCGTTCTATCTGGCCGGCCCCGGCGAAAATGACGCCCCGGTGGCGGTTGCCGATGCCTCTGCTGCATGGGCGGCGCTGAAGCCCGACCAGGAGGAGCAGCTGCTGGCACTGGCCGAACTGGGCGACACCCGCTCGATGCTGGGTCTTGCCTATATCCGCTTGAACCCGAACGAAGGCCGGTTCGACCCCAAGGCGGCGGTGGATTTCCTGCAGCGGGCCGCCGATGCGGGCTCGCCCGAGGCCCAGTTCGAGCTGGCCAAGCTGTATGAGCGCGGCACCGGCGTTGAAGTCGATCAGCCCAGGGCGCTGGAACTGTACCAGGCCGCCGCGGCCCAGGATTTTGCCGATGCAATCAACGATCTCGGTTTCCTGCACTATCAGGGCGGGCTGGGCCTGCCTTCCAACCCGAAAAAGGCCCTGACCTTCTTTGAGCGGGCTGCCGACCTGCGTCATCCGCAGGCGCAGTTCAACTTTGCAGCGCTGATCGACGATGGTCTGATTCCGTCGAAAGGTCCTGCAGATTCAGCGCATTACCTTTACGCCGCGCTACGCAGCGGGAGTTCCGACGTGCTGAACCTGCTCAGCGAACGGCCGAAGATGTTCACGCCCGAAACCCGTCGCGCCTTGCAGCAGAAGCTGAAGGAGAACAACTTCTACGCCGGCGCGATTGACGGGGATTTCGGCCCAGGCACCCAGCGCGGAATCCGCCAAGCCTATGGACTGGAGGGGTAACCGGGCTACTTCAAGCCGATGTTACATCGTGCTTTGTTCCTCGTCCTGCTCACCTGTTTTCTGAACACACCCTTGGATAGCCAAGCCGCCGGCGGCTATGGCGGAGGAGGCGGCGCTGGTGACGGCGGCGGCGATGGCGGCGGCGATGGCGGCGGTGACGGCGGCGGCGATGGCGGCGGCGATGGCGGCGGTGACGGCGGCGGCGATGGCGGCGGTGACGGCGGCGGTGACGGCGGCGGCGATGGCGGCGGTGACGGCGGCGGCGATGGCGGCGGTGACGGCGGCGGCGATGGCGGCGGTGACGGCGGCGGCGATGGCGGCGGCGATGGCGGCGCTGGTGACGGCGGCGGCGATGGCGGCGGCGATGGCGGCGGTGATGGCGGCGGTGATGGCGGCGGCGATGGCGGCGGTGACGGCGGCGCTAGCGGAGTCGGCTCACGCGGTGGCAGCGGCGGTAATGGCGGCAATGGCGGCCGCGATGGCGGCGGTGAAGGCGAAGGCAGTACCTTCGGAGGTTCCACTGGCAGCGGACGGCACTTTTTTGACCGCGTCCGGTCAGCCGATGAAGTGGTGGACCGCGTCGCTGGGTTCCAGGACCTGTGCGGCATCGTGGGCCCCTATCTGATCGACTGCCTGGCGGAACGCTTTGAAGCCTTGGAGAAAGACCTGGCAGGCCTGCCCGGGCATGAGCCCCTGCGCACAATTCTGCAGGAAACAGCCCGGGATCTGCGGCAGATCGCGCGGGAGAACCGCGACCCGTCGCGGCCGCGAGGCAAGGCACGGTCCCTGAACAGCACAGACCGGTCGCACCGTCCGATTGTGGCGGTGGCACCGGAACGGCAGGCAACCGCGGTTGCCCAGGCGCTGGCCGTGCTGGAAGAAACCCAGACCAAACTGCTGCGTTCGGCTGAAAGCTCGCCCACCAGGTCGGTGGTGCGCTACCAGCGGATTGCGGCGGCAATCGACTCCAGCAAGGTCTTGCTGCGGTCGGCGTGACCGCAGGCTGCAAAGCGGCTTACAGCAGCCCGTTCGCCAGCCATTCATCCAACTGGCGGCGGCTGATTTCAAAATGCATGCTGTCCTCGCGCCGGAACCCGGCGCCCCAGACCCAGCCCTGATCGTAGAAGAAATCCGCCATGATGGTGAGGCCCAGCTGGGTCTTTCCATCGGTGAAATTGTCCAGCTTGCCGTCGATGTTGAGATCCACCGCCAGGCCATAGCTGTGGGTGGACAGGGAATTTGCGGTGCCGCGAATCCGGCGCACACATAGCGCACCCGCTGTATTGATGCGGGCGTAAAGGTCCGGATCAGCCTGGCGGATGTTCTCGAACACCACTTTCAGGCTTTCGATCGCCGGGCGCAGCATGCTGACCCGGATCGGCCCGACCTGTTCTGTCACCAGCTTGTCCTTCAGCTCCGGGTTGGTCATCGGCTGGCAGGTGTCGTTCAGATCTTCCCGCGGGCGGCCCAGTTTCTCGGTCAGATAAGAGCCCCCGGTCACCCGCAGGCCCCGGTTCACGTTCAGCCGGTCGGCAATCAGCACCACCTGGGCATAATCCAGATCGGCGCCGCCGGTCTGGTTCCAGATCGCGGCCTCGCCGGCCGCATCATCAGTGAAAGGGCCGCCGGCGCCTGCCCCTCCCGCGGGCAGGCTGGCGACTTCGTTTTGCAAATCCGTCATCCTGGCCTGCAGATCCTCGACCTGCTGGCGCAGCATCTCGATCTCGATCCGGGCAGTGGAATCCACCCCGCCGGCCCCCTGGTAGTCCTCTTCGCTCAGCAGCCAGCTGAGCCCGAACCAGATGGCCGGGGCCAGCACCAGGCCAATGGCGATAATCACAGCTGGCAGAACCCGCATCTTTCCTCCCATCCGGTTTCGCGCCTATTTTCAAACTTTCACCTGCTGCCAGTAAAGCCCCTGTTTACAACTTGCCGGAAACACCGTGTTTTTTTCCCGGGCTGGCCGCCGCCCGCCATTGGCAGGCTGCAGGCGCTGGTATAAACTGCCCGCAATGTTGAAACGGTAGGGGAGGGCGCCGAGCATGATCCGCCTGAAAGGAATTTTCGCAAGTGTTCTGGGAGCCGGGCTGATTTTCGCTCCATTGGCGCAGGCGCAGTCGAACAGCGGCGAACTTTCGGTCGAGGAAATCACCGAAGCCTTCAAGAAGCAGAAAACCCGCGGCCTGGTGATCGTGCCCAGCAGCGCGGGCGCGGCTGAGAACACGGCAGAGGAAACCGCGACCGTTGCCGCCGCGGCAGAGGAATACAATCCAGTCGACCGCCAGACGCAGATCAACGTCCAGATCTCCTTTGACTTCGACAGCGCTGCCCTGCGCGCGGACCAGGAACCGAAGCTGGCCAACATGTGCGCATCGATGAAAGCGCTTGACGGCACCGTGTTCCAAATCATCGGCCACACCGACAGCTCCGGTTCGGCGGCTTACAACGAACGCCTGTCGCTGCTGCGCGCGCAGGAAGTGCGCCGTCACCTGATCAGCTCCTGCGGCGTGCCCGAGGATATGCTCAAGGCCATCGGCATGGGCGAAACTGCACCCTTCAATCAGGAAAACACCCGTGCCGATGAAAACCGGCGCGTCGAATTCCAGGCTCTGGGCTGACAACAGCTCAGGCCCGCGCCGGATCCAAGGCCAGGGAGACCTCCATGCTTGAATCGCGCCCTGGCGACTTGTTCCAGCCGGGTGACCTGCTCAACAACACCTACAGGATCGAATGCCTGCTGGGCCGCGGCGGCACCTCCGACGTCTACAAGGCGCGCTCGGAAATTTCCGGCAACCTTGTGGCCCTGAAAGTGCTGAAGCAGGAGCTCGCCGCCAACGAGGATTTCACCGTCCTGATGGCGCGCGAGGAAAACATCCGCGAAATCCGCCATGCCGCCGTGGTGCGCTACTCGGAGAACCATCGCACCCCCGACGGCCATATCTATCTGCTGATGGATTATGTCGACGGCCCCGGCCTCGACAAGCGCCTGAAACAGGGGCCGATGGCGGCCGAGGATCTGCTGGTGATCTGCCGCCGCGTGGCCGAAGGGCTGCAGGCGGCCCATGCCCGCAATATCGTCCACCGCGATCTCAGCCCCGACAACATCATCCTGCGCGGCGGCGATCCGGCAGAGGCAGTGATCATCGATTTCGGCATTGCCAAGGACACCAACCCGGGCGCCCAGACCATTGTCGGCAATGAATTCGCCGGCAAGTACTCCTATGCCGCGCCGGAGCAGATGAGCGGCGACACCGATGCCCGCTCCGACATCTATTCGCTGGGGGCATTGCTGCTGGCCAACTTTCGCGGTGCAGCGCCCAAGCTTGGCTCCAACCCGATGGAAGTGGTTGAAAACAAGCAGAAACCAGTGGACACTAGCGGAGTGCCGGAACCGCTCAAGACCCTGATCGACCGGATGTGTGCACCGGATCCGGCCGACCGGTTCCAGAGCGCGGGCGAGGTCCTCGCGTTCCTCGACAATCCCGACGGCGGCAGCCAGCGGGAGGTGCCGGAGGCCCCGGCCGAAGACGCAACCATCATCGTGCCGAAGACCAGCAAACCCGCACCGCCGCCATCGCCGCCGGCCTCGAAACCGGCGCCGGAAAAGGCAAAAAAAGGCGGCGGGCTCTGGGCGGCGCTGGCAGTTCTGCTGCTGCTTGGCGGCGGCGGGGCCGGTGCCTATTTCGGCGGCTTCCTCGACAGTTTCCTCGGACCCAGCTACCCGGAGGTCCGCCCCTATTCGCTGATTGCCGAAAAACAGCCAGACGGCCCGGTGCAGATCGTCGGCAACGTGCCGTCCGAAACGGTGCGCGACGGGCTGCTGGCGCTGTCGCAGGAGGCCGACCTGACACTCGCCTCCGGCGCCATCGCAGAGACCTGGGGAGCCGATGTGCTGGACACCGTGCAGCCGCTGGAGGGCCTGCGCGAATGGCGCCTGGTCATCAGCAACAACAAGGCCCGGCTCAGCGGCAGCACCGATGACCCCAATGTCGCGGAAATGCTTAACGAGAGGTTTCGCAACGGCCTGCCCGGCGCCCTGGAAGGCATGGCCGAGATCCGCTTCGAATTGCCGATGCTGCCGGTGGCAGAGGTCAAGGCGATCATGGAGTCCTTTGCCGACTGCGGCCCGCTGGTGCGGCAGGGCAACGGCCATTTCGAGGGCTACGGCCCCAATGATCCGATCCTGATCAGCGGCCGGGTCGCCAGCACCGCCACCCGGCTCGAGCTGTTCGATGCGCTGCGCGCGCTGGCTCATGAACGGCAGGTGGTACTGGATGTCGAGGTGCTGAACGACGCGTTGTGCGTGGTGGAACAGCACCTGCCCAAGGCCCCCTCCGGCGGTGCCGAGGTAGAGTTTGCGGTCGGCGGCGATACCGAGGAGCCGAACCCCTCGGGCCGCTTCTTTGTCGGCGAAAACCCGGTGATCGACGTGGTGCTGCCGGATGACGTGACAGACGGCTACCTGACCGTATCGATCCTCGATGTCTCCGGCAACGTGTTCCACCTGCTGCCCAATATCTCGCGCGGGGACAACGCGGTTGCCAGCCTGCGCGGCGGCACCGAGGGGGAGGTTCCGGTACGGGTCGCCTACAGCCTGGAGGAATCCGCGGCCAATGGCGGCATCGCGTTCAAGGTCGATGACAGCACGCTGGGCAAAAGCAAGGTTCTGGTGCTGCATTCCGCAGAGCCGCTGTTTGACGGCATGCGGCCGACGTCGGAAAGCGCAGTGGGGTTCGCCGAAGCCCTGAAAGCCAGTTACGAGGCGGATTCCAGCCGCATCCGTTCCCTCGACAGCCGTATCCTGGTCACTGCCAAGCCCTGACCCGGAACATCGGAGGTTTGCGGGAATTCCGGCCCGGGAAACATCTGTCCTCCGGAGCCCCTTCTTTGGCCGGGACACGGTCCCGCTACAGCACGTCCACCACGATAACGGTGATGTTGTCCGCCCCGCCGCCGGTCAGGGCGAGCTGGATCAGCCGGTCCCCCACGGTTTCCAGCGGCGTGCTGCCCAGCACGTCCTCGAGGATCTGGAAGGTGGCGTATTTGGTCAGCCCGTCAGAGCAGACCAGGAACCGGTCGCCGGGTTCGGTGCTGCCGCGGATCTTGTCGATCTCCAGCTCCTCCCCGACCCCGACGGCGCGGGTGATGGCATTGGAATGCGGGTGCTGCTCTGCCTCGTCCCAGGTCATCTTGCCGGCCAGGACATATTCCGCCACCGCGGAGTGATCCTCGGTCAGCATCTCGATATGGCCATCGCGCAGCCGGTAGATGCGGCTGTCGCCGGCCCAGAGGCCGACAAAATGCTGGTTCGCCATGATCAGCGCCGCAACGGTTGAGCCGATGGTGCCGCCGCCGCGCGCCTCGGCCTCAGCCCGGATCGCCTTGTGGGCATTCTGGATCGCCTCGCGCAGACCGTGCATCCGCGCCGCGGGATCCAGGCCCAGCGGGATCATCGCCACCGCATCGGCGATCAGCCGGCTGGCGAAATCGCCTGCATCATGGCCGCCCATGCCATCGGCAACCAGCCAGATGTCGTGCTCCGGCAGCGCCAGCACCGCGTCCTCGTTGACCTTGCGTTTCAATCCCACATGGGTCTTCGCGACGTAGCGGTATTTGCGCAGCTGGTTCATCCCGCCACCTCAGCGCCGGTCCAGACCGGCGCCCCCAGATCGAACAGCGCCAGCGCTGCAGCCCCCGCCGGCAGGCCCATGCAGGCCAGCGTCCGCGGCCCGCCATCCAGCAGCGCCGTCCACAGGCTGCAGCCGGACAACCGCGGGTTCAGCTGTCCTTCCGCCCCTGCTGCGCCAAGCCGCTCAGACCCCTGCGGCCCGGCCAGCACCACTTCCATGGCATCGGCCAAAGGTGCCGCGGCCTCTGCCGCATCGGGCACCGGAATGGCTGCAAGCCGTTCTGCCAGGCTGTCCTTGGTCATCGTGTCCTCCAATGCATCCAGTGCCAGGTCCTCCAGCCGCTCAAACACCCTTTCCGCGCCCAGATGGCCCAGCCCCGCCGGGTCCGTCCCGGGCAGCGCCGCCATCAGCGTCAGCGGAAACCGCCGCCCCACCCGGTCGACCGAGGGCATCATCACCCCCGCGGTTCTGGCAGCACCGGCAAGGCCCGCAGGCAGGGTGAACCGCCAGATCGGCGCGGTCATGTAATGCGCGTCAAAGCCGGACCCATAGGCGGTCCTGCCGTCGAGCAGAACCTGCTGCAGCCAGGCGTCCCAGACCCGCACAAACCCGCCCGGCGTGTTCAGCCGGAAGAAATCCCCGGCCGCAGGCATCTTGCCGAATGCGCCGAACCCCGCCATCACATCGACTTCGGGCAGCTGAACTTTGCCATCGCCGGCAGGGCGAAGGGATTGATGACCGACCCGGACTGCAGCTCGAACAGCGCCAGCCGCCCGCCGACCCGGAAATTCACCCGCCGCCGGTCGGAGACATTGGTGCGCCGCACCTCTGCCGCATCCAGCAGCCGGAACCAGGCCCAGGGCCCGTCCCGCGACAGCACGTTCTGGCTGTCTTTCTTCTGCGGCAGCAGCGTCAGCCGCGCCAGCCCGACCGAGCCGGGCCAGGTCACCGCCACCGGCGTCGGCGCGCCGGAGCGGTGATTATAGGCCACTTTTGTGCCGTCGATTTCCAGCAGCACTTCCTTGGCCTTGGGGTCCAGCGCATTGACGGTGATCTGGAAGCTCACTGCCGGCTGCGCGCCGCCCGCAAAGAAAGCCTCCTTGATCTCTGAAGCATACTGCATCTGCTGCAGCACCGCAGGGCTGATCCCCAGATCCACGTCGTTGACCCGTTTCCAGGTCCAGGGGCGGCTGCGGGTATCGACATATTTCAGCAGATGCTCATTGAAGAAGCTGTCGATCATGCCGTCGGGCGAAAACAGCTTGGCAAAATCCGCCATCGCAACGTCGGCGCGCGCCGAGCGGTTGAACGGGTACCGGTTCGCCAGCGCCTTTTCGCAGAACGGCAGCACCGCCGATTGCCAGCGCGCATTGATCGAGGCCCGGGTACCCTCAGACGTGATGCCCGACGAACCCGCAGAAATCTGCGTCGCCCAGCGGGGCAGCGGCCCGCCCATCCGGCTGGCGGTCTGCTGGAACTGCAGCAGCGCCTGGCCGCTTTGGCCGCCGGTTGCCACGCCGGAGAAGGACATCTTGTTCAGCTCCTGATAGACCAGCTGCAGCTGCCCCATCAGATCGTCCAGCTGCGACGGCTGGCCTTCGGGCCGGTTCACCAGATCATAAAGCCACTGGAACCGCTCCTGCACATAGGCTCCCGGCGGCTTGGCGGCCTGCCCCGGCGCATTGGCCGCGGAATTGACCAGCGCCTCCAGCAGGATCTGGCCCTGAATGGACAGGTTCGACCGCGACTCGATTGCCGCAACCTGCTGCGCGCCCTCTGCCAGTGAGCCGGAGTCCAGCACCGACTTGTCCTCGTTCAGCCGGGTCTCATTGCTGACCTCGGTCAGGATGTTGACGATGGGCGAGGTCGGCCCGGACAGAACATTGGTGACTTCCACTGCATGCGAGAGCGATTCCAGCGGGATGATGTCGATATCCCCCAGCAACTGGTCATAGCGGCTGATGTAGTCATTGTAATAGAGGTCCAGCACATCGCGGCTGAGCTTCAAGAGCACCGCCTGGTTCTGGGCCGCCTCGTTCTGCTCGCCCAGCACCCAGGCCTCGCGGTGGACCCGTTCGGCGACGCTGACCGCCTCCGGCAGGAACACGTTGTGGAAGCCGTCATAGGTGAAGATGCCTTCGATCCCGTCGTTCAGCTGCTTGCCGGAGCTGCGCACCAGCACCCGCCGGACCGAGGGGCCGCCAACGTCGGTGATCCGCCATTTCGGCAGCGCCGTAGCCTGCTGCGAGTTCAGGATGCCGTTATAGACCCGCTGCGCCAGCGGCATTTCCGACAGGATATTCTGTGCCTGGGCGATCAGCGGGCCGTTGAGGGCGATTTCCTCCATCGGCTGCGACAGAAGCGCGGTCAGGTGGTCCATCAGATCGGCGCGCAGCTGATTGCGGGCAATGCCAGGATAGGCAATGTTTTCCCAGTCGAGCCGCATCCATTCCTTGACCAGATCCTGGTTCATCGGCCCCTGCAGACCCAGCATCAGATAGATCTTCAGCGCCTCATACAGCGCATCGGGGTTGTTGATATTGCCCTCGATCTGCTGCTCCAGCCGCACCAGCAGCCGCGGCAGCAGGCGCCGGTTCAGCGCGCCGCGGTAGGTCTGCGCCGCCTGGGTGCCGATCACCTCGCCCTGATACAGGCCGTAGGTCATCGCCCGGTCCGGATCCGGGTCGGACAGCACCGGATTGCCCGGCATGTCGCGCAGGTTGTTCAGCGCCGCGGCCACCGGAACCAGATCAGTATCGCCGACCGGGCTCGGCGGCAGCTGCGCCGCCGCCGCCTGATAGGCCGCGACCTGCCCGTCCGCCTGGGCGATCAGGTCGGTGTTCTTGAGGTACGACCGCACCCACAGCGTGCCCATCGCAATGGCCACCAGCACAGTGGCCGCAATCGCAATCCGCCGGGTCCAGCGGTAGCGGCGCTCGACCTTGTCGTCGGCCGACACCAGTCCGGCCTCGGGGAACATCACGCCTTCGAACAGCCGGGTCAGGAAGAAGCTGCGCCCGGTGCCCTGCCCCGAGCCGATCGCCTGGCGCCCGATGCCGAAGGTCTGCGCCATGCCCAGCATCAGCCGGTCGATCGGCGTGCCTTCCTGGGTGCCGGAGGTGAAATAGACACCGCGCAGCATCTGGCGCTGCTCATAGCGGTTGTCCTGGAACACCTCCATCAGGAACTCGCGCGCCACCGCGCGCATCGAGGCCACCTGCGCCGGGAAGCCCGCGATCAGCGCCCGGCGCTGATGGTCGGTCTCGGTCTGCATCTTCTCCAGAAGCTGCGCGTTGAGCTGCCCCAGCAACAGGCCGAACTCCTCGTCGAAACCGGCAATCGGCGGCTGCTCCTTCTTGCCTTTAGGCAGCGGCAGGGTGAAGCCCCAGACCTGCTCGCGGTCCTCCTTGCCCAAGGCGTCGTGGAACTCCTGGAAGCCGGCAATCAGGTCCGCCTTGGTGAACAGCACATAGACCGGGAAGCGCACGCCCAGCTTCTCGCGCAGTTCCGCCAGGCGGCGGCGCACGGCGGCAGCGTGGCTTTTCTGGGTGATCTCGTCCTGCAAGCTGAGGTCCGACAGCGAGATCGCAATGATCGCGCCGTTGATCGGCTGCCGCTTGCGGTACTTCTTCAACAGGCCCAGGAACCCCAGCCAGGCGGCATTGTCGGCCTCGGCATCGCTTTCCTGCGTGGTATAGCGCCCGGCAGTGTCGATCAGCACTGCGTCATTGGTGAACCACCAGTCGCAGTTACGGGTGCCGCCGACGCCGCCAATCGCCGCCTTGCCCAGCTTTTCAGCCAGCGGAAACTGCAGGCCGGAATTCACGATCGCGGTGGTCTTACCGGCGCCGGGCGGGCCGATCATGATGTACCACGGCAGGTCGTTCAGGTGGCGCCGCCCGCCCTTGGACTTGCGCAGCTCCTTCATCGCGTCCTTGAACTTGCCGCGCAGCTCGCCGATTTCCTCCGACAGCACGTCATCTTCCGAGGTGTCGACGGTTTCCGCCATCTCCTCGGTCATCTCCTTGTCCTTGCGGCGGCGCCGCCAGAAGATGATGCCGATGGTGATGAAATACAGCAGGAAGATCACCCCGATGGTGATCAGCCGCGCCATCACGCCGTCGAACGGGCGCCAGTCATCGCTGCCGATGAAGGGCGCGAAAAACCACACGCAGGCCGACAGCACCGCCGCCAGGATCAGCAGAACGGTGTAGATCGACCGGAACAGGGGAATGATATAACGGCGGATCATCCTTCAACCTCCTGAACCAGCAGGATTTCGATTCTGCGGTTCTTGGCCCGCCCGGCGCGGGTGCTGTTGTCTGCAATCGGTTCTTTATCGGCGCGGCCCTCGGCCGACAGCCGGTCCGGATCGGTCATCACCCTGGCCATACCGGCCATCACCGATTTCGCCCGCGCCAGCGACAGCGCCATGTTCGAGGGGAAGCGGGAGGAGCGGATCGGCACGTTGTCGGAATGCCCTGCCACGATGATCTTGCCCTTTTCGTCATTCAGCGCCTCGGCCACCCGGTTCACCGGGTTGCGGAACGCCTTGCTCAGCTGGTCAGAGCCGGAGCCGAACATGCCGGAGCCGGCCAGCCGGATGATCAGCGTATTGCCCTTCTGGAAGACCTGCACGATGCCTTCCTTGATTTCCGGCTCCAGGAAGCCCGCGACCTTGGCAACCTGCTCCTCGGTGGTCGGCGCCAGCGGCGGCGGCGGCGGCGGCGGCGCGCGCCGTTCCAGCTCCGGCTTGGGGCCGGAATCCACAATGGTCAGCTGCCCGACCACATTTTCGGTCTGGTTCGACAGCATCCAGCTGAGGCCAAGGAACTGCAGCGCCAGAATGGCGCAGGTCGCGGCCATGGTGATCCACACCAGCCGCCAGACCGACAATGCCTTGAACGGTTTGACGATGCCTTCCCAATGCGGCGACAGATCGCGCTCGACGGGGCCGCGCTGGTTGCGGATGATCCGGGCCAGCGCGCCGCGGATCTGCAAATGCTTCTCGGAACCGCCCTGCTCAACCCGCAGGCGGCCCTCGAACCCCAGCGACAGGCACATATAGAGGAACTCGAGCATGTCGATATTGTTGCCCGGCTCCTTCTCCAGCCGCGCCAGCAGGTCATAGAAGCGGTCGCCGCCCACCACCTCGCGGTGGAAGGTCGCCACCATCGACTGCAGCCCCCAGGAGGACTGCCCGCCCCAGGGCGTGTTCAGCACCACATCGTCCAGCGTCGCGCACAGCGCATAGCGCGCAACCTTCACCGTCTGCGCGGCAATGCCAGCCTGCAGGGCGCGGTTTTCAAACGCGCGCACCTCGGCCACCACATTCTTGCGCAAGCCGTCCGGGTCCATGTGCTGCGCCCGGTTGCGGATGCGGGAAATCAGCGCGAACAGGGTCGAGGCGCAGGCCGTCAGCTGGTTCATCCCCGTCAGCGCCATCTTCGGCGCCTTGGCGCCGCCGGCCGCGGCCTGCGGTTTCGGCGCTGCTGCCTGCGGCACGCCATAGGCATCCAGGTCCGGCTCCGCCGGCTGTTCCGGCGCCGGCTGGGCCTGCTGCGGCACCTCCGGCTGCTGCACCGGCGTGGCCGTGCGCCGCCCGCCCGGGTTCGGCTTGATCACCGTCTTGTCGGTATCCCCGGGTTCAGCAAAGGGATCGTCATAATCAGCCATCTCAGCGCCTTCCCTTATGCATTACGGATCGCCCAAAGCTCCATCTTGAGCCCCGGATACTGGCCCGACACATGCACCGCGATGCCGCCCGAAGTGGTCATTTTGCGCCAATAGGGGCTGTCCGCATCCATCTCGAAATAGACCACGCCGGAGTGATAGGGGATCTGCCGCGGCGCCACCGGCAAGGGGCGCAGGGTGATCCCCGGCAGAGCCGAGTTCACCAGCTGGCGGATTTCCTCCACCGGGCCGATCTTGGCCTGGCCGGAGAAATGCTTGCGCACGTCCTCGGCCGGGATATCGGCGCTGACCGCCAGCACAAAGCCCGCGTTGCCCAGCAGTTTGCGGTCGGCGATGACCCCGACCGAGATGCCGTATTTGCGCGCCTCCAGCTTGATCGGAATTGCGGTCTGCTCCAGCACCGAGCTCAGATACTGCCGCAGCACCCGGATCACCGGCGCAAAGCAGGCCACCAGGTTGTCATGGGTATAGGGCGGAAATTCCGGCGCCTGCTTTTCGGTCGACATGAACACCGACAGCTCCCCCGCCAGGCCGGCGCAGGCGGCAAACAGCCGTTCGGGGTGCAGGTTCTCGATGTTGCGCAGGTGGCGCACCTGCGGCAGCAGCCGGTTCACCACCGCCAGCAGCATAAAGTCCGACACATCCGCCACCCCGCGGGCGCCGCCCGCTTCCGACAGGCGGCCCGCCAGCGCCTCCATCCGGTGCGCCAGAAGCCCTTCCAGCTCCCGCAGGAAACCGCTCAGCGCCGGTGCCGCCCGCACATCCAGGCAGGACGGGATAAAGGCTTGGTCCAGCACGATCTCCTTGTCCGGGCGCACCTCGATGATGCGCGCCACCGGGATCGCCAGCAGGTCGGCCAGATCATCCACCTCCAGCGCGAACTGCAGGCGCATCTTGCCCACGTCCAGCTCCACCGGCTTGCGCTCGGTGGAGGTCACGTCGGTCACTTCCACCTTGTCCGGGCGCAGCCGGCTGGCAGAGCGCTCTGCCCCGCTCAGGTCGACTTCGGTGGCGCCCTGGCGGCGCTGCGGCACGGTCAGATAGACGATGCAGTCCTTGACGGTGGTCGGCACTTCCATCGCGGGCGGATGCGGGTCTGCCATCGGCACCCGGAACACGGTGCCGTCATGGGTCAGCCCCTCGCAGGACTTGACCGCGAACTGGCCGATCTTCAGCGCCTCATGGTCGATCTCCAGCCCGTTCACGCCCCAGGCATAGGGGCTGAGCCGCCGCGCCAGGCCGCTGACCAGCGCCTCGTTGTAGCGGTCGGACTGCTGGAAATGGTGCGGCTGCAGAAACAGCCCCTCCGTCCAAAGTACCTTGCTGTCCCAGGACACCGGGATCTCCTCTTACTTGCGGGCACGCGCCCGGGGCGCGGTGCCGGTCATTCCTTCAGCCTGTCCAGCTGGTCTTTGTAGGCCCGCGCAAATTCGCGGCTGAACAGGTCGTGAAAATCATTCTCAGCCTGGTCGGAAATCTCCGCATAGAGCTGTTCATAAACATCCCAGTACCGCGCCTTCTTGCCGCGCAAGAGGCCGGTGAAGCCGCCCTTGTCCTCGATCTGCGCCTCCAGCGCCTTGGGGTCGAGCCGCTTGAGCACGCCTTTCAGCGCCGCCTCCATGCCGGTGACCATCGCCACCTCATGCGCCTTGATGTCCCGCAGCGCCTCCTCGGCAGCGGTTTCCGGGCTGAGGTAGCCGCGGGTGGCCGGGCGCACCATCGCCTCCACCGCCTGTTCCGGGGTGATCGAGAATTTCAGCGGGTTGTTCCCGCCGGCGGAAATCATCGTCTGCTCAATGCGGAACTCCGACTTGATCGAGGTCCGCGTCATCAGGATTTCGCGCAGGCCCGTGACCAGCGTCTTCATCACCCGGCCCATCCGCGCCATGGTGCTGGCGTGCTCTGCCGGATCAATGCTGAGCTCCGCACCAACCCCACTGAGGAAGGCGGCAACAGCCTCCTGCGCCTCTTGCGAGGGCGCGGCTGCCGGCGCCACTGTCTTCTCTCCGGTATCCTGCTGCGGCGGGATTTCCTGCGGCGGCGCCGGCGGGGCCTCTTGCGGCGGCGCCACCGGTGGCACCTCCGTCGGCGGCTGCGGCATCTCGCGCGGCGGCGTGGCAGGCTGCGGGTCGGGCTGGGGCACCGGGACTTCAGGCTCGCCGATGCCAGACAGGAACTCATCATCCCAGTCGTCCGGGATCATGTTCGGCTGCGACGCAGGTGCGGCAAACCCGTCCGAGGCAGTCGGGTTGTGGTTGGGCAGGCTTGCCCCCTCGCCTTCGCGCCCGTCGCTGGCCTTCTGGAAGAACGGATCCTCCTCCTCGCCCAGCGGCGGCAGCAGTTCGTCGATCGGGTCCACCGGGTTGAACTGCGCAGGCCCCTTCGGCCCCTCGCCCAGGAGATCGTCCAGAAAATCGCCGCCCGGCCCGGAATCCTCCAGCAGCTGCAAGGGGTCGGGCGCATTGGCGGCATTGCCGTGCGAGGCCGGCGCCTGCGCCGCAGGCGCCGCGATCATGCCGCCCACATCGGCCAGGTCGTCACGGATTTCCACCACCAGCTCGTAATTGCCGACACACAGCACGTCGCCGTTGTTCAGCGGCGTCGGGGTGCGGCCCAGCGGGATCTTGGAATAGTTCAGAAAGGTGCCGTTGGAGCTGAGATCGACCACCACCACATTGCCGTTGTGATCCTCGATCACACAGTGATTGCGCGACAGCATCTGGTCCGGGTCCGGCAGCACCAGGTCATTGCTGGCGCCGCGCCCCACGGTCAGGCTTGGCCCCCGCATCGGAACAGGGGCCGCATCGCCGGGCATCGCGCCCGAGCTCTGGAATTTCAGTGTCACTCCCATGCTGGGCTTATCCTCCCACCAGCACAGTGAATTCCCCTTTGACGACCATGCCGCCGCAGGCGGTGTTGTCCAGGATCCGCGCAGCCGGCAGGTTGCTGATCAGCACCGTTGCCGAGCCCTTGATGATCGGGTGCGGCGCGGGCGCCGCGGTGCACATGTCGGTCAGCCGCGCGGCCGGCAGCTTGCCCACCAGCACGGTCACCGCGCAGGGCGGCAGGATCGGCGTCGGCACCGGCAGCACCGGCGGCGGCGGGGTGGAGGGCAGCATGCAGGCATGCAGATCCGTCACCCGGGCCTGTGGCATTCCCATCTGTTACATCCTCCCTGTCAGTCCTGCGCCGCGTGCTGCGGGACTTCGATCACCTGCCCCTTGCCGCCGCGCGCGATATCAAGCGCGCGCTCCACCAGAACGCCGCCGTGTTCTTCAAACTTATCAGACAATTGACCCAAGGCCACCATATTCATGGCAAAGGCGGCCGCCTCAGAGGCCCCTGCCGGGGCAGGATATTGATTCAATTCTCCGGGTCCCAGCGTTCCCGCCGCATAAAGCACCGCCAGCGCGCAATTCACCGTGTCATCGTCCACATAGGCATGATCCAGTGTGATCCGCGCCTTGTCGCGGTTCTCCTCGCTGGGGTCGAACACCCAAGCCTCGGACGCGGTCAGCGAGGCCGGGTCCTGGTCCGAGCGCGGCCCGATGTAATCGCGCGCCGCCAGACAGGCCCACCACACCCGCTCGCGCGGGGGCAGCAGCACCGCCAGCGTGCGCAGGAGATCGACCAGGGCGCCCTTGCGCTCCAGCTCCTCCAGCACAACCCCCGCCTGCGCCGTCGGCGGCGCCTCCAGCGGGGTTTTCAGGATGACATTTGCCCGCGACAGCAGCTTTGCCACTGGATCAGCGGGCATTTTCACCAGCTTTTCAAATCTTGCCGACATCTGCGCCCACCTAGTTGATCATCGTGAGGCCGCCCTTCAGGGTCAGCATCGCGTCGCCTTTGACGGTGGTCATCGGCGCTTTTGCCTCAACCATGCCGGTGCCTTCGATCTTGATCATCGGCCCTTTGATGGTGACGCCCGAGTTGTCGATCTTGACCGAAGACGCGCCCACGGTCAGCTTGATTTCCTGGCCTGCGCTCATGGCGATCTTGCCCGCGGTCACATCCACGGTCAGATTGCCCAGCGACACGGTTTCCGAGTGGTTGCCCTGGGCAATGGTTTCGGTCAGGTTGCCGGTGTCGATGTCCAGGGTCATGTTGCCGGTCTGGATGTTCTCCGACTTGTCTCCGGTCTCCACCACTTCCGTCCTGTCGCCCTGATGCACGGTTTCCGTCATGTGCTGCTGAACCGTGAACACATAACTCTTCTCGTCCGCCGAGGTGACTTCAGGGTCAGGCGCATCCATGCCCACCGTCACCGTCGAGCGGTCCTTGACCAGCATCTGGTGATCCTTCTCGGCCTGCACCCGCATCAGTTCGCTGTCTTTCTTGTCGTCGAACATCAGCTCGTTATAGCCGCCCCCGCCCTTTGACGAATTGGTCTTGATGCCCAGCTGGGTCTGGTCGTCAGGATAGGTATAGGGCGGCATTGTTTCCGCATTGTAAAGCATGCCGGTGCAGATCGGCCGGTCCGGGTTGCCGTCCTCGAACTGGATCACAACCTCCTGGCCCATCCGCGGGATCGCCACCATGCCCCAGTTCTTGCCGGACCACGGCGTCATCACCCGCACAAAGCAGGACGAGGTTTCGTTCTCCTTGCCCTCGCGGTCCCAATGGAACTGGATCTTGATGCGGCCGTGCTCATCGGTCCAGATTTCCTCGCCGCTCTGCCCGACCACGGTTGCGGTCTGCAGGCCCTGCACTTCGGGCCAGGGTGTCACCAGCGGCGCCCGGAACTGGTCGGACTTCAGGATCGCACTAAAGGTCGAAGCGTAAACGTCGTGCTCCATCTCCTCGGGCACATCCATGTTCTTCGGCTTCAGATCGCGGCGCATCGACCCTTGGTCAGCTATCTTCTTCTGCCTCTGGCTTTCCCGCTCGCCGTAATCCCATGCCACCTTGATGTGATGCTTGGCATCAATCACCAGGTATTCCTTGTTGTGCTCCTGCACCGGGTGCTCCGACATGGTGAAGGTGCAGCCGGTCACCAGCGTCGGCACGCTGGAGGCGCCGCGCCAGCGGATGTGCTTGATCGCCTCCGCTTCCATCCGCACCCGCGCCAGTTTGTTGCCGAGGCTGGAATTCTTACGGTAATGGCCCTGGTAGTCGTAGACCTCATAGTCCTTGTAGGAATGCTTGCCCTTGGCGATCGCAGAAGTTGCCTTGAGATCCGCCGAAGGTGTCAGGAAATCGAAGTCGTTCAGCGTGACCTTGCCGCGGGTGACGCGCTCGTCCTTGGTCCACTCGGAGATATGCTCTTCCCGCCGCCGGTCGCTGTCATCGCGGGAATGGAACTCAACGGTTGAACCGCCGCTGATCGGGGAATGGCCGCTGACCCCGTCGCACAGGATCAGCTTTTCCCGCGTGGTCTCGCCGACCGGGCTTTCGAAATAGTAATAGATCCCCTCCTCCTCCATCAGGCGGCACAGGAAATCAAAGTCGCTCTCGCGGTACTGCAGGCAATACTCCCGCTTCTCATAGCTCTCGCTCAGCTTGTCTGTGAAATCGCTGAAACCGTATTCGCCGAACAGCTGTTTGATAATCTCAACCGTGGTCAGCTCCTGAAACACCCGCAGGTCGCAGGTCCGCGTCAGCATCCAGAACCAGGGGCGCACTTCGGCCACATACATCTCATAGCCGTTGCGGAACCCGAGATGCTCGACCGAGACGCAAAATCCGTTGAACTGATGCTCCGTCTCCTTGCGCATCACATGCACATTCATCTGCTTGCCGACCAGATCCTCCAGCTTGGGCTGGGCCTTGGTTGCGGCAAATTCGATGGTGGTTTCGGTGAGCTTGCTCAGCCCCTCGCGCACAATCGCCCGGCTCATCATCAGCCCGTCGGTGGAATATGTCCCCGACATCCAGGCGAGGTCGTTTTCATGGCCCTTGCTTACAACCATGACTCCTCCTTTCCGCGAAGGGAACCGGGCCGGAAATTGCCGGCGGTGTTCTCAAACATTCGCATCACAAATCATCCAAAAGCGCGGCGAGGTCCGCATCCATTCCGTCGTCATCCCCGTCATCGTCATCATCGCCGTCCCCAAACGACGACAACAAATCGTCCAGATCCCCGAGGCCGTCGTCATCCCCGTCGCCGCCTCCGAAATCCAGGTCATCCAGGCCGAGATCATCGTCGTCATCCCCGCCCAAATCCAAATCAAGATCCAGGTCATCATCTTCATCGCCGCCGTCCGCAGGCGGCTTGGCCGCGGGCAGTCCGCGCGGGTCCGGCGGCGACGGCTCCGGCGCCGGCAAGCCGGTCCAGGGCCCCAGGATCTCATTGCCCTTCAGCGAGTTGAAGGAGGTCAGCCGCACCTCGTCCCGCCCCTTGACTGCGCTCACCGCCATAAAGCCGCGCTCCTGCGCCAGCGCGATCTTGTCCAGGTCGATGTTGCGCTCGGTGCAGGGCAGCGCCACCTGATCGCCGAACCTGTCGTTCACATAATGATAGGGCATCCCGCCCAGAGACATAATCTTTCCCAGCTGCAGCGACGGCCCGTTCTCCTTGAACGACCGCGCCAGCAGGATCGCCACCAGCACCACCGGATTGGCCCAGAGCATGCCGCGCAGGCCTTCCGCTTCGGTGAACTCCTCGAAATCGAACTCATAACAGGGCTCGGTTTTTTCCCCATAGGGGCGGCGCAGCAGGAACCGCGGGCTGACCAGCCCCAGATGCCCGGCTTCTGCCATGCCCTGCAGGGTGTCCCAGGCCTCTGCCACCAGCTTGGGCCGCTCCGCCTTGGGCGTTTTCAGGAACTCCGGCGATATCGACGCAAAGAAGGGCGCATCGACATGCGCCGCCACCCGCGCGATCCGGCCCAGCAGTTCCGCATGCGGCGGTGTTTCCTCGAACTGGTACATGCCGATCAGCGCCGAATAGCCGCCGCGCCCGTTCTCCTCGTCCAGCGGCTCCTCGGTCAAAAGCCGCACAAAGCCGGTTTTTGACAGGTCGTCCTCCGCCGCCAGATCCGCCGCCAGCTCCTCCGCCGAGATGTCATAGAGCATCACATCCAGCGTATCGTCCGCCTCAATCGAGCGCGCCATCAGATCCAGCGACCGCCACTGCGCCTCAACCGACTGAAACTCCGGATGGTGCAGCACCAGCCGCATGGCGTCAGACAGCGCCTCATCCACCGCTTTCTGCATTGCCGCCACATCCGGGTCCGGCAGCGCCCGGATATGCGGGCCCACCACCCGCGCCAGCAATTCCTCAACCGGCGTGGCCGGGCGCGGGCTAATGCCGGTGTCCTTGATCAGCTGCTGAAAGGCGCTCAACCGCTTGTCCGCAGGCACCGCGTTCCCCGCCGATGTCCGCTTTGGCGCCCGTGCCTTGGTGCCGTATTTCTCCGCCCAGGCCTTCAGCGTCTTGGCGGCGTGATCCGCCGTCGCGCCGCTCTGCAGCTGTTTGCGCAAGCCCACCAGCTCGGAAAACAGCTCGACGTTTTCATAAAGCTCATCCGGGTGCAGCCCGTCGAGATCCTCCAGCTTGACCGCAATGCCCGCACCCTCCTTGCCGATCGGCAGCACCAGCTCGGTGGCGAAGCTTTCGATCACATCCTCGACCGTGTCCGGGTCCAAGAGGATCGCCTTGCGCGCAGCCAAGGTATCGCCGGTCTCCAGCTGCCCCTTGGCGGCCCTGCCGGAAAAATCGCCCAGGATGGCCAGCCGGAACCGCTTGCGCTCCAGCTTCTGCGCCGCGGGCCGTTCCGCGCTCATGGTGCCATAGGCAAACTCCGGCTCCTCCGAGACCTCTGCCGCGGCTGCCTCCGGCGCCGCCGCATCGCTGCCTTCGTCCAGATCTCCCAGCAGCGCATCCAGATCATCACCGCCGTCCTCCGCGGCGTCCTCATCTTCACCGCCAAGATCGCCAAGCAGATCGTCCAGGTCCATGTCCCCGTCGTCTTCGGTCAGGTCGCTGTCCTCCTCCAGACCGCCGAGCAGCGCATCCAGATCGTCCTCGGCGCTCTCCGCATTCGCCGCCTCTTCGGCCTCCGCTTCTTCACCAAGCCCGGCCAGCAGACCGTCCAGATCGCCGTCCTCATCCTCATCAGCCCCGAGATCGCCCAGCAGGTCATCCAGGCTGGTGTCGTCCTCAGTCTCCTCGCCGTCCAGCCCGCCCAGCAGCGCGTCCAGGTCTTCCTCTGCCGCATCCTCAGGCCCAGCGCTGGCGTCGTCTTCCAAACCGCCAAGCAGGTCATCCAATGCCTCATCGGCATCGTCTTCCGACTCATCAAGGCCGCCCAGCAAGGCGTCCAGATCATCGCCGCCGTCTTCTTCGGAGCCTTCACCGCCAGCCAGCAGCGCATCCAGGCCGGAACTGTCCCCGTCTTCATCCTCCGCGGCATCCAGATCGCCGAGCAGATCATCCAAACCGCTCTCGTCTTCCTCAGCCGCTGCAGCCGGTTCGTCTGCGGCGTCCCCCAAAAGCGCATCCAGATCATCCGAAAGCGCAGGCTCTTTATCCTCTTCCAGATCCCCAAGCAGACTGTCGAGATCGTCGTCCGGCTCGGTGTCCCCGGCATCGTCCGCATCCGCCAGAAGCGAATCCAGGTCCGGATCTGAAGCCTCCTCCGGGTCCGCACCGACGGCATCAGCACCCAAGCCTTCCAGCACATCAGCAGCCTCGTCTGCCGTGCTCTCCTCCGGTTCGCCGCTGCCGAGGTCCGCCAGCAGATCATCCAGCCCGCTGTCCCCGGCCTCCGTTTCCTCAGAAGCCTCCAGCGTATCAAGCACAGCGCTCAGGTCCTCTTCACCGGTGTCCTCGTCCGGTTCATCAAGGCTGCCAAGAATACCGTCCAGATCCGCGCCGCCGTCCGGTTCGTCATCCGGCAGATCATCCGCCAGCCCGGCCAGCACATCCGCAGCGGCATCCGCCGTTTCGGTCTCTTCCGGCGCATCCAGGCTGTCCAGAACGGCGCTCAAGTCTTCACCCGCCACCTCTTCCGCTTCCGGCGCGGCGTCCAGCAGCCCGTCCAGAATGCCGTCGGCGCCATCGTCTTCAGCGTCCTCCACCTCAACAGCGGCCAGGCTCTCCAGCGCATCCTCTGTTTCACCGGCGGCCTCTTCCTCTTCGGGCGCATCCTCCAGCAGGCCGCCCAGCACATCGTCCAGGCCCTCGTCTTCCTCCAACTCCGGAACGGCCGCCTCCGCCAGGCTCTCCAAGGCTGCCGCTTCCTCTTCGCCGTCGTCCTCCTCGTCCTGTTCCAGATCCGCCAGCCCGCTCAGAACGCCGGAAACATCTTCCTCCGCTTCTTCGGAGACCTCCACCGCAGCCAGGCTTTCCAAAGCCGCGCCAGAATCGTCTTCATCTTCAGCCGCTTCCGGCTCCAGCTCTGCCAGCCCCTCCAGAATATCCGAATGATCCTCGGCGTCCGGCTCCTCCACCTCGACCGAGGCCAGCTCATCCAGTACCGAGGAGGTATCTTCTTCCGCCTCCGCCTCCGGCACATCCAGGGCCGCCAGGCTCTCCAGGGCCGCGCCGGCTGTGTCCTCTTCCGGAGCGTCTCCGGGCGCCTGACCGGAAAGACTCTCCAGAACACCCGCGTGATCTTCCGCAGCCTCTTCCTCGGTCTCTATCTCAGCCAGGCTTTCGAGCGCGTCATCGGCCGCGGTGTCCTCGGCTTCATCCACTGCAATATCCGCCAGCGCGTCCAAGACGCCGGAAGGATCCTCCTCCTCGGCCTCAGCCACCTCAACCGCAGCCAGGCTTTCCAGCGCCGCGCCTGCGGCATCCTCTTCGGCAGCTTCCTCTGGCTCCTGCGCCGCCAGCCCGGCGAGCACATCGCCCGAGGTGTCTTCTTCCTCCACAGGGATTTCCGCCTGCGCCAATCCTTCCAGAACGGATCCGGTCTGATCGTCCGCTTCGGTTTCCGGGACCTCCGCCGCTGCCAGCGACGCCAGCGCCTCGCCGGCTTCATCGCCCTGGTCTTCCTCGTCCGGCGCGGCGGCGCTCAAGCCCGCCAGCACATCCGCCGAACCATCATCCGCCACCGCCTCGGCAGGTTCCGCCGCCCGCAGCTCGTCCAACACGCTGCCGGAGGCATCTTCCGCTTCGGTCTCCTCCGGCACCTGGGCCGCAAGCCCTTCCAGCACCCCGGCAGAGGCATCCTCGGCTTCCGGCTCCGGAACGTCGGCCTGGGCCAGCCCTTCCAGGACCGCAGCAGATGTGTCTTCCTCAACAGTTTCCTGAACCTCAGCCGCTGCCAGCGACGCCAAGGCATCCGCGGCCTCGTCCTGCTGTTCCGTTTCCACAGGGGCCGCCGCGCTCAGGCCCGCCAGCACATCCGCGGAGGTGTCTTCCGGCTCCGCAGTCTCCGGCGCTGCAGACCGCAGCCCTTCCAGCACACCTGCCGACGCATCCTCCTCGGCCTGCTCCTCAGGCGCCGCTTCGCGCAGCGCATCCAGAACCCCGGCTGAGGCATCCTCAGGCGCTGCATCCTCAGGTGCCTGCGCGGCGAGACCGGCCAGCACGTCGCCCGTGGTGTCCGCTTCATCCTCCGGCAGCTCCAGATCGCGCAGACTGTCCAGCGCCGCGGCGCTCTCCGCATTTGCAGCCGGCGCCGACACCGCGGCCAGCAGCGACGGGTCGTTCAGGATTGTCTCGATCAGCGCCTCGGCGCCGGTCTTGCCGTCCATATAGGCCATCAGGTTCTGCAGCTGGGTGCGCGCCTCCAGCAGCGGGCGCAGCGCGTCGACCTTGGCGGCAATTGCGCCGGGTGAGAAATCCTCCATGCTCTCGAACGTCAGATCCACCGCCAGATTGCCCTCGCCGGTCAGCGTGTTCGGCACGGTGAAGGCCGCGCGCGGCGCCAGGCCTTTCATGCGCTCGTCGAAATTATCGACGTCGATCTCCAGGAACTTGCGGTCCGCCACCGCGGGCTGCTCGACTTCGGATTTGCCCACCAGGTCGCTCATCACGCCCATCACGAACGGCAGCTGCACCTTCTTCTCGGCGCCATACAGCTCCACGTCATATTCGATCTGAACCCTGGGCGCCCGGTTCCTTGCGATGAACTTCTGCGAGCTGTCAGCCATTGCCCTGCCCCTTCAGCTGGGCAATCTCCGCCCTGAGCGCCTTGATCTCCTCGTGCAGCTCCAGCACATGCGCGTCCACCACATCGGTCTCCGATTTCACCAGGTCGCGCAGTTTCTCGAATTCCGCCTCGGCTTCGGCCTCCACCGCCGACTGCATCGTGTTGACCAGGAGGCCGATGAACAGGTTTAGCACCGAAAAGGCGGTGATCACGATGAACGGCACGAAGAACGACCAGGCCAGGGGAAACTCTTCCATCACCGGGCGCACGATGCCCATCGACCAGCTTTCCAGCGTCATGATCTGGAACAGCGAATACAGCGACCGCCCCAGGGTGCCGAACCATTCGTCAAAGACGGCACCGTACATCATCGTCGCCATCACCCCGAAGACGTAGAACACGATGGAGATCATCACGATCACCGCGCCCATGCCCGGCAGCGCGTCCAACAGTGCCTGCACCACCGCGCGCATCTGCGGAATGACGGACAGAAGGCGCAGGGCACGCACCACCCGCAGGCCGCGCAGCGCCGACAGGCCCTGGCTGTCCGGGAACAGGCCGAAGGAGACAACGACGAGGTCGAAGATATTCCAGGCCGAGGAGAAGAACCGCCAGCCATAGGCAAACAGCTTCAGCGCCAGCTCCAGCACGAAGATGGTCAGCACCGTGGTGTCGATCACATCCAGCAGCCCGCCCGCATGCGCCCGCACCGCCGCCGAGGTGCCAAGGCCCAGCGTGATGGCGTTAAAGATGATGACGCCCAGAATGGCATTGGTCACCCACGGGCGCTCGACAAATTCGCGGGCCCGGTCCCGAAGCGTATCTGCGGTCTGCGCGCTGCTGTCCACGGTCTTTCTCCAGCCGGTCTTTCCATTGGCCGGGCGCGCGCAGCGCCCGGTGTCTTTCCTTCAGTTTCAGGCCGCGTCGAACACGGTCCCGTCCAGCACCTTGCTGGTGATCTTGTCATAGGCATAGCCGCCCACCGCGCCGCCCACGCCCAGGGCCAGATCCTTGGCGCCGGTGGCAATCGAGTTGCCATCAAGCGGCGCCAGCGCCAGGGCCGCGAACTTCAGCCCTTCGCGGAAAACCTTCAGCGCCTTCGGATCCTTGATCGTCAGTGCCTTCACCCGCTTCATCAGGTCCTTGATGTTGTTGGCCCAGCCGCGCGCGTCGGCATACATGATCTGGATCTTGTCGATCGCCTTCTGAACTTCGGCATAGTTATTCGCCAAAGCCGTATCCAGCGCCTTGCTGATCATCACCAGCTGCGCCTTTTTGTCCTGCACCGGGTGCTTCTTCAGCTTCTTGCCGACCTCACCCAGAAACTCCTTCTTCAGCTTCTCCTGCTGCTTCAGGATCTTGTTCAGGGTCTTCGACAGGTCATGCATCTTGACGACCATCTGGGCGTATTTCGCCTTCAGGGTATCAGCCGCATCCTCCACCGTCTTGACCGAGGGCTGGGAGATGCCGAGGAACTCCTGGAACACCGCCGCCGACACCTCGTTCGCCGCGTTCAGCGCCTTGTTGGAGGCCGCCTTTTCCACCACCACCAGGTTCTTCACCAGGATGGTCTTGGACTGATCGATATTGATCGCCAGCTTGCCGATGTCCTTGGCCAGCGACACCCCGGACTTGATCAGCCCGATGATGCCAAAGGCCGCGCCCGCGCCGCCGGAAAACGGCGAGGACGCCATTGCCGCGATGCTCACCGCCAGCCCGGCCAGGGTGCCCGCGATGGACACGCCAACCTTGATCTTGAACTTGGACCATTCCTTTTTCTTCTTCTGCAGATTGGTCCAGGCCTTCTGCGCCGCCAGCTCTGCCGCCTTTTCGCCGACCTTGATGTCGTTCTTGATGGCGTCGTTCAGCCCTTTCAGCTGCTTTTCCATCGTTTTCTTGTCAGCGCCCTTGTTGGCCATCTCGACAAAGGCCTTGTCGAACACCTTGCACTTCTTCGCGATGGTGTCGCGGGTCTGCTCAAAGACCTCGCTGGCACCGGCATGAAACTCCTGCTGCAGAAGCGGGTCTTTCTCGACCCCCTTCTCCATTTTCTTGTCCAGTTCGACCACGACCTTGAAGGACAATTGGGGCGGCTTGACCATCTCCAGCCCCGAAGCGCCGACATCGACGTTCTTCATGTCCATGACAATGTGTTTAACCATAGGAACTCCTTCCCCACTGAATACTTTTTGGCGTGATCAATCGAATGCGTAGGTGAATTCTCCGTCCTTGACGCCGATGGCCACTTTCTCGACTTCCGCGCCTTCCATCAGGCGGCGCAGGAACTCGTTGGAAATCTCCGGCAGCATGGTGTTGGTGACAATCGCGTCGATCATCCGCCCGCCCGAGTCCAGCTCCTGGCAGCGGTTGACGATTTCCCCGACCACGGCATCGGTGTATTCGAACGGCACCCCATGCGCCTCTTCGACCCGCTTCTGAATGCGGCCCAGCTGCAGCTTGGTGATCTCGCCGATCATTTCCGGGCTGAGCGGATAATAGGGGATCGTCACCAGACGCCCCAAGAGCGCCGGCGGGAACACCTTCAGCAGCGGATCGCGCAGGGCTTTCGCCATGCCTTCCGGGTCCGGCATCAGCTCCGGATCGGAGCACAGATCCATGATCGTCTCGGTGCCCACGTTAGAGGTCAGCAGGATCAGCGTGTTCTTGAAGTCGATCACGCGCCCTTCGCCGTCCTCCATGACGCCCTTGTCGAACACCTGAAAGAAGATCTCATGCACATCCGGGTGCGCCTTCTCGACCTCGTCCAGCAGCACCACGGAATAGGGCTTGCGCCGCACCGCCTCGGTCAGCACCCCGCCCTCGCCATAGCCGACATAGCCCGGCGGCGCGCCCTTCAGCGAGCTGACGGTATGGGCCTCCTGGTATTCCGACATGTTGATGGTGATGACGTTCTGCTCGCCGCCGTACAGCACCTCGGCCAGCGCCAGCGCGGTTTCGGTCTTGCCGACGCCAGAGGTCCCCGCCAGCATGAACACCCCGATCGGCTTGTTCGGGTTGTCGAGGCCTGCGCGGCTGGTCTGGATGCGCTTGGCGATCATTTTCATCGCGTGGTCCTGGCCGATCACCCGCTGGGCCAGCCGCTCTTCCAGGTTCAGGATGGTCTCGATCTCATCCTTGACCATGCGGCCCACCGGGATGCCGGTCCAGTCGCCCACCACGGATGCCACGGCCTGATGATCGACAATCGGCAGGATCAGCGCGGAATCGCCCTGCAGCGCCTCCAGCTCCGCGTTCTTGTCCTTCAGTTCCTGCATCAGCTTGGCGCGTTCTTCGTCAGACAGCGGGCTATCGGCGGCGCCTTCCGCCGCGTCATCCCCGGCATCCGCCGGAGCGTCCACGGGCGCGGCCCCCTCCCGGAGCTTGGCGCGCAGTTCCAGAATGCCTTCGACCACCGCCTTTTCCTTGTCCCAGCGCTCGGTCAGCCCGGCCAGCCGCTCCTCCTCGGCGGCCTTGGCCGCCTCCACCGCCTCGCGCCGGTCGGCAACCTCGTAACCTGCGGTCTCGTCGCGGCCGATAATCTCCAGCTCGGTGGTCAGCGCCTCGATCCGGCGCTGGCTGTCATCGACCTCGGCCGGCACCGCGTGCTGGCTGACGGCCACGCGGGCGCAGGCGGTGTCCAGCAGGCTCACCGACTTGTCCGGCAGCTGCCGCGCCGGGATATAGCGCGCCGACAGGCTGACTGCCGCCTCGATCCCCTCGTCCAGAACCTGCACCCGGTGGTGCTTCTCCAGCATCGAAGCGATGCCGCGCATCATCAGGATCGCCTTCGGGATGCCCGGCTCGTCGACCTTGACCACCTGGAAGCGGCGGGTCAGCGCCGGGTCCTTCTCGATGTATTTCTTGTACTCGGCCCAGGTGGTGGCGCCGATGGTCCTGAGCGTCCCGCGCGCCAGCGCCGGTTTCAGCAGGTTCGCCGCATCGCCGGTGCCGGCCGCGCCCCCTGCCCCGACCAGCGTGTGGGTCTCATCGACAAACATCACAATCGGCACCGGGCTCGCCTGCACCTCGTCGATCACCTGCCGCAGGCGGTTCTCGAACTCGCCCTTCATGCTGGCACCGGCCTGCAGCAGGCCCACGTCCAGCACCATCAGCCGCACATCCTTCAGGCTTGGCGGCACGTCGCCGCGGGCGATCCGCAGGGCGAAGCCCTCGACCACCGCGGTTTTCCCGACACCCGCCTCGCCGGTCAGGATCGGGTTGTTCTGCCGCCGCCGCATCAGGATGTCGACGATCTGGCGGATTTCCTCATCCCGGCCGACGATCGGGTCGATCTCGCCATTGCGCGCCTGTTCGGTCAGGTCGGTGCAGAACTGCTCCAGCGCCTCGCCCTTGCCCATCGCGCCCGGCGCCATCGAGCCGGACGCCTCGCCCGGCTCCGCCCCGCCGCCGGTCACGTTGGAGCCGTCCTGCGCCCCCAGCCGCTCCTCCGGCGAGCCGTCGGTGGCCTCGTTGAAATGGTCCGCCAGATCATCGGCGCCGATCTTCGCCAGCTCGGGCGACATGGAGGACAGGATGTTGCGCAGCGCCGGCGTCTTCAGCATCCCCAAGAGCAGATGCCCGCTGCGCACCTGGCCCGAGGAATAAAGCAGCGATCCCCAGACCCAGCCCCGCTCCATCGCGTCCATCAGGTGATCCGACAGGTCGGAGATCGTCGAGGCCCCGCGCGGCAGCATGTCCAGCGCCCGGGTCAGTTCGGTGGCAATCTTGCCCGCATCCAGGTCGTAATGCTGGATGATCCGGTGCAGGTCGCTGTCCTGCTGCGCCAACAGCTGATGCATCCAATGCACCAGTTCGACATAGGGGTTCCCGCGCATCTTGCAGAACACGGTTGCGCTTTCGACGGCCTGGTATCCCAGCTTGTTCAATTTGCCAAACAGCGCCACGCGGCTGATCTCGGTCATCTCAAATCCCTCCCTCTACTCGCTCTTCAGCCCCGGCGCCTAATCCCGGGTACAGGTACAAATCATTCACGTCCGGCTGGTCGGCATCCGGGTCCGGGCGCGACCGCACCCAGCTGGTGTGGCCCAGCCGGGTGGTGCCGCCCAAGGACGCCCGCGGCACCTCGTCGCCCGCCAGCACCAGGTTCACGTCCCAGTCCAGCACGTCGCCGGCGTAGGACCGCACAATCGCCCGCAGCCGGTTCAAGGCTGCGCCGCCCGGCAGCAGCCGCTCGTAATCCTTCAGCGTCAGCGGCCCGATGCGGATGCGGAACTTGGCAGACCGGCTCCAGACCTTGTCGCCGATGCTGGTGGCCTGCCCCAGCCCGCCATAGCCCAGCTGCCAGCGGTCATCCGGCTCCAGCTCCAGCCAGCTGCCGACATATTCCTCCAAAGAGACCGGCACTTCGAAAAACGCCGACAGGATCGACACCAGCCCCTCGGCGTTCTTGGCTCCCTTCGCCAGGTGGCCCGCGAAATGCAGCTTGGCCAGATCCGGCATGTCGTCCCGGTCGCGGAACTTGAAGCCGTTGTAGCCGATCAGCGACGCCACCTTGCGCGACATCGGATCATCGGCCCGGTCAAAGCTCACCGCGGGCGAGCCTTGCGTCCAGGCCCGGTACAACAGGCTCATCAGCCGGTGCGTCAGCATGTCGGCAAAGGCCACCATCGTCGGGTCGCGGTGGTTGCGCTTGCGATCGCGGGCGTATTCGGTCAGATGCAGCGGCAGCGGGCCTTGCGGGCCGAACAGCCCGAAGAACCGGTTGGTCAGCACCGCGGGCTTGCCGCCCTCGGCCGGCTTGAAGGCCGCAATGGTCGAGGGCGGAAACGCCAGCTCCGCCTCCTGCCCCAGACGCAGCATGTCCTGGCGCGGGCGGCGGCTTTCGCCAAGGCGCGGGGCGTCATCGAAATGCGCCTCCAATACCCTGAGGGCCTGAAAAACGTGGTGCTTTTCAGGCTCGATGGCCAGCCGGCCATACAGGCTCAGATCATCCGGCCAAGGCCCTTTTCCGGTCGCCATCTGGCAATTTCCCCGCGTTTTTCAGTCTTCAGGACTGTCTCCGTGAATGAGTTTATGCTGGCATAGCCGCGGAAGAACCGCTCCAGCACGGCCCCCAGCGCATAGATGTTGCTGCCCTCGAAGAAGCTCTCGTCAAAGCCCAGGGTGATCTCCAGCCCCCGCACCGCGGTGGACAGCACCTCGTCGCTCATCCGGCGCACGATGGGCCGGGCGCCGACGGACAGGATGCCCTCCAGCTGCTTTTCCGTCACCCGGTCGCCCAGCGGCGCATACAGCCCGACCAGCTCGCGCAGCGCCTCCGCCGACTGGCCCTTGCCGGTTTCGGCAATCGACGCGTAGTTCAGGCTCAGGTGCGAGATCAGCCGCCAGGCAGTATCGCCCTGCGCCAGCGTCGGATGCGGGCGGGTCGGCGACACCGGCAGCGTCACCTTATGCACCGGTCCGCCCTCCGGCAGGTGGAACACATTGTCATTGCCGGTCGCGAGCAGCATCGGCAGGTCGCGGTTGGTGCACAGCGCATTGACCGCCAGCTGCTCCAGCCCGGCCGAGTACGGCGCCTGCGCCCGGTCTACCAGCGTCAGATAGACCTCCGAGCCGAGGTAGGAGCTGCGCACCCCGCGCAGCCGCTCCTTCTCCGAGCGCTGGCGCATCCGCCGCTTGACGGTGTAATAGGCCGGGTGGCTTTCACCCGCGGCGGTGAAATCGTTGGCGGAGTAGAACGGGCGGAAGATCACGTCGTCCTCGCCCTCGCCGCTGATGCCGGTCACGCTCTGCAGCCCGTAGATCTCGAAATCGAGACCCGCGGTGCGGTTCGGGATCACATGGTGTTCGGTATCAATCGGCGCGATCCGCACCCGGTCGCAGCGTTTCTCGAACAGGTTCACGGCCGGCACCGCGTTCAGCTTGAACACCTCCGGCACCACGATCGGCGCGACTTCCGGCATCCCCTCGCGCAGCAGGATATAAAGGTCGACCTCATTGCCCTCGGACTTCTGCAAGCCCGCCTGCAGCCCCTGCAGCTCGACAAAGCGGAACCGCTCCGGCATCGCGAAATATTCCTGCAGCAGCCGGTAGCCATCATAGACCCGGCGCGGCAGCGGCAGCAGTGCCTCCTCGGGGCTGAACCCCTTCTGCACCACCTTGGCCTGGCGCAGCGGCAGCTGCCAGTCCGCCCGCCGGTCGGTGGAGCGCGCAACGATCCCCTGCACCTGGGTGCAGAGCAGTTCCAGCAGCGGCCAGCTGTTGCCCGCCTCGCCGGTCAGGTACAGCGTCAGCTTGTCCATCTCCAGCTTGCTGATCGGGTCGCCGTCGATCCGCTTGATCCGCAGCCGGATGCCGGCGCGGGCGTCATACCCGGTGGCAACCCCTGCCGCCACCAGCTCGCCGCGCCCGTCGATATACTGCGCCTCGGTGATCTGGATCGGCCACATGGTCAGATCGGCGGAGGTGCGGAACTCGCAGGGGGTCTGCTCGCCTTCGGTCAGCCGCGACCGCAGGGTGGAGCCGCGCTTCAGCACATAGCCGCTTTTGACCGCCGAGTTCGCCACATCCGGCTCAAACGCCGCGATCATCATCGACGGCGTCGGCGCCAGGTAATGCGGATAGATGATCTCCAGCAGGTTGGAGGTGAAATTCGGATACTGTAGCTCCAGTTCCAGCTGCACCCGCGCGGTCAGAAAGGCGGCGCCTTCCAGCAGCCGCTCGACATAAGGATCAAGAACCTCGACTCCCTCCATCCCCAGCCGGGCGGCAATCTTGGGATAGGCGGCGGCAAACTCCGCGCCCATGTCGCGCAGGTAGTTCAGCTCGTTCTCGTAATGGGTCAGCAGCCGTGTATCCATCACATGGCCCTTTCCATTTCCACTTCGCCGGTGGTCAGATCGACCTTGCTGCGCAGATACAGCTCCAGCGGCATCGGCTGCGCCCACATGTCGGCGCGGATCTCCAGCCCTACGGTCATCTCGGTGGCATCCGTCCCCTCCTGCAGCCGCACATCCACCGAACCGTCGATGATCCGCGGCTCGTATGTTGCGATCGCCTGCTTGATCGAGCGCCGGATCGCCTCCGCCTTCTCAGAGGTCGAGGCCTCGCCGGCCACTTCCACCAGCCCGTAGTTCAGCACCGAGGCCGACACCGACGGGTATTTTTCCGCATCGAAATGGCTTTCGACATTCTGGGTGTTCAAGAGCCAGGACAGGTCCCGCTGGATGATTTCCCGCAGCCGCACCAGGTCGATCACCCGGCTCTCGCGGGTTTCCTTCAGATCGCCGGGCGCATTGTCGGTCAGCCGGTCCAGCAGCGAAGGCTGCAGGCGCTCGGCCAGTGTCTTGTCAGCCATTCTCTACGCCGTGCCCATCCATCCGGAGTGTGCGCACATCCATGATGGCAATGTCCTCGTCGCCGATCGCCAGCAGCCGCTGGCCCAGACCGGTATAGGTTTCCTCGCCGGCATCCTGCCACACGGTGGCGCGTGCCAGCATCGACAGCCCGTCAGCCTTTTCGCTGCCGGGGTAACGGGTCGGGATCAGCGCCGCCATCGCGCCGCCGCCCGCCAGCGTCAGCGTGCCGGCGGTCCAGACCGCATCGCGCAGGTCGCTCGGCTCCTCCGCCTCGAACGAGACGATCTTGGAAAACGGCAGCCAGTAGTATTTGCCGTTCACAATCGTCTCCAGCACAGGGCCCAGCCGCATGTCGGCATCCGCGATCCATTCGAACCGCTTGCCGTTCACCTCGCCCGGGCTGGCCGGGGCTGCATCAAAGGCCTTGGCGCGCAGCTCCGCGGCTTCCTTCACCTTGCCCTGCGCCAGCAGCTTCTGCGCCTCGATCAGATGCGCCAGCCACTCTTCCGGCTCGCCTAGGATCAGCGGCGACTTCTCCCCGGCAAAGACCTTTTCGCGGTAGACTTCGCAAATGATCGCCTCGCGGTAGGCCTGCGCCATCACCGTGGCGCCTTCGTCCAGCCCGGCGGCCGCCTTCAGCTGGGCAATCGCCCGGTTCCAGTCGCCCAGCACGCACAGCAGCTGAAACAGGAAGACCCGCAGCTTGGCATTGCTTGCGTCCGCCCGGATCTTGGCCTGCAGCGCCTCCAGCGCCGCCCTGGGATCACCGGCTTTCAGATGCTCTTCGGGTGTCATGGGGCTTTACTCCGGAACTAGGGCTGGGTGCTGCAAACGGGATCAGAAAAACGGACCCCGGGCGCAGAGACGCCCGGGGCCGGCCATGGGTCTTACTCGACCTTGCCGGTCTGCACGTTCCACTTGAAGGTGCCTTCAGTGGTGAGCTTGCCGGTTTTCTGGTTGGTCGACTTGTACTCATGCTCCAGCGAAGCATAGGCCAGCGACCAGGTTTCTTCCGGGATGCCGTCTTCGCTGGCAGAGATGGAATAGCTGTCAACCACCACATCCTTGAACTTCCAGATCGAATAGACCAGCAGGCCCTGGCTGGCGCTGTCGCCGGAACGGCACCAGTGCATAATGATTTCCGGGCGCACGGTGCCGTTGGCCACCGACAGCGCCAGGTCGTTCGACGCCTTGCCCATCTGCGAGGTCAGCTCAACCTTGCCGAAGTTCGAGTTCGCGTGCATCCGCTGGGTCGAACCCAGATCGGTCATTTCAACTGCACGTTCCACGTTCCAGCTTGCCGACTGGACCACGATCCACTTCTTGTGGTTCTCCTCGGTTGCATCGCCTTCGATGTCCGAGATCTGTACGAACATGTTTGCAGCCATTTTGCTATCCTTTCAAAAATTTAGAACTCTACTGCACTATGCTTGGTTAAGGCTGGGGAGTGGGTAATCAGCCTCCTTTTTCCGAGGGCAGTTTCGATACCAGCCGCAGCGAGACCGAAAGCCCCTCGAGCTGGTAATGCGGGCGCAGGAAGAATTTTGAGGTGTAATACCCCGGGTTGCCCTCGACCTCTTCCACAACCACTTCGGCTGCAGCCAGAGGCTTGCGCGCCTTCTCGTTCTCCGAGGAGATATCCGCGTTGAAATCAACATAGTTGTTGATCCAGTCCTGCAGCCAGGACTCCATGTCCTGACGGCTTTTGAACGAGCCGACTTTGTCCCGCACCATGCACTTCAGATAGTGCGCGAACCGGCAGGTGGCGAACAGATAAGGCAGCCGCGCGCCCAGATTAGCGTTGGCGGTGGCGTCCGGATCGTCGTATTCGGCCGGCTTGTGCAGCGACTGCGCCCCCATGAAGGTGGCAACATCGGTGTTCTTGCGGTGGATCAGCGGCATCATGCCGTTCTTCGCCAGTTCCGCCTCGCGCCGGTCGTCGATGGCAATCTCGGTCGGGCATTTCTGATCGACGCCGCCATCGGTGGTCGGGAAGGTGTGGCTGGGCAGGTTCTCCAGCGTGCCGCCGCTTTCCACCCCGCGGATGCGCGAGCACCAGCCGTACATCTTGAACGACCGGGTGATGTTCACCGCCATGCCGTAGGCCGCGTTGACCCAGCCGTACTTGTCGCTGGTCGCGCCTGCGGTGTCCTCCTCAAAGGCGAACTCCTCCACCGGGTCGGTCTTGGAGCCATAGGGCAGACGGCCCAGGAACCGCGGCATTGCCAGGCCGACGTATTTGGCGTCCTCGCTTTCGCGCAGGCTGCGCCAGGCGGCATATTCCGGGGTCTGGAAGATCTTGGTCAGATCGCGCGGGTTCGACAGTTCCGCCCAGCTGTCCATCTGGAACAGCGTCGGCTTGGCGCCGGTGATCAGCGGCGCATGCGCGGCCGCGGCGATCTTGGACATTTCACCCAGCAGCTCGATATCCGGCGGCGAGTGGTCGAAATGGTAATCTGCCACCAGCGAGCCGTAGGGCTCGCCGCCCAGCTGGCTGAATTCCTCGGTGTAGATCTTCTTGAAGATCGGCGACTGATCCCAGGCCGTGCCCTTGAACTTCTTCAGGGTCTTCGACATTTCCTTCTTGGTGATCGGCATCACCCGGATCTTCAGCATCTCGTCGGTTTCGGTGTTGTTCACCAGATAGTGCAGGCCGCGCCAGGCACTTTCGAGCTGCTGGAAATCCTCATTGTGCAGGATCAGGTTGACCTGTTCGGTCAGCTTCTTGTCGATCTCCGCCACGATGCTCTCGATCGAGCGCAGCGCGTCATCGGAAATCAGCGCGGAGTTTGCCAGCGCCTGCTCGGCCAGGGTCTTGACCGCGCTTTCCACGGCCGTCTTGGCCTGGTCCGACTTGGGGCGAAATTCCTTCTGCAGCAGGCTTGCGAATTCGGCAGAGCCAAAGGCGGCTTCACCGGCAGCGGCTTCCGCCTGGAGTTCTTCTTCAGCCATCTTTGTCCTCCCCTATTATTCTTCGCTGTCGGCTTCGTTGCCGGGTTTCGGCTGCGCCGCCAGGGTTTTCAGCAGGCTCGGGTCCTGGATGATCTTGGAGATCAGATCCTCGGCGCCGGTCTTGCCGTCCATGTAGGTCATCAGGTTCGAAAGCTGGGTGCGCGCCTCCAGAAGCTCGCGCAGCGGCTCCACCTTGGCGGCGATCGCGGCGGGCTGGAAATCGTCCATGCTCTCAAAGGTGATGTCGACCGCCAGGTTGCCCTCGCCGGTCAGCGTGTTGGGCACGGTGAAGGCGGCGCGCGGCGCCATCGACTTCATCCGGTCATCGAAGTTGTCCACGTCGATTTCCAGGAACTTGCGGTCCGCCACCGCGGGCTGCTCCACTTCGGATTTGCCCACCAGGTCGCTCATCACGCCCATCACGAACGGCAGCTGCACCTTCTTCTCGGCGCCATACAGCTCCACGTCATATTCGATCTGGACCCTTGGTGCCCGGTTGCGGGCAATGAATTTCTGTGAACTTCCGGCCATCTAGGTCTCCTTACTCGTCTTGCTTTCACGGGTCCCGCAGCCGGTCCGGCCGCGGCCTGCCCCGTGTCGGTCAGTCTTCGTCGTCTTCGATGCCGCCAATGAGGTTGACGTTGTCCACCCCCTGCGGCGCCATGTCATTCATGATGGTGAGGAAGTCGGCCCCCACCAGCCGTTTGGCCCGCTCCAGCAGGATCGGCAGCGGGCTCGACGGTTCCGCGCGCCGGTAGTAGCCGATGATCCGGTCCAGCGCGTTGGACACATCCGCTGGCGAGTTGATCGCCCCCGGCGCGCCGCCCGGACGCCCGGCGGCAGCCGCAGCCGGGGCAGCCGCCCCGGCCTCCGCGGCCTCATCTTCGTCGCCGCTGTCCTCAGCCGCTTCACCCGCACCGACATTGGCATAGGTGCGGATGCGCTTGGCGATCTGCTGCAGCAGCTTGATCAGCGCGCTCAGATCCGGGCCCTGCCCCGGCGTCTGCTCGTCGAACACCGCCGAGATCGCCCGTACATTCTCCTCCGCCTTCTCCACCGCTGCCAGCCGTTCCGCAACGGTGTCCCCGTCGCTGTCCTGAAAGGCTGCGCCGATGGTGGCGGAATCCGGCACGTGCTCCATGTCCGGCGGCGCCGTCATCAGCCCTTCGGCAATTTCGATGTCGCGCAGGCAGAACCGCCCGAAGCCGCGGCTTTCGCTCAGCGGCGCCCGGCGCAATGAGCGGTACAGCGGCGACGCCCCCGCCATCCCGTCCGGCTGGCCGCACAGGTCCTGAATGGCGTTGATCCGCATCGTCGGGTCGCCGTCGTCCTCATCCAGCTCCGGATGGCAGGTGTCCCAGAAATCCTCCAGGCAGCCGCGGATATAGGCGGTTACATCGGCAAAGCCGGTCAGCCCCTCGGAATGCAAAAGCGCATCGCCCAGGAACACCGCCGCACGCAGGTCGTGGCTGCGCTCCAGCACTTCCAGCGCTTTCTTCTGAACTTCGCGGTAATCCGGATCGGTGGCTTCGATCTTCTCATCGCCCACCACCGACTCTTCGCCCGGCTGGGCCGCCAGCTCCATGTCGGTGAAGGCGGGATCGTATTCCAGATTTTCGCCGCTTGGGGCATCATCCCCTTTGGATTGCAGCAATACTGCAGGATCCATCGTCTTTCGCCCCCCTGGGTGCTTTGATTATTGGTCACGCAACCCTCAGGTAACGCAACGTAAAGCGGGAGCCACTCTTTTCGTGCCTGGTGGTTAAACCCGCGGAAACCTCAAACAATAACTTGACCCCAAGTGAGCCTTATCGCCATCCTAAAGTCAAACCTTTTCCAAGCTCTTACCCGCGGCTGAATGATGAGTATTGATCGTATTTCTGGCAAGGAAGTCAAAGAGATGGTCCGCGAGGGGGCCAAGAAGAGGATGAGCTTCGCCTTCTGCCTGGACCAGGGCAAGGACCCGCTGCTGATGATCCAGCCCGGCAAGAAACCGGAAACCCTGAAGACCCCGATGAAGAACGCGGGCGGCGGCCCGCCGATGGCCTGGGGCACTTATGTGGTGCGCTCCGGGGCGATGGAGATGATCTGCGAAAGCGCACCGCAGCGCATGGTCACGGAGCTCAAGAAGTTCCTCAAGCGCAACCCGGCCAAGGTCAACGTGCTGTTCTACGATGACGGCGGCAACCTGCTGGACAGCCTCAAACCCGAAGCCCCCGAGGGCCAGGTGACAGAGGAGGACGCCTCCGACATCTCCGCCACCGGCATCGACCCCGACGCCATCGCGCCGCTGAAACGGCGGCTGAAACGCATCCAGCCGCGCATCGGCCTCGCTCCCGGTCCCTTGGAACTGAAACTGAAACGCGCGCTGGCAAAATCCGTCAGCCTGATCAACGACGGCCGCCTGCAGGAGGCCGAGACCATGATCGTGGTGATCGAACGCGCCGTCGCCCGCATCGGCGCCGACCGTGAAGACGAAGCCAAATCGATGAAACGCGGCCAGCGCGAGATGGACCAGCGCTCGCTCGGCGCCCAGGTCAAACGCGCCCAGTCGCTGCAGGCCAATGTCGCCCGCGCGCCCGGCAAGGTCCGCGACCGGCTGGGCCGCGCCCTGCATGTGGCCGCCCGCCACCTGAAACGCCGCGACCTCGATTCAGCCCGCGACGCGATGGACAAAATCGAAAAGGCCCTGACCGCCCTGGTCTGACCCCGAAAACAGCCCGGCCCGCAGCGGTTGCGGGCTGGGCATCCCACCGGAACCCGGAGACAGTGATGCCCCTGAAACGCCTGCTGACTGCCCTCGCCCTGATCTGCCTGCCGCTGGCCGCCGCGGCGGAGACCGGCCCGCTGCGGGTCGAGCTGAACAAGGCCGAGGAAATCGAGGGCGGCGGCTGCCGCGCCTTCTTCCTGTTCCGCAACCAGACCGGCAAAAGCTTCGAAGGCTTCGAGATGTCGCTCGCCATCCTCGACAGCCAGGGGGTGATCGACCGCCTCCTGTCGATCGACGCCGCCCCCCTGCCCGTCCAGCGCACCACCCTGAAACTGTTCGAAATCCCCGAGATCGCCTGCAGCAACATCTCGGAGATCCTGCTGCACGACATCACTTCCTGCCAGCCCCAGAACGAGGAGCAGATGGACTGTTTCCCGATCCTCGAGCTCGGCTCCCGCGCTGCCGCGCAGCTGGTGAAGTAAGCCATGAGCGGCACCTGGGACATGCTCGGCACCGGCGGCCCGGTGATTGCGCTTCTGGCGCTGATGTCGCTGCTGTCGGTCACCGTAATTGCGGTCAAGCTGATCCAGCTCTGGCCGGTGCGCTCCGGCCAGGACGCCCGCGAACAGGCGCTGACCCTGTGGAAGGACGGCGACCGCAAGCAGGCGCAGGACAGCATTGCTGGCGGCAGATCCCCGGCCGACAGGGTGATGGGCTACGCCATGCAGGCGCTGCAGGAGGGCCTGCGCGGCCCGCTGCTGCAGGACGAGCTGCAACGCCGCGGCAATGAGGAGGTGAACCGGATGAATTCCCTCATCCGCCTCCTGGAGCTCATCGCCATGGTGTCGCCGCTCCTGGGCCTCCTTGGCACCGTTCTCGGCATGATCCAGTCGTTTCAGGAACTGGAGCTGGCGCAGGGCGCCGCCAATGCCTCGGTGCTGGCCGGCGGCATCTGGCAGGCGCTGCTGACCACTGCCGCGGGCCTTCTTGTGGCAATCCCCGCCGCCGTTGCCGCCGGTCTCTTCGCCGCCCGCATCGACGCCGCCGCCCAGGCCATCGAAAGCGCCGCCGGCCGCCTGCTGCTGATCGACGGGTCGCGCTGACACGGGGGGAACGCCGCCATGATGATCAACCGGCCCGCACGCCCCCGCGCCCTGATCTCGCTGGTGCCGATGATCGACGTCATGCTGATCCTCTTGGTGTTCTTCATGGTGACCTCCACCTACCTGAACCTCGACATGATCCCGGCGGTGAAACCTTCCGAAGGCTCGGCCGGCAGCAGCCAATCCCCGGCCGGCACACTGATGATCCGGCTCGGCGCCGACGGCGTGCCGGTGCTGCGCGGCACCGCGCTGGACGGCGGAACCCTGCGCGCCGCCCTCGCCGCAGCGGTGGCAGAGGAACCGCTGACCCAGGTGGTGATCCTGCCCTCCGGCGCGGCGCAGACCCAGGCGCTGATCGCCGTGATGGACAGCGCCGCCCTGGCCGGCGTCACCCGCCTGCGCGTCCTGCGGCTGGAGGCGGCGCAATGAAGCTCAACCGCCCCGCCCGCAGCCCCCATACCGAAACCATCATCGCCCTGATCGACGTGGTGTTCTTCCTGCTGGTGTTCTTCATGCTGATCGGCCGGATGGACGCCACCGCGCCGTTCGACGTCCGCCCCGCCACCGCCGTCACCGGCCGCGACATGCCCGCCGGCGGCATCACTCTCGCCATCTCGGCGCAAGGCGCTTTGGCGCTGGACGGCAACGAACTCCCCCGCGCGGCTCTCTCCCCTGCCCTCTCCGCCCTGCTGGCAGACGACCCGGAGCTGCGCCTGCGCATCAACGCCCACCGCGCCGCAGAGCTGCGCAACGTGCTGCCGCTGGTGGCCGAGGGCGAGGCGCTGGGGTTCAAGGACGTGGTGCTGGTGGTCACCCCGGAAACCGACGGGTGACGCGCCAGCCTGCCATATGGGCGCTGGGGCTTGCGGCCTCCTCGCTGGTGCACGCCGCAGGCGCCGGCGCGCTTCTGATCTCGCTCACCCCGGACCCGCTGCCGCAGCAGCCAACCCCTGAAAGCAGCCTCAACCTGCAGGCCCACCGCATTCCCCGGTCCGAGGCGGTGCCGCAAGCGGCCAAAGGCGCGCAGGCCCCTGAAGCCCAGCCGCAAAGCCAGGGCCTCGCCGCCGGCAGCATCCCGCAGTCCAAGGCCCTGCCCCAAGCCCCCGCGGCAGACAGCCTCGCCTCCGCTGCCCCGCCGGCGGACAGCCTGCCTCCGGCGGCGCCGCGGGCATCCGCGGCGGCTCCGGCCCCGGCGGCGGCAAACAGGCTCGCCAGCACTGCGGCGCCCGCCGCCAGCCTGCCCGTTGCCCGCTTGCAAAGCACGCCTGCTGAAACTGCCGAACCATCCGCAGCACAGGCCGTCCAGGCGGCCGCTGCCGTCCAGCAGGCACCCTCCGCAGTGCCGGAGCCGGTCTTGCTCGCCGCTGCAGAAGGCCCCGCTGTCCCGCTGCCCGATGCTGCTGCCCCGCTGGCCTCCGCCGCAGCCGTGCATCCCGCCCCGGCAGCCCTGCCGCAGGCGGTCCCGGCCAGCCAGCCCAGCCCGGAGGCGCAGCCCGAGACCACCGCCCTGCCCGGCACCGACCCCGACC
>NZ_JAJALF010000028.1:0-49181 GCF_020514995.1 Leisingera sp. McT4-56 | reverse complement strand
GCGGACCGAGGAGGATTCGAACCCCCGACCCCTTGATTCGTAGTCAAGTACTCTATCCAGCTGAGCTATCGGTCCACTGCGGCGGGGTTTAATCATAGCTCGGCACGGGCGCAACCCCAAAAGACGCTGGTTCAAACAATTCTTGCCGCATAGGTCGCCGGATCTCGCTGCGGGCATTGAAGCTGGTTACCGCCTCTCCGGCCTGGCTCAAAATAGGCGGTGCCCCGCAAGAACGATGCCAAGGTGCGAATGCCCCGAACCGGCCGAAAATGTGGTACTGTTGGCCGACCATTGCATTTTCAGCCGCAGCAGCTGCGCAACACTTGGCGCAAAGCAAATTGAAAGGGACAGCAGATGCCAGAGCGGCAGTCAGCAGCATTCCGGCTCAGGCCACTGGAGACCGGTGACCTCCCACACATGGCCGGGTGGTTCCAGAATGTCGCCGACCTGGCGCGCTTTGACCGGTCTGTTCGGGCACCCTTCAACACAACGGAGCTGGAGCGGTCATGGGGGCCAGCAATGGATGCGGAAAAAGACGCCTGCAAGTGCTGGTTCGCCATCACCACGGAAAAAGGTGAGCTTTGCGGAATTACCGGGCTGGAAAGCATATCGCCAGTGAACCGGGATGCAGTCATTGCGCTGTTCATCGAGGAAAACCGGCGCCGGCAAGGCATCGGCATCCGGTCTATGGCATTGCTTCTGGACTTTGCCTTCCTCCAGATCGGGCTAAATCGCGTTACATCCTACTACCGGGCTGACAACACGCGCAGCCAGCAAATGACCGCCCGCGCCGGCTTCAAAACAGAGGGCAGGATGCGGGAAGCCTGGTTCGCCGAAGGCCGGTACTTTGACATGATCACTGTCGGGCTGTTGCGCCGGGACTGGACTGCCAGCCGAGAGGGGCTGGCACAGGAGCTTGGCGCCGGCTGCAGTGCCAGCTTCCGAGGCGCCGGCGTCTCCGGGTGGTCATGGCCGCCCGGCCCGCAAGCCCGCCCCGGGTGAGCAGAGATACAACATCCGGCCCGGCAGCAGCAGAACACCGGCCCAGAATGGCAGCCGGTATCAGCCCATACTCACAGGAGGAGGACAGCTTGTGAGCGGCAAAAGCAAGACAACAAAGGTCCGGCGCCAGCTGGGAGCGGTGCTGTTTGCCGATGTGGTCGGATATGCCCGGCTGATGGGAAATGACGAAATCGACACATACAGCGCCCTGAAATCCCTCCTGGAACAACTTGAAGCAGCGTGCCAAGCGCACGATGGGCGGGTTGTAGCGGTCCGTGGCGACGGAGTTCTGGCACTGTTCGAGACCGCCACAAATGCGGTGAAATTCGGGGTCGAGCTGCACCGCATTGCAGATCAGAACAACAGCTCCCGTCCAGAGGACCAGCAGCTGCGCTTTCGCGCCGGCGTGCATATGGGCGAAATTCTGGTCGATGACCGAGGCATTCACGGCGACAACGTCAATATTGCAGCCCGGCTGCAGGAGATCGCTGAACCGGGCCGGGTCTTCGTCAGTTCTTCTGTTTACGAACAGATCCGCAATCGGCTGCGCTTCGGCTTTGAATTCATTGGCCCGCAACGGCTCAAGAACATCGCCGAACCGGTCCCGGCCTATTGCGTCCGCAGCGAGATTGAAGGCGCGGCCATGGCCGCCACCCTGCGACCGGCGACCCAGCCCGTGCATCCGCAAAAACCGGACGTCCCCTCGGTTGCTGTTCTGCCGTTTACCAGCCTGGGCGGAGATCAGTCTGACAGCTGGTTTGCCGACGGGCTGACAGAAGACATCATCCTGAACCTGTCCAAATTCAAGAACCTCTTCGTTATTGCGCGCAACTCCGCATTCTTTTTCAAGGCGCGGTCGATGCCGCCGCAGGAGGCCGCGCGCGAGCTGGGCGTGCGGTATGTCGCCCGCGGCAGCGTCCGCCGGGCAGCGGCACGGGTGCGGATTGCCATCGAACTGATTGACGCCGATTCCGGACGGACGATCTGGGGCGAACGCTACGACCGCGACATCGATGACATCTTTGCCATCCAGGATGAGGTCACTGACGCCATCGTCGCAGCGACGGCTGTGCTGATCGAGGCCCAGGAACGCAAGCGGATGGCGCAGGCCGCCCCCTCCGACCTGGCCGCCTACGGCTATGTCCTGCGCGGCCAGCAGTATATCTTCCGCTATACGCGGCGGGACAACCGAGAGGCCCAGTCCCTGTATGAAAGGGCTTTGGCCCGCGACCAGGACTATGCCCGGGCTTCGGCGGCAATTTCGCGCACCATGAACATTGACTGGCGGTATTCCTGGGCCAAGGACGCCGATCATGCGCTGGATACGGCGCTGGCTTTTGCGCAAAGAGCGGTGGAGCTGGATCCGACCGATGCCCGCGGCTTTGGCGAGCTTGGGTTTGTGCATCTTTACCGCAAGGAGCATGATGCTGCAATCGGTGCCTACCGGCGCGCCCTGGCGCTCAACCCGAATGATGCCGATCTCCTGTCGGACTACGCCGATGCACTGGCCCATTCCGGAGACAATGAAACGGCGATCAGCAACCTGAAGCAGGCGATGCGGCTCAACCCGTATTTCCCGGATCAGTATCTGTGGCACCTGGGCGGCGCATATTACAATCTCAAAGAATATGATGCAGTGATCGACACTCTGACGAGGATGAACAACCCGACTGAGGGCCAGCGCATGCTGGCTGCCAGCTATGCCCAGCTTGGCAAGATGGAACTGGCACGCGAGATGGCAGCCCGGCACCACGATGCACATCCGAATTTCTCGCTGGACCGCTGGGCCAAGGTGCAGCCCGACCGGCTCAAAGAAGACACCCAGCATTTCGTTGAAGGGTTGAAGAAAGCGGGGTTTTGACGGGCGGCAGCACTTCAGGCCGGTCCCTCCGACCTGCCGCTGGTTTTAATTACGCAGTGGTTCAGTCGCCTGAACCGCGCGCCTTTGCTCCGCTCACCTTGGCACCGCTGACTTTCGCGCCGCTCACTTTGGCGCCGCTGACCTTAGCACCGCTGACTTTGGCTCCGCTGACCTTGGCGCCGCTGATATCAGGACCACCGCCGCCGAAGTAGACATCCAGCAGCACCTGCTCCAGCATGCCGGTCATCACGTCCATACGGATCGAGTAATCGGCCTTGTCATAGTCCCAGACCCGGATGTCGTTTGCGATCTGGTACTCGGCTGAGGCGACCCCTGTCACGGAAGGATCCAGAGGAGCGCGGGCTGCCTGACTTGCGGGACTATTCCCACCTGTTGCACTCTCGCCGTCACCGTGCACTAGGAATATCACCGGCTCTGGCAGCTCAAAATATGTGCCTTCATAAGAGAACCCGTAGATCCGCGCGAGCTTCGCATCTTCGCTCAGCTGATCCCCCAGCAAGTTGTTGCGCCCCCGCCCCTTCTGCCGCCGGTTCCGTGCGCGGGAAAACTCCTGCTCCCCTGCGCTGAAATCACCGACCTGTTTCCACAAGCCCTGACGGGGGCCGTGCGTAATCTCAATCACGGTTCCCTTGGGGAATTGCTGCTGATGCAGCCAAGGGTTGTTGTTCCCGCTGCCGACTTCATAGAGTCCGTTTTGCCCCTTGTCGGTCTGAGCCATAACCAGAACCCGGTCTCCTGGTGCAACAGTCTCACCGTTCACAGCAGTACCGCGCAAGTTAGGCAGATTGTTAACTGTGCCAACAGCGGCTCCTGCGATTTTAGGAACCAGCCTGATGTCGTCGATCAAACGTCCAAATAACAGCACTTCGGAAAAACTCAGTAATGACTCGGCCACCGTTCACACTCCCGTGGCTATGGAAACAACACCAGAAGATCTTTTCACATTTCCGCGGGCACGATTGGCGCTGCCCCAATTTCCGGAAAAGTCCCCCTAAGGATGAAAGTAGCACAAAACGGCCAAAATTTACAGCCAATAGGCCCATCAGTTGCCCGGCACTCTTGTCCGCACCGAATGCGCATGGCTGTCCTCGTCCGGTTCATCCAGCCGGGGGCCTGCCTGGACCAGGCCAATGCCGCGCATCCGGAAGTTGCCTTCAATGATCGACTGGAACGCGCCGCCTGTCGATTTCCGGTCTACCAGAAGCAGCGCCTGCGCTACTGCTGCATAGGTGAGGGTTTCCGCCTCCAGCATGCTCCACGCTGCCGCGAGATAAGAGCCCAGAATGTCCCGGGCTTCCAGCAGGGCCAAGCGAAAACCTTCAGGATCAGCGGCATAGCGGGTGTCGAATAACGCCTGCATGACCTCTCCGTAGTAGGGGCTTTCCTCCAACTGGTCGGAGAGATCCTCCATCTCCGGCGTGATAAGACCATGCACCAGTAAACGCTCATGGAAGATATCCACCAGGATATCGAACATCGCACCGGTCAAGGGTTCAGACAGCGCATGCTCGCTGCTCCAGCCTCGGACAAAGTCTTGCAGCGTCCGTGTATTCGCTGCCATCCGGATCTGCGCGCTCCCGGCAAGCTCTGCAAAACGGTTCAATTGGTTGAAGGTGTAAAGGTTGCCGCTGGTGTTTTCGAGCAGCTCCTCGACAACTGAACCAAAGTGCAGGGATGCGATCAGCGCCACCATATCCGCCGCGGATTCGTGAAAGCCGTAATACTCACCCGGAACATTCTCGGTTACCGGCATTCCGGCCATACTGTAGATGATGGCGTGGCCGATTTCATGAGCAACCACATCGAAATTCAGGCTGTATGCGCGGTACTCCCCGCCATGCTCACTGGTGCCGCCGGTCTCCAGAAACCCCCAGCCGATATGGGCATTGTCCAGGCTCGGCAGCAGGGACAACTCCAGCCGGTCGTAATCTCGGGCAAAATGCCAGGGGATTTCATGACCGAAATATTCTTCCCACACATCCAGGGTGAAATGCGCGGCGGCAAACAGATGCGCGGCCTCAAACCCCGGATCGGACGGCGTGATATGAAGGAAATGCCCATCATCATCCGGTTCCGGCGGCGCCTGCAGCTCTCCGTGCCAGGGCGGCAGGTACATGCCCGGTCCGGCAGGCCCCTGTACAATCGCGCCATAAGGGATTGTCTTGCCCAATGCGTTGACCGTGTACATCCGCGGTCCGGACGGCCCCGGGCCAATCGAGCCGGGCGGCGCGGAAATCTCGACCAGTTCCAGCACCGGGTCCTCGTTTCGGAAAGGGGATTGCGGAAACAGCAAAAAGCGGGTTCCCGGAGCTTCCTCCGCCATCTCGTACGGGTCTTCCATTCGGTCCTCCAACCCTGCGGAGGTTTCGCCCGATTGCCCTGCCTAGCCCCTGCTTTTTCGAGCAGATTGTGTTTTGCACCCCTGATGATACATGAATTCACGCCGGATCAGCTCAAAGAATTCTTCCGCACCGTTGAGGCCGATGGACTCAGCATAAGCGCCGAAGTCCTCGGGGACGTCCCGGTGGAGGCGCGTTTCGAAATACCAGACCGCCAGCTGCAGGCGGCCTGCATCAGTCTCTGGCTTGCCTGGCTCACTTATTGCGGCGATCTGCAGCTCTTTATCGGCCGCGCGCGCTTTCAGCCCGGCAAAGGCGCCTGCCTGCCGGAGTTCGGCCAGCAAGTGCGGCTCCAAGTCTTGTTGGCGGGCATCTACGGCAGCCCCGGCAAGGACTGTTTCCTCCAGCTGGTCTTCATACTCCGCAGCCGTCAGCCCGTTCTCTTGCAGCCAGTTCTGCAGGTCTTTGCTGCGGAACAGTTTCTGCGCCTGCCGGTGGCTGTTCAGTTGGGTCAGGATTTCTTGCCGCTCGGCCTGGGCACCCTCACGGCGGGCCTCTTTCAATGCCAGCAAGCGCAATGCAGCCCGGGTCCGGAACAGGCCGAAACGCTCCGGCTCCAGCCGCAATTCATCCAGTACCCGCCGGTCAGCACCCTGCAAACCGCGCTCTTGCGCCTCGACGCGCCGCACCAGCCCCTTCCAAGCCAAGGTGTGCTCCATCGGTTCGGCAGCTGTGCCTGGTACACGGTCTTCACCGTTTAGGAACGCCGCCATCCGGGCGAGCATCTCCTGGGCATCTTCGCGTTTGGTGTCTACCCGCCCGGTCTTCACCCAGGCCGAAAACCGGTCCAGCCAGGGTGCCGCAGGAATATCCGCGAGGATGTTCCGCCAGGTTCTTTGCTGATAAAACCGCGCCTTGGCGGCTTTCAGCACCGCTGCCGCCTGATCTGCATCCAGCACAGCACTGCTGACCGCGCTCTCCACCGTCGCGCGGATGGAAACCATCGGCTCACTCAAAGGTGCGAAGCCCAGTTCCGCCGGGCTGTGCAGAACCGCCACCTCGTCATCGTCACTGATCGCCCCCGCGGCATAGGCCTCGTATATCCTGCCAACGCCAATCATCCCGAAAGCTGACAATTCCGCGGCGCGCAGTGCCCCCATGCTGGCGCTCCCGAACACCGCAATGCCGTGCTCCAGTGCCCAGAGGATTTCCTTGTGCCAGACCGAGGGCACACCTTGGAAATACCCGTCTATCAACCCGATGGCCGTGGCCCCCTGACGGGCTGCCCGAAAGATATCGCCCTGGCCCGCAGGCGGCAGAACGGTGGCCTCCAGCACCGACTGAACGTCCTTGGCCCCGATTGTCGGGCCTGCGAAGACAACCGCACTCACTCCCGAGCCTCCGCTGCTTTCTGCACCCGTTCTCCGGCCACGAAATCCGGATCGTCATGCGGCGCTTCCAATCCGGGAATGACCGCCCTTACCACTGAGATTCCTAAATCGGAGCGTGACAGATCCACGATAAGGACCTGGGCCATCCCCGCGGCGGCAAGCTGGTGCAGAAGCCAGGCCTGATCTTCCTCGGAGGAAGGTGATGAAAACGATGGGCAATCCTGAAAGCGGTCCAAAGCCTGTGTCCGGGAGAGCAGACTGCGGACAAACTGCGCCCGCTCTGCTGAAGCCGCCGGGGTGAACTCCTCCGGGTCCAGATCATCGCGTGCACCGGAAATATATGTCAGCCGGGTTTGCGCCGCCTCGGTCAGCGCCCGCAGCAGAGCAATAGAACGATCCGGATGGCAGCCGCTGCCAATGCCGATGTGGCCGGGCACACTGCCGACTTCGCAAATCATGCAGTGAAACGCCGCAACACCAATGTCCGAAGCAATATTCCACACGCCAGCCAGCAACCCCGCCTGTGAAAACAGGTTCAGCGCTTCTTGGCAGCGCGGGTCGTCAATGGTTGCTGGGTCTAACCGCGGGCCCGGCGGCGCGTGATGCCACAGGGTGATCGCATCCCTTTCGATTAGCTCGCAAATGGCATGGCAGGCGGCCTCTGCCAGGCTGTTCCCGGAGGCAAGACCGTTGGTCGTTCTCGGAAACGCGCCCTGCCCGCCACAGGGCCGCGTGGTGTAATCGGTGTCCACCATTTCATACGGCAGCCAGTGCGCAAGGCCCGTTGCAAGGTCGGCGCCCTCGATCCACAGCATACGGGATTGCGGGTCGAAACTGCCGCCGGTCACGCGCGGCAGCCGCCAGACATCGGCGACACGCGCCTCCTGCCGCAGATCCTGATAGCTGGCCGCGCGCAAGGGCAGCGCGACCCGTTCCGCATGCCAGGTCTCAACGGCCTCCATCACGCCCGATGCCCGGGCCGCGTCCAGCGTCAGCCCCTTGCCCAATGCCACAGCAACTGAGCGGGAATTGGGCCGCGTCACCATTACCGTCGGCAGGCCAACCCGGTCCAGCCCGGTCAGATTTGCAATCCGGGTGATGCCCATGTCCGCCAGGTGCGGGCGGACAGCGGCCAGCGTCTGCGCCGGATCACACAGCCGGTGAGTGTCGTGCAGATATCCTTTCCGCTGTGCCTTTGGCATTAGGCTGGCCTCACTGTCATGACCGCCGCAAGATATCCGCCCTGGGCCAAGCCGCTTGTGGCGGACGTTACCGCAGGATGGTGGATCACACGCTGCCGGTCAACAATGCGGCAGCGTGCTGTATTTGCTGTGCCGTCCGCAGGTCCGTTTGCCAGCAAGCAGAAAACCGGCCCCCGTTCCAAACAGATCCAAGGACTGCAACCGCTTCTCAATCCGACACAAAAGACCCCGGGCGATGCATGCCCGGGGCAGTTTGCCCTAGCGGGCATTCAGGGGAGGTTCTTACTTCTTGAGGTTGGTCCAGATCTGGTCGTAGACCGCTTGGGTTTTCTGGTCGCAGACCTCGATGAATACGCCATCGCCCGCATCGGCATGAGGGTTCTTTTCCGGCTGCGCGGCCAGAGCGGGATCCAGGAAATCGGCGACCCCGGTCACACCGGCATTGTACTGCGCATAGTTGGTGACGGCGGCGATGTTTTCCGGCTCCAGCAGGAAGTCCATGAACTTCAGAGCATTATCGCGGTTGGGCGCGTCCTTCAGCAGAACCACATTGTCCATCCAGGCGACGTAGCCCTGGGTCGGATAGGCATATTCCACATTGGCGCCCTCCTCTCTCGCCTTGGCAGCAAAGCCATCGTAGATCTGCCCGACTGCCGCGTCGCCGGACACCAGCACTTCCTTGGCAGTGTCTGAGTTGAACGAGGCCCAATGCTGCTTGGCGTCCTGCAGCATGGCGTTCAGCGCCTTCAACTGCTCACGGTCGGCGGAGCATTGCGGGATCCCCAGATGCAGCGAAGCCATCGCCATCACCTCACCCTGGCTGTCCAGCATGTTGATCTTGCCCGACAGCTCTGTCGGCGGGTTGAACAGGATGTCGGTGGTCTGGATGTCGCCGCTGTAGGCGTCGCGGTTCACAGCAAAGGAGGTGGATCCCCACTGGTAGGGGATCGAGGAAGCGCGGCCCGGGTCGAAACTGGGGTCGGCCCACTCCGGGGCGATGTTGCCCTTGTTGGCCAGTTCGCCGTCGGCAATGGTGTCCAGCAGGCCCTCGCCCGCCATGATGCTGACCATGTAATCGCCGGGAACTGCCAGGTCATAGGTGCCCATGCCGCCGGCCTTCAGCGTTGCCAGCATGGATTCATTGGAATCGTAGGTGTCCATCGTCACCTCGACGCCGGTTTCCGCTGTGAACTTGTCCAGCACCTCCTGCGGCATGTATTCGAACCAGTGGTAGAGGACCAGTTTGCCCTCGGCCGCGGCGGCATTGGCGGCAACACTCAAAGCAAGGGTTGCGGCGCTGGCTTTCAGCAGGTTTTTCATGTGTTTTCCTCCGGGTTGGATCATTTTGTGTTGTCGGATTTGCTGACGAAGTAACTGATGGTGACCATCACGATTGAGATGCTCAGCAGCATGGTCGAGATCGCCATGATGTTGGGTTTGATGCCCTGTTTGACGGAGCCGAAGATCGCGGTGGGCAGGGTCTCGACACCCGCACCCTTGACGAAGTTGGTGATGATGAAGTCGTCGAGCGAGACGATGAAGGCCAGCAGGAAGCCGGAGATGATGCCCGGTGCCATCAGCGGCATCAGGATCTTGGTGAAGGCCTGCCTGCGGGTTGCGTAAAGATCCATCGCCGCCTGCTCGAAACTGTCCTCAATCCCCTGCATCCGGGCCGAAATCGGCAGGTAGGCGAAGGGGATGCAAAAGGCGATATGGGCAACCAGGATGGTCATGTAGCCGCGGGTGAAGCCGATCGAATTGAAGAAGATCAGCGTGGCCACCGCAGTTACGATTTCCGGCACCATCAGCGGCAGTGAGATCAGGCCGAAAGACACGGTGCGCAGCTTGAAGTTGCCGCCGCGGACCATCGCTGTGGCCGCCAGTGTCGCAATTGCTGTGCTGCAAGTGGCCGCAATGATCGCGATGGTGAAGCTGTTGAAGGCTGCGACCTTGAACTTCTCGCTTTCCGGCCCGGTGAACACATCGGCGTACCAGCGCAGGGAAATCCCTTCCCAGTTGGTGATCGATTGGGAGGCGTTGAAGCTGTAGATGGTGACGATCACCAGCGGGGCATATAGGACCACCAGACACAGCAGGGTGACAGAGCGGAAGCCCTTGTAGGCTTTGATATTGTCATTCACATGCGCCATGGCTCAGCCCTCTGTCTTGTCTGCTTTGGCCTGCTGGCGGGCGGAGAACATCAGGATGATCAGCACCATGGTCAGCAGGATCATTGAGGCGGCGGCGCCGAACGGCCAGTTGCCTGCGTTGCCCTTGAACTGCTCCTCGATCAGCGATCCGATCATGAAGTTCTTGGCGCCGCCCAGCAGATCCGGCGCCAGAAAGGATCCCATCGAGGGCACGAACACCAGGATGCAGCCCGCTACGACGCCCGGTTTCACCGCGGGCAGCACGATCCGGCGCAGGGTGGTCCATTTGCTGGCATAGAGATCCGCCGCAGCCTCACTGAGCGAGAAGTTGTAGCGTTCCACCGCCGCATAGACCGGCAGCACCATGAACGGCAGGTAGGAGTAGAACAGGCCCAGCTGCACCGCAAAGTTGGTGTTGACGATGTGAATGGGGCTGTCGATCAGCCCGGTGCCGATCAGGAAGTCATTGAGCGGCCCCTGGTCGCGCAGCAGGAACTTCATGCTGACGGTACGGATCAGCAGGTTCACCCAATAGGGAATGGTGATCAGGAACACCCAGACGGGCCGCACGTTTTCAGGCCGTGTGGCAATGAAATAGGCGGTCGGGAAGCCGATCACCAGGCTGAGAAGCGTCGCCGCCCCGGCCTGCCAGATCGAACGCCAGAAGATGGTGATATAGGTCCATTCGATGCTTGGCGGCTCATCTCCGAACAGCCCGCGGTCAAAGAAGAACTGGTCATAGGCCGCCAGGGAGAACTCCCAGATCACCCCGCCTCGGAATTCCTTGGTCAGGAAGGAATAGATCAGCATCATGCATACGGGGCCCAGCACAAAGATGCCGAGCACCGCCCAGGACGGCAGCAGCAGCCAGCCGCGGGCGTCCTTGTATGTGTCTGCGCGGGCTGAACCGCCGCTTGCTGCGCCTGCTGCCATCAGTCCATCAGGAGGCGCCCGGCCCCCAGCTCCATGTTGACGAAAATCTCGCTGCCCGGCTCAAAGATCCGCTTGTTGCCGCGGTCGGAATTGGAGGTCCGCACAATGAACTGCGGCCCCTCGGCCAGATCGACCAGCGTGCTGATGTCGGTGCCGACAAAGATGTTTTCTGCGACCCGGCCCTTGAGGCTCTCGGTCTCCACCGGCACATCGGACATGAACAGCCGTTCCGGCCGCACAGACATATGCACCTTGGCACCTTCGCCGATGCCCTCAACTGAGTTACAGGTCAGCGCGTGGCCGCCGCCCAGGTGGCAGAGCGCGCGGCCGTTCATGACTTGATCAACGGAGACTTCCAGCAGGTTTGTCTCGCCGATGAAATCCGCCACGAACATGTTGCGCGGTTGTTCATAGATTTCGGTCGGGGTGCCCAGTTGCTGCATCTCGCCCGCCGACATCACCGCAATGCGGTCGGACATGGTCAGCGCTTCCTCCTGGTCGTGGGTCACGAAGATGAAGGTGATCCCGGTTTCCCGCTGCAGGTGCTTCAGTTCCAATTGCATCTGCTTGCGCAGCTTCAGGTCCAGCGCCGACAGCGGCTCATCCAGCAGCAGGACTTTAGGCTGTGGCGCCAGCGCACGCGCCAGCGCCACACGCTGCTGCTGGCCGCCTGAGAGCTGGGACGGTTTGCGTGCAGCGAATTGCGACAGCTGGACCAGCTCCAGCATCTCGCCCGCGCGCTTGCGGGCGGCGGCTTTGGATTTGCCGCGCATCTCCAGGCCAAAGGCCACGTTGTCCAGAATGGTCATATGCGGGAACAGAGCGTAGTTCTGGAACACGGTGTTCACCGGGCGCTGATGCGGCGGCAGGCTTTCGATCTCGTCGCCATAGAGCAGGATCTCGCCCTCGGTCACGTCCTCGAACCCGGCAATCATCCGCAAGAGGGTGGTCTTGCCGCAGCCTGACGGCCCCAGCAGGGTGAAGAACTCATTGTCCTTGATGGTCAGCGAGATCTGCTTGAGGGCAGTAAAATCCCCATAGCGTTTGACCGCATTGCGCACATCAATCGCGTCTGTCTTGTTACCGGGCACTTGCGCCTCCCCATCTGCCGCGTGTCGTTTGAACCAGCATAGGAAGGCCGGGGGGCTTGCTTAAGAATTGACTCCCTCAGCAAATGTTAGCCTTTGCCTAACCTTTAAAATAACTTCAAAATCAATGAATTGACCACTCCAGGGCCAGTCCTGCGCCTGCTTCGGCAGCTCCTAAGCCGCGCAGCGGAAACCACAGCTTTGGCGCGGCAGCAGATATTGTTAAGGTCACAGAAGACATCCCAGCAGCAGGACAGCAGACAATGCATAAAACGCGCACGGAACGGGATTCCATCGGCCAGGTTGAGCTGCCCGCAGATTGCCTGCACGGCATCCAGACAGAGCGGGCCCGGCAGAACTTCCCGATCACCGGGGTGCCGCTGTCGCATTTCCCTGCACTGGTGCGGGCGCTGGCGATGGTGAAATCCGCCGCCGCCCGCGCCAATGAGGAAACCGGCGGCCTGGTGACGGAGAAGGCAAAGGCAATTGCCGCCGTCTGCAAGGAGATTGTGCGCGGCCGCCATCACCGGCACTTTAGCGTCGACATGATCCAGGGCGGGGCGGGCACCTCCACCAACATGAACGCCAATGAGGTGATCGCCAATCTGGCGCTGCTGCGTATGGGGCACCCGCCCGGTAGCTACGCGCATCTGCACCCGAATGACGACGTGAACCACGGCCAGTCCACCAATGACGTCTACCCGACCGCGATCCGGCTGGCGGTGCTGGCCAGCACCGAACCGCTGTGCGAGGCGCTGCACCGGCTGCAGCAGTCATTCGGCGAACGTGCAGAGGCCTTTGACGGCATCCCCAAGGTTGGCCGCACCCAGCTGCAGGACGCGGTGCCGATGTCTCTGGGCATGGAATTCGCCTCCTTTGCCGTCACCGTGGGCGAGGACGTCGACCGGCTGCGCGATGTCAGCCGCCTGCTGACCGAGGTTAACCTGGGCGGCACCGCGATCGGCACCGGCGTCAACGCCGAACCAGGTTATGCCCCGCTGGCGCTGCAGTATCTGTCGGAAATGTCCGGGTTCGAGCTGCAGCAGGCGGGCAACCTGATCGAGGCCTCGTCCGACCTAGGCGCCTTTGTCGCCTATTCCGGCATCCTGAAACGGGTGGCGGTGAAGCTCTCGAAAATCTGCAATGACCTGCGGCTTTTGTCCTCCGGCCCCCGCGCAGGACTTGGCGAGATCACCCTGCCCGCGGTACAGGCGGGGTCGTCGATCATGCCGGGCAAAGTGAACCCTGTAATCCCAGAGGTGGTCAATCAGGTCTGTTTCCAGGTGATTGGCAATGACCTCACCATCACCATGGCTGCGGAAGCAGGGCAACTGCAGCTGAATGCAATGGAGCCGGTGGTCGCCTACAACCTGCTGGAATCCATCCGTATCCTGAGAAACGCCGTTGACGTGCTAACGGAGAAATGCGTGGCCGGCATTACTGCTAATGCGGACCGCTGCGCCGCCCTGCTGGACAACAGCCTGGTGCTGGCCACTGCTCTTGCCCCGCATCTAGGTTACGACGCCGCTGCCAGGATAGCCAAGGCAGCGCTGTCCTCGGGCCGCAGCATCCGCGCCGTGCTGGAGGAAGAGGGCAGTCTGTCTGCGGACAGGATTGATGAAATCCTTTCGCCCGCTGCCATGCTGAACGGGCCGGAGCGTTAAGCTCTGGCCCGCAGGTTCCGCAGGATGGCAAGCACAGCAATCAGCAAGAACATCACCTCGATCACGATGGCGCCGAGGTTGGGGCGGTAGACCAGCGACAGCATCACCAGCGCACCGCCCGCGATATTTGCGGCATTGAACGGGATCCTGTCCGCAGGCAGCGCACCACGCGTGGCCAGATAATAGGCCGCAACGATGATCACCGAGCCGGCAAGGCCGAGCGCGTCGAACCAGGTGATTTCCGCCATCACAAAGGAATATCCGTGGTCACCGCCAGATAGGATTTGCGCGCAATGTCGCTGCGGATGTCCCACAGGACAGGGGTGCCCTTGGCAATGATCCAGCTGTCACCCGGCCCATAGATCACGGTTTCGCCATTGGCTTCATTGGTCAGTGCCACCTCACCGTCCAGCAAGGTAGCGTGCTCGTGAAAGCCGTAAGTGACGCGGTACTTGCCCTTGGTCACGCTATACAAACCGCCAAACACCGGATCACCGGGAGTGCCCAGCGCAAAACTGCCCGCACATTCAGGCGTGCCTTCAATGGTTTCCGAACCGATGTCCTCCGGCGTGCCCCAGGGCTCCAGGTCTCCGCGTTCCATGGTTTGCAGATAGGCGGTCATTGCCATGTCACATTCCTTAAGTTGTCAGATCTTCCAGAATCCGGTCCATCATCGCGTCGCATTGGCTGAGCTGGCTCAGCTCCAGATATTCGTCGGGCTTGTGCCCCTGCCCCTCCATCGAACCCGGACCGCAGACCACCGTGGGGATACCCAACTGGTCAAAGAACCCGGCCTCAGTGCCAAAGGCGACCTTGGTGGTGGTGTGGCTCTGGGCAAGCTTCTGGGCAAAAGGGACGACAGGGCTGTCTGCGGACACGTCGAGGCCGGGATAGGCGTTGTACTGCTCGACCTCGATGCAGGCCTTCGCCGGGTAACGGCTGCTGACCCGCTCGGCGGCAGCATGGATGCGGGCCAGGATGTCCTCGCCGCGGTCCGCCGCCAGATGGCGGTATTCAAATGTCAGCTCTGCCCGGTCCGGCACGATGTTAAGCGCTGTGCCGCCGATCATCTTGCCGACATGCACGGTCGAGTACGGCACTGCGTAAGCTGCATCCCGCGCGCCATTGGCGGCAAAATCCTCCTGCAGCGCCCGCAGTTCGGCCAGAATATCCCCAGCCAGATGCAGTGCATTGGTGAAATTCGGGGCAAGTGCGGAGTGGCCGCTTTGGCCATAGCAAACCGCACGCAAGGCAGCCTTGCCTTTGTGGCCGATGGCGACTTTCATCTCCGTTGGCTCCCCCACGAAACAGGCCCGCGGCTTGCCGATCAGCAGCGCCAGGCGCTCCAGCATCTCCTGGATACCGACGCAGCCGACTTCCTCGTCATAGGACAGCGCGATCTTCAGCGGCTCTTTCAGTTCTGCTTTCGCCGCCCGATCAGCCAAAGCCAAGGCACTGGCAACATAGCCCTTCATATCGGTTGTGCCGCGGCCATAGACCCGGCTGCCATCACGGGTCAGACGGAACGGGTCGCGGGTCCAGTCCTGCCCGTCCACCGGCACCACATCCGTGTGCGCAGACAGCAGAATCCCCTGCCCCCCCGGACCTTTCTCGGCGTAAAGCCCGGTCTTGGAGCCATCCGGCGAGGGCAGCCGCATCACGGCAAAGCCGCGCTCGGTCAGGAAGCCCTCCACATAGGCGGCAAGCTCCAGGTTTGAGTTGCGGCTGACCGTGTCGAACCCGGTCAGCCGCTCCAGTATGTCCAGCGTCGCTGTCATCGTCAGTCCAGGGCCAGCTCGGTGATCTCGCGGCGGAAGGGCAGCGCATCGCCGATGTCCGGCCCGTCCAGCTCGCGGGCATAGCGGTGGCCCGCATAAGTCGCCCAAGCGATCGGCCCCGGCGCGCTGGCGTCACCGATGGTCTTGACCGACTTGATGCCGGCATCCGCCCATTCCGCCTCGCGGGCGCGCAGGTCTTCGTAAAGGCTGTCGTTGCCGGTGCGCGAGGCGACCATCACCACGGCATCTGCTTCGATGTTCCAGGTTCGATCGGTGTAGGTGCAGTTTGAAACCACATGGCTTGCATGGATTTCGGTCACCCCGCGGTTCAGAACGATCTCCACCCCGGCCTCAACCAGGCGCGGATGGATCGCCACCTGTTCCAGCGTGTTGTTGGTCCAGTCGCTGACATAGGCCGAGGGCGTGACCAGCGTCACCTGCGCGCCCTTGGAGGCCAGTAGTTCGGCCAGAACGCCGCCCATGTAATAGTGATCATCGTCATAAACCACGACGCGGCCTTCGGGGATGGTGCCGTCCATCAAGTCATCCGGTGTATAGACTTTCGCCCCTTCTGCAATCGGCATTGGCACTACGTGCTGGCGCGAGACTCCGTCCCGGCGCCAGGTGGAGCCGGTGGCGATACAGATGTTCTCAAAACCGAACTCAAGGATGCTGTCCGCATCCAGCGGGCTTTCGCGGTAGATCTCCACATTGGGGCGCTGGCTCAGCTGGTAGTCGCGATAATCCACAACGCGGCCCCAGGCATTTAGGCCCGGCAGTGTGCGCTCGCGGGTCACACGCCCGCCGATCACATCCTTGGCCTCTGCCACCGCCACATCATAACCGCGGCGGCAGAGCGCCCAGGCGGCTTCCAGGCCGGCAGGGCCGGAGCCGACCACCAGCACGTTGGAGCTGTCACCCTTGGTATTCATCTTCTCCGGATGCCAGCCCTTGCGCCATTCCTCCATGAAGGTCGGGTTCTGGGTGCAGCGGCTGATCGACATGGTCATGTCGCCGGTGATGCAGATGTTGCAGCCGATGCATTCACGGATGTCCTCGATCCGGCCCTCCTCGATCTTCTTTGGCAGGAAGGGGTCAGCAATCGAGGGGCGCGCACAGCCGATGAAATCGAGCGTGCCGGACTTCACCATCTTGGCCATCACATCCGGGCTGGTGAAGCGGCCGACGCCGACGATAGGCTTGTTAGTCAGTTCATGAATGCCGCGCACCAGTTGTTCCTGCGCAGCTTCTTCCTTGAAGCGGCTGGGCCCAGAGCAGTCTTCCCATGTGCCCTGCGCCAGGTCCCACAGGTCCGGCAGGTCCTTGTTCATCTCGATGTAATCGCGCACCTCGGCGTTGGAGAAGCCCAGCTCGCCAATGGTTTCATCCAAGCTGACGCGCAGGGTGATCGCCATGGTGTCGCCCACGGCGTCGCGCATATCCGCAATAACTTCCTGGCTGAAGCGGGCGCGGTTCTCCAAGGAGCCGCCGTATTCATCCGAACGCTGATTGGTCGCCCGGCTCAGGAAGTGCTGAAAGATGCCAAAGCCATGGGCACCGTAAAGGCAGATCAGGTCGAACCCGGCCTCCTTGGACCGCTTCGCCGCATTCACGAACCAGCGGCGCAGATCCTTGATGTCCTGCTTGTCCAGCGCGCGGGCCTGCACCGGGTCGTTGGTGAAGGTGCGGATCGGCAGCGCAGAGGGCGCCAGCGGCACCTCCTTGGAATAGAGGTTCGGGCCGTTGATCCCGGAGTAGGCCAGCTGGATACCGGCCAGTGCGCCGTGGGTCTTCATCCGCTCCGACATCTTCCTGAGCTGCGGGATGTCCTTGTCCTCCCACAGGCGCAATTCGATGAAAGGCGTGATTTCAGAGGTGTGATGCATCTCGCACTGTTCAGTGAAGATGACGCCCCATCCGCCTTCAGCCTTGATGCCCCGCATCGCCGCAGCGGCAGAGGGGTCACGGTAGCCGCCGCCGTTGCAATGGGGCACCTGGTAAAAGCGGTTTTTGGCGGTGAGCGGGCCGATCTCCATCGGCTCGAACAGAATATCATAGCGGGGGTCGCGCAATTTCCATCTCCTTCGGTGCAAGAGCACTCAAAGGGTACAGGACCCGGTCACAGGCGAAAGTTGCGCTTACGGAAGCATTGATTAGCCGCCGCCTAAGCGCCGCTGCCGTCCCCGATGCGGATCCCCGGAACGGTGCCGTCAGTGATCCGTTCCTGGCAGTAGCTGATGAAGGTCTTGACTGTCAGCACGTTCTCGGCGCCTTCGGCGGTCAGCAAGCCCATCCGCATCGGCCGCAGCTTGCCCTCAATCGGCACGAACTTCAGCCTGCGCCCGTCCGGCGCCATGTCCGTCACCGGGCGGATATTGGCGATTGAATAGCCGAACCCGTTCGCCACCAGCCCGCGCATCACCGCCATATCGCGGGTGCGCTCGGCGATCTGCGGGGCGGCGCCGGCATACTCAAAGAACGATAGAAAATACTCGGCGCTCAAGGGCAAGTCGAGCAACACCATCGGATGTGCGGCCAGTTCCTCTACAGTGACACTTTCGCGGCCAGCAAGCGGATGATCCTCGCTCAGCAAGGCGTAGGGCGGCAGCTCGGCCAGCGCGCTGAACTTCAGGTCTGCAGGAATGTTCAGGTCATATGTCAGCGCCACGTCGATCCGCGCCTGGCGGATCAGGTCGATGAGACCGGCCTGGTCGCGCTCCATCTGGCTGATGGTGACTGCGGGATAGAGCGCCTCGAACTGGCGGCGCAGGCCCGGCACAATCAGCTGGGCAAAAGTCAGAAGGCAGCCCACTGACAAAGGCCCCTGCACAAAACCCGATATATTGTCTGCCAGCCGGCTGAGAGCGCCGGCCTCGTACAGAACAGCGCGCGCCTGATCCATGAACTGGTGGCCGGCCTGGGTCAGCGACAGACCTTGTGCGTGCTTGCGCACGAACAGCTGCAGGCCGAACTCATTTTCCAGCTGCGACACCGCCGCCGAGATCGACGGCGAGGACACATTCACCTTCTCCGAAGCCAGGGCAATGGACCCGGCCTCGCCGACGGCGACGAAATACTCCAGCTGGCGCAGTGTGAAACGCAAAGGCATGTCAGCGACTATGCCGGAGCAGGACCGGGCCGATCAAGCCCGGTATTTGATCCAAGTGGTTTTCAGTGCGGTATATTTTTCCAGGCTGTGCAGCGACAAATCGCGCCCGAAACCGGATTGTTTCATGCCGCCAAAGGGCGTCTGCGCAGACAGAGCGTCCACCGTGTTGACTGAAACCGTGCCCACCTGCAGCTTGTCCGACACCCGGCACGCGCGGCTGAGATTATCGGTCCAGACTGAAGCTGCCAGGCCATAGATCGAGTCATTGGCCATGGCGACCGCCTCATCCTCGCTGTCAAACGGGATCACCGACAGCACCGGGCCAAAAATCTCATCCCGCGCCAGCGGGTTGTCGTGGCCTACGTCGTCAAAAATCGTCGGCTGCACAAAACAGCCCTTGCCATCGACGGTGACACGTTCGCCGCCCGCCACCAGATTGGCCGTAGCTTTGCCTGCCTTGACAAAGCGCATAATGCCCTCGGTCTGCCTCTCATCCACGATGGCACCCATTTTCGAGGCCGGATCCAGCGGATCGCCCGGCTGTGTGGCCGCGGCGCGGGCAATCAGCTTCTCGACAAAGGCATCCTTGATCGAGCGCTCCACATAGAGCCGTGAGTTGGCAGAGCAGACTTCGCCCTGGTTGAAGAAGATACCGAATGCGGCCATGTCGGCAGCCGTTTCCAGATCTTCGCAGTCCGCAAACACCAGGTTGGGACTCTTGCCGCCGGTTTCGGGCCAGACCTGTTTCAGGTTCGATTGCCCCGAATACTGCATGAACATCTTGCCGATGGCGGTGGAGCCAGTGAAGGCGAGGCAATCCACATCCATATGCAGCCCCAGTGCCTTCCCAGCGGTGGCGCCAAAGCCGGGCACCACATTGAATACCCCATCCGGCACGCCGGCCTCTGCCGCCAGCTCTGCCAGCCGCAGGGCAGACAGCGGCGATTGCTCCGCCGGTTTCAAAACCACGGAGTTGCCGGCCGCCAGCGCGGCCGCGGCCTTCCATGTCGCCATGTCCAGGGGGAAGTTCCAGGGCGTCACCGCTCCTACAACTCCCAGAGGCACGCGGGAAACCAGCGCCAGATCGCCCGGCCCGGTCGGCGCCACCTCGTCATAGACCTTGTCGATGGCTTCTGCATACCACTGGAAGAAATGCGCGGAACCGGGTGCGTCGATTGTGGCCGCATCAGTCACCAGCTTGCCCATGTCCAGGCTGTCCAGAAGCGCCATCTCTTCCAAGTTGCCCCGGATCAGGTCCGCCAGCTTCAGCAGCACCGCCTTGCGGTCCCCCGGCGCCATCCGCGACCACCGCCCGTCCTCGAACGCCCTGCGGCCCGCCGCCACGGCGCGGTTCACGTCCTCTTCATCACACTCGGACACCTGCGCCAGCACTTCACCCGTCGCCGGGTTCACACTGGCAAATGTCTTGCCCGATGCCGCGTCCGAAAACTTGCCGTCTATGAAGGCCTGCCCGCGGAACGAGAGACCTGCAGCGCGGGTTTTCCAGTCGTCATATGAATAGTCCAGCATGCTCTCTCTCCTGATTATTCGTCCCCGGGAACGCCGTAAGACGGCGCCGCGCGCGGGTCGAGCGCGCGCTGCACATAGGCGTCCAGCTGCGGCTTGTAGATGTCCCAGGCGGCGGCGATGTTCTCGATCGGGCAGTCCTCAGACCAGTCGCAACGCAGGTCGGCCACTGGCCAGCTCACCTTGTCGACGATCTTCAGTCCCGCCGAATGCACCGGTCCGGCCTCGCCGCCGGCCGCCAGCCCAGCCCGCATCGCGGCAATCAGCCGGTCGCCCAGATGGCCCTCAGCCGCCTGAAACCCGTCCGCAATCGCCTGGCACACCCCGTCGTTGGCCAACAGATTGCCGCCAGAGGCGACATCCCGCCCCTCCGCCTGGGTCCAGATGCCCAGGGAGTTCGGCCCGGAATGGATCGCAGTGCCGCCTAGCATGTCCACCACCAGCACCTGGCGGTATTCGATGAATTTGCCCTGCGCCCGCACCTGTTCCACGGCTTCAGCCGCGGTCATGCCCTGCTCCATCAGGTCCAAGGCCATCGGGCCAAGGCTTGGGTCGGTCACATTCTGGCTTGCCACCGCGCCGACACCGGCCCGGGCAAAGGAACAGCGCGCCGCCACTGCAGGCGAAGAGGACGAGATCGCCACCCCGAACATGCCCGTTTCCGCGCAGCGCGCCACAAGCGAAAATGTCATCGTCTCTCCTCCTCACCAGCCACTAGAGATGATCCGTTCTTCATCTGGCCGGAAATATCCTCGGGGGTGAATTGAGCCTGAGGCTCAAGAGGGGGCCGACAACCCCCTCCGCGCTTCCGGATCAGTCCGGAATGACCGCGGTGCCGTCGATTTCCACCAGCCATTCCGGCCTCGCCAGCGCCTGTACCACCAGGCCGGTCGACACGGGGTGCACCCCTTTGATGTATTCACCCATTGTGCGGTAGACAGCCTCGCGGTGGCGCACGTCGGTGATATAGACCACCACCTTCACCAGATGCTCCATCGAACCGCCGCACTCCTCGATCAACTGCTGGATGTTCTGCATCACCTTGTGGGTCTGCTCGACCGGGTCGTGGCTGTCGATGTTCTTGGCGTCGTCCAGATTCTGCGGGCACTGGCCACGCAGGTAAACGGTCTTGCCGCCCTGGGTCACCACCGCCTGGCACAGATCATTGTCCAGGTTCTGTTCCGGGTAAGTATCCGATGTGTTAAACTTGCGGATGCGGGTATGGGCCATGATGTCCTCCTGGCATGGCGAGATGGCGGGTGCGGCCGGCATCGCGTTTACCGGTGACAGTCGCACACACGTCGGGGCAGCAATATTACCGTCTGGCTACCCGTTGCTTAGGCTGCAGCTAAGCGGCGCGCTCAGAGCACATCGGCACGGCGCTCGCCGGGGCCGCGGTAGCCCTCGTAATGGCGCTGGATAGCGATCTGGTCAGCCACGTGCTTGGCATCATGCCAGACCCCCCAGATGAAGGTCGACCCGCGGCGCGACTGCCAGGGCAGACCCAGGAAGTAGATCCCAGGCTCTGCAGACACGCCGCGCTGATGCTGCGGGCGCCCCCTCTCGTCAAAAGCATCCACTTTCAACCAGTCAAAGTCCTGGCGAAAGCCGGTGGCCCAGAGGATGGTGGTGATGCCTTCCGCCGCTAGATCCAGCTCGCGGATCGGGTTTGTCAGGCTGTCCGGGTCGGGGAAGGCACTGCGCGCTTCCGGTTCTTCCGGCAGATCAATGCCTGTGCGTTCGACATAGGCGTCTGCCAGGTCCAGCATCGTCAGGTAGTCGGCGTCACCACTGGCTATGTTCTCCTGCAGGTCGCCGGCAAAATTCATGGTGCCGCTTACGTAGGACTCGGTCAGGCCCAGCAGGGTCACGCCTTCGCCAGCCAGCCGGCGGAAATCCATGGTCTGGCCGCCGTATGCGCCGCTGACCGAGATTGTCACATGCTCCTTGCCCGGCTCCAGCGCCGCCTGGTCCCACAAGCCCAGAACACCCAGCCACCAGACAAAATCCCGGCCCCGGTACATGCGCGGGGGGCGGTCGTGCGGACCAACCGAGAGATAAACCTTGCGGCCGGCCCGGTTCAGTTCGTCTGCAATCTGAGCGCCAGAGGACCCGGCGCCGACCACCAGCACCGCGCCTTCAGGCAGCTGATCCGGGTTGCGGTAGTGGAAGGAGTGCAGTTGGTTCACCTCTGCGCCTTCCGGCACCAGAGGCGGGATCACCGGATGCTGGAAGGCGCCGGTGGCAGCCACGATCCGCTGCGTCTCGATCACTCCGTCCGAGGTATCGACCCGGAACCCGCCGCTGCCGTTGAGACGCTCAGCCTTGGTCACCTCGACGCCAGTGCGGATCGGTGCATTGAAGCGTTCGGCGTATTCCACAAAGTAGTCCGCGATCCTCTCCTTGCCGGCAAAGGCTTCCGGATCAGTTCCGGTGAACTCCAGGTTCGGGAACCGGTCGTGCCAGGCCGGGCCGTTGGCCACCAGAGAGTCCCAGCGGCCCGACCGCCAGGCCTCGGCAATCCGGTTCTTCTCCAGTACCAGATGCGGCACGCCGTGGCTGGTCAGATGCTCGCTCATTGCCACCCCGGCCTGGCCCGCACCAACAACCAGCGTGTCTACCTTTTCTATCGCCATTTCCAAACCCTCTTCTGACACTCCGGCGCGGGCTGTTGCCTGCCGGTCTTCCCTGACAGAATTTTCACATCTCAGGATTAGGAAAAAGAAATCTATGGCTTACCCCTGCTTCGCTTGCAGCTAACCAGCTGCTGAAACCAAAATAGGCAACTCAAGGGACTTTCACGACAAAGCCTTGATGGGAAACCTTGAACGACGCGGTTTTCCTGGCTGGCCTGCCCGTAATCTACGTCGCCAACTGGCTTCGCTGGGGACACTCGGCCGAAGCACTATGGCTCGAACTCCTTGGGCTCGTCTTTTGGATGGAGTTCGCGGTCTTATCCCGCTGGCGCACAGATTTCATCTGGATAGGCGTTGGACTGCATGCGGTTTGGGACGCGTTCCACTTTGGGAATACCGAATATGTCCCGGACTGGCACATCACCGCTGGCATCGCAGCCAACCTGGGGCTTGTCGGGTTCCTGCTCATCGTGGCTGGCCCCAAAGGAAGCCAGCAACCGAAGCTCGAACGGCCCATGCAATAGCCGCCGGTCACTCTCGGCAAGCGACCGGACGAAGGCGCTCCGGTCGCATTAACATGTATGCGTAATGGAGCCGATGGCCCATTCCCGACCTTCACCGCCGAGTCAAGCGCTGCAGTACAGCTTCACCGAGCCTGCCGTTCGCTTTAGGTGTGAAGTCAGAAGCATGATGAAAGTCGGATCACGGGACACAACTGCGATTTGCCGTTTAGGAGGTTTAGCAGGGTAATCGCACCTGTTCTAATGACCTGCCTCATCGAGTAGACTGTGGTACCGTCGTGTCTGGTATTCGAAATGGCAGAACAGTACGATCACCGCCGCCTCGCGGCAATCATCCTCGCTGACGTAGTCGGTTACAGCCGCCTCATGGAGCAGGGCGAGGCAGCGACGCTCTCGGCCCTGAAGGACCTTCGTAGCTCGCTGATTGACCCGCTGCTGGCAGCACATCGAGGCCGGATCGTCAAGTTGATGGGTGATGGGACCCTGGCAGAGTTCGCCAGCGTGCAGGACGCGGTCCGGTGTGCCGTCGAACTGCAGCGCGAGATAATTGTGCGCAACACCGACATGACTGATGACCGGCGGCTTGAGCTTCGGATCGGTGTCAATCTGGGCGATGTGATTCCGGATGGCGACGATATCTATGGAGAGGGCGTGAATGTCGCAGCGCGGTTGGAAGCCATGGCCGAACCCGGCGGTATTTTTGTTTCTGGAGCTGTACACGATGCTATCGGAGGCGAACTGGCACCAGCCTTTGAGTTCGTTGGCGAACAGTTCGTGAAGAATATAGCAAAGCCCGTGCGCACTTACCGGTTTATTGGCGGCCCGAAGCCGTTACCGAAGCGACCACTGCCGTTGGCTGGTGACCGGAGTGGCTTGGAACCCTCGCTGGCCGTCAAGCCATTCGAAAATCTCAGCGGTGATCCCGAGCAAGATGTCTTCGCTAACGCCTTGTCAAACGGTATTCTTGCGGCGCTCGCGAGAGTTCCCGGCCTAATTATTGTTCAAGATGAGACGCCATTTCTGACCCTGTCAAGCTCAATGGGAGACCAAGAACTGGCCAGCCGGTTTGATGTGCAATATCTGCTTAAGGGCGATCTGCGTAAGCTTGGGAACAGGGTTCGCGTGAACACGGTGCTGATGGAGGTATCAACCGGCCGGTATCTCTCAGCGGAAAAGTTTGACCGCAATCTCGCCGACTACGATGATCTATTTGCCCTTCAGGACGAAATCACCGAGCAGATTCTTGAGTTTCTGGGCGTCAAACTGTTCGGTGGCGAAGCCGTTCGCATCGTCCGCAAGATGTTCAAGAATTCGGAGGCGCTAGAAACCTATTTTCAAGGTGAGTATCTGATCTTCAATGCGAAATCTGGCTTGGACCTGCAAAGAGCGCAGCATCTGCTAGAGGAAGCAATTCGCCTTGAACCAACATGCTCGGCGAGCTACGCAGCAGGATCTCTTGCCTACTGGGCAGCTGTATTCTCCGCACCTGAGGAAAGCGTTGCACAAGTCTTGGAGCGCGCAGAATGGCTTGCCCTTGAAGCAATTCGCCTCGGAGATGCTACAGGGTATCCTCATATGGTTCTGGCACACCTGCATTTGAGCCGTAGGGAATTCAGAGATGCCAGTGAAAAGGCAGACTTAGCCGTATCCGCTCGACCAAGTTGCCCCGCCTCGTATGCACTCAAGGCCGGAGTCCTGAACTTTCTCGGACGCTCGGGCGAGGCCATCGAGCACGCTGAATTCGCATTGCGCCTGGTGCCTCACCAGTCGGTCCCAATTTACCCGGCAATCCTGGCTAGCGCATTTTATGGGGCTGATCGGCATGATGAGGCCATCAAAGCAGCCAAGTCAGCGATTGAAATCGATGGGAACCTTATCGAGCCATATCTCGTGCTGGTGGAGTCTAGCATTGCGCTGGGGCGAAACGAAGAGGCGTATCAAGCTGCTTGCACCGTTAAGAAAATTCAGCCGGACTTCACGCTTGAGAAATTCGCGGCGTCCCAGCCCTATAAGGACCCAGAAAATCTAGAGCAACTACTCGACCGGTTGCGCCGGGCCGGACTGAAGTAGGCTTACAAGCAGCAAGCTGAGGCAAGGCTGACCGCGCCCCCTCAAAGCGATGCTCGGATGCCCTCTAAACTTTGTTGATCTAGGCTTAGGGCCCCAACCTGTCTCAGATGCAACGCAGAGCGATGGCCATACCAAAGAGATCCTCCGGTATGAACGGCCCTTTCCCGACCTTGACCGCCGAGCCAGGCGCTGCAGTGCAGCTTCACCGAAGCTGCCGTTCGCGGCAGGCGTGAAGTCAGAGGCATGATGACGGTCGCTTGAGCGGAAAAGAGCGGCCGTTCCTGCCCTGAGGAGAATAGCGGCAGGCAGCCCAGGGAGCACCCGGAAACCACTTTGATTTCCAGGGCGCTGGGAATGTCGAACGCGCCTGCCAATTCGCGGTGCCCCCAAACCCTTTCTAGCCCAAGCCAGATGCTAGGGAGCTGCGCTTCTTCAGGGCTTGGTTGCAGGCTGACCAGTTACAGGTCTTGCAGTTGGTTGGTGTCTGCTCATTTTTTGGGCAACCACGTTGGCTTCTCGGGTTAAATCCACGTTGGCCTTCGAAAGGTAAAGCCTGGCACTATTGCCAGGCGCTTCAGTCCGCCCCGTTTACAGGCACAAGTATCGGGCAATTTGTGCAGGCGCGGCTGTCGCACAGCCGGCAGGTCCGCAGCTTGTGCGTGTCGTCACCGGCAGCAGCTTGCAGCAATTTTTCCAGCAGCCGGGCCAGGTCCTTTTGTTCGTCAGCGGACAGGCTGCCGGTCACTGCCTCCAGTGCGGCCAGCCGCTCGCGCAGTATGTTCTCCCGAGCGGCTTGGCCGGCTTCTGTGAGATAAAGCGCAATGCTGCGCTTGTCGTGCTCCGCCGCCTGTCGTCTGACAAGGCCGTCCTCGGCCAGCCTGTCGATCAGGCGCACCGTGCCTGTATGGGTGAGATCCAAAAGCCGGCTCAGTGCGTCATTCGACAAACCTGGCTGGTGGCCGAGCGCACAAAGCGCCGCCGGTCCTTCTCCGGAGCGGTGGAACTGCCTCGCCAGAACCGTCTTCAGCTCATCGTGCAGGCAGAGCACCGCCGCCCCCAGTAAATTCGCAGTCCGCCGTGAATCATCCGTCATACGGATAATATGTGACTCACACACTTGAATTGGAAGAGGCCATTTATATATGTGACTCACACACATTTATGGAGAAGCCCAATGACCGTTGACCTTCAGACCAGTGAGCCGGCATCGCAGCAACCCGCTCCAGGCCATGATCCGCGCCTGATCGCGGTCCCTGCCGAAGAGACCTTTGAGGGAACTTGGCCGTTTCAAGCCCGCTACAGTTCCGCCTCCGGCTATCCGATGCACTATGTCGATGAGGGCAGCGGCCCGGAGACGCTGCTGCTGCTGCATGGCGAACCGACCTGGAGCTATCTTCACCGTGCTCAGATTGCTGAATGGTCCCGTGATGCCCGTGTGATTGCCCTTGACCATATGGGATTTGGCAAAAGCGCCACCCCGCAAGACCGCAGCTATTGGCTGCAGGATCACATCGACAATGCGGAACGCTTTGTTTTGGAGCAGGATCTCCGGGATGTGACCCTTGTCATGCATGATTTCGGCGGGCCGGTTGGCATGGGCGTGGCCATCCGGCACCCGGACCGGATCAAACGGATCGTTTCGGTCAACGGCCCGACGCCCCTCGGGCAGCCTGATCTATTGGATCGCTTGATTGCCAATGCCGGTGCTGCACCCTGGTTTCAGTGGATCATGCAGGCAGAGGAAAACGGCACCTTGGAAGCGGTGCTCGGCCAGCTTGACTACAACATCCTGTCGACACTCAAGCTGAATGGATTTGTCCGGAATGAGCTGATCACCGACACTTGGCTGAATGCCTACCGGGCGCCGTTTCCTACGCCTGGATTTGCTGCGGGCGCAATCGGCTGGGCCAAAGGCTTTGCCACCGGCAAACATGCGTTCGAAGAGGCGAGCGGCGCCGTAAAGTCCGAGCTGGCAAAGAAACCTGCTATCGCCATCTGGGGCGAAGCCGACAGGACGCTGCAGGCAGAGCAGTTTCTGCCCCTGTTCCGGCAGGCGTTCCCCGGCGGTCAGATCAAGACCTTGCCCGAAACTGGCCACTACAGCCCGGAAGACGCGCCGCAGCTAGTATCCGGACTGGTGTCCGAGTTTATTGCAACCAGCTGAACGGCGGGCGTGCTATCAGCAAGGCTCTGCATCTGCACCTTCTCCGGCGCGGATGCGGCAGGCGCGGCAGCATGGGGCGCAGGCCAGGCGCAGAACGGGCAGCAATGACCGCAGTCTGCAGGCCTGCTATCAACCTGAGAACGGTCTCAGACAAGGAGTTCAGAATGCAACGGACGGCGACAGAAGAACAGCAGGGCGAGCTGCAGCTGCTGCGCGATGCAGAGGCCAGAGCCGCGCGCTACATTGCCAGCGTGTCGGAGATGCCTGTTTTTCCCGATGCCGCCGTCCGGCAGCAGCTTGCACGCTTTGATGAGCCATTGCCGGACTCCAGGAGGGATGCAACCGAAACGCTGGCGCTGCTTGATGAGGCCGGCTCGCCGGCGACAACCGTTTCAAACGGACCCCGGTACTTTGGCTTTGTAATCGGTGCGACGCTGCCGGTCGCCGCCGCTGCGCAGCGCCTGGCGTCGGCTTGGGATCAATGCGCCTCCTCGCAAATGAACTCTCCGGTGGCGGACAAGATCGAGAAAGTCGCGGCGCGTTGGCTGCTGGAGATCCTGGACCTGCCCCGCGAAAGCGGCGTGGCGTTTGGCACTTCGGCAACCGCGAGCACGCTTGTCTGCCTCAGCGTCGCGCGGCGCGAACTGCTGAAGAAATGCGGATGGGACTTCGATGCCATGGGATTGCTGGGCGCGCCGGAAATCAAGGTTGTGGTTTCCGAGCTGGCCCATATCACGGTTCTCAAGGCCCTCAGAATTCTGGGCTTCGGCCAGGCCCGGCTGATCAAAGCACCGGTCGACAGCGCCGGCCGCATTGACCCGGCCCGGCTTCCTGCACTGGATGGGCAGACCATTCTGTGCCTGCAGGCCGGCGAGGTGAATACGGGCAGCTTTGATCCCTTCCTGCCGCTTATCGAAAAAGCGAAACAGGCCGGCGCATGGGTGCATGTCGACGGGGCCTTTGGATTGTGGGCGCGCGCGTCCCCGGCAAAGCGCGGCCTGACCAGCGGCATAGAGGGCGCGGACAGCTGGACCACTGACGGCCACAAATGGCTCAATACCCCGTATGACGGCGCGGCGGGCATCTGCCGCGACCGCAACGCAATGGCGGCCGCCATGAACAGCGACGCAGTATATTCCACCGCATCCACTGAAAGCCAGAAGAACCTGGGCATCGAATTTTCCCGCAGCGCCCGCGGCGTGCCGATCTGGGCGGCCCTGCGCACGCTTGGCCGCGCCGGCGTCGCCGAACTGATCGAGCAGCACTGCAGCATGGCTGCCCGCATTGCCAAGGCCCTGCCCGGCCTTGGGTTTGAACTGCTGTGCGAGCCCGTCTTGAACCAGGTCCTGTTCCGCTATGGCACCGAGGCGCAGACCAGGGAGCTTCAACAGCGGGTGGAGCGCTCCGGGAAAGCGTGGTTCGGCGGCACCGTCTGGAACGGCGAACCGGCCCTGCGGATCAGCGTGTCGTCCTGGCGCACCAGTGATCAGGATATCGATGCCCTGCTGAACACGCTGCAGGCGGCCCGCGGCAGTTTGGACCGTGGAAACCGGTAAAACTGCTGAAGGCCGGGGGATGCTATGGGGCTAAATCCCAGGCCGCTGGCGCCGAATTGGAAAGTTCGCGGAAGTTGGTTGCGGGAGAAGGATGTGGACACTGTTTCATTCGGTTCGGGTAGCCAAGAGCGTTTTCCAGGCGCATGGCATAGATGAGAACGGAAAAACGGTTTCGTTGAAGCGTCTGGATCGAAGGTCGATGATCCCAATCTTCTCGAAACTACCGCCCGCCATAGTGCACTAAGTCCGGCTGACGCCGCTTTCTTAGGTTTAGGGTTCGCCCTCGGCCTCGATGCCCGCGCTGCCGCTCAGAAGATGCAAAAGCCACTTTGAGCCGCGGCAGGTGATGTTCACTGCTAGGGTCTGCCGGCGCCGGCTCAGGGTACTGAAGTCAGATACGGCCCAGTCCAAACAGACCAGGCGCAAGAGGCTTTCGACGAAGCCTGACGTCTGCCGGAGCGCCATCCCGAACAAATCCTTCGGGGCCAGACAGGATTGGATCGCGGCGGCGCTCTCCTGAGCCCATCAACCGCGCCTGCCAATCCGCGTTGGCACTCAAGCCATTTACGGGTCAAACCAAATAGTTAGGGAGCCGCGCTTCATCAAGGCTTGGCAGTAGGCTGGCCAGTACTTGGTCTTGTAGTTCGGCGGTATGGGGCTGCTTATGCACTTGAGCTGCCACGCAGGTTTCACAAGGCGAATCGCCACTCGGCGCTTACGCAACGAAACTGCCGCCCGGCGCAAATCCCTTTTGTCAATACAGCTTAGGAGCCTGCAGACATTTTGTGGAATTCATGATACACTATATGTTGCAAGCCAATTTGACGAAAGAATCAATACCAGCGAGGTCACGAGCAGTGAGGCCAAATTGGTATCGATGAGGGGGAGTAACATGGCTTCGAAGCTGAGCGCGAAATTCGCCGCAAGCGCGTCAGATTGACAGACATTCCCGTCAACAGACCGACCAACCTAAAATAAAAAATTCGCTCGTATCGGCCTGCGCCGGTATTTCCCGCGAAGAAATAACTCGAGAATTAGCCTCACCTTTCGCGTGAGGCTAAGGGACAGGTGAATCCGGAAACGGGTTCGCCAGCGCCTTTTGTTGCTCTGGCAAAACTCCAACCGGCACAAAAAATTTGAAGGAAATCAAGAATTGCCATAGCGAGGAAGTAAAAAAATACCAAATACAGCACCAACAGCGGTAAATGATTTTTACGTATTAAACGAGGACAGTTTCCTAAAAGTCGCGCCTGGCCTCGGCCTTCTTAATAACGACAGCGATCCAGATCCAGGTGACGCTGCGAAATTGGCCGCGATACTTACTTCCGGGCCAGTTAATCCGCTGTTTGATCTCAACACAAACGGCGCGCTGACCTACGACGCCCGTTACCACGGCCCGCTTTCCGTGGATACGACGCTCGTTGACCTCGACTACACCCCTGGCGGCCAGGACGGTTTCCTCGTCAGCGGCGGCGGTGACGTCGTGCTCCCAAACGGGTTCGACTCCCTCTCCGAAGGTGGCATCATCGTCGACAAGATTACCTACAACGTAATTGACGGCCAGGACTCGGACAGCGGCATAGCTTATTTCACGATCATCGGCGTCAATGACGCGCCCGTGGCCGACGACGACGCAGGTCAGACCACTTCGGGTGGTTCGGTGCTCATCGACGCGCTGGACGGCGACACGGATGTCGATGTCTGGCCGGTCGATGACAACGGGCTTCTGGCCATCACTTCATTCTCAGACATCAACGACAACAATGGCGGAGGATCGTCGGGTAACGGTTCACTTAATCTGACAACGGATGCCGGCGGCACCGTGACACTTTCCGGCGGCCAGATTCTGTACCAGGCAGCCGCGGGCTTTTTCGGGGTGGACACATTCGAATACACCGTCGAAGATCCGCAAGGCGGGTCTGATACCGGCGTGGTGCGCGTGACCGTTTTGCCTGCCAACCAGAACCCGACTGCACTCGACGACAGCTACACTGTCGGCGAGGATGACGGTCCAGTCGTGCGCGGCAGCGTTCTTGACAACGACAGTGATCCCGATGCCGGAGACATCCTGGCCGCGCAGCTCGTGGCCGGCAGCCTGCGGGCGGTGGATGAATTCGGAGCCCCGATCGCAGGGCCGACCGGAGTGCTGGCCGACTTCGATGCCGACGGCAATTTCACCTTCGACCCGGATGGACAGTTTGAGTTCTTGGCCGAAGGTGAGTGTGCTTATGTAGCCTTCGACTACACAGCCAACGATGCGGAAGGCAACCCCGATCAGGCGACTGTCATTGTGAAGATAGATGGCGCGAATGACCCGGTCTTCGGCAATATCGCGGCCAAGAACGCGCAGGTCTTTGAATCGGGTCTGGCGGATGGCAGCCAGGACGGTGGGGACCAGACATTCCCGACCGGCGATACTGTCACGCGGGTCTATGACTTCTCGGCGGAACTGGCGGCGCTGTCGCTACTCGATCCCGAAGGCGATACGATCTTCCTCACGCTCGTCGACGGGAATGGCGAAGGTGTCATCGGGTCAATGGCCGGAGACGTGATCTCGGACGATTACGGGGACTGGACCTTGCTTGGTGCCGGGGCTGTCATCACTGGCGTCAGCTACACGCATGACACCAGTGCCACCCATTCGTCTGGGAACGGACATAATGGCGGTGTCTTTGACACGCTGAACCTCGGCTTCACCGACGGGACGCTGAACGGGGCCGCAACCGCCTATGTCCTCGATTTCACGGGCCAGCCTGGCGGAACGAACAATGTCACCTCTGCTTCGGCGGAAATCATCGACGACATCCCGCTGATCGAAACCGGCCCGGATAGCGTCGGGTCGGATACGGTGGACAATAAGACGGTTGCGTTCACTGCAAACGCTTCGGTTTCCGACACGTTCATCTTTGTCGATAGCGCCGATGGCTCCAATCTGCTGATGAACGGTATTCCGGACACGTTTGTCGTCGAAGCCGGAGATGACGACTGGACGATTACATCAGCGGTTGACTACCAAGCCAATGGCGACATTCTCGTCATCGGCACCTCGGATAACGGGACCGTCGATGATGCCGACGATTTCGTCTTCTACGAGCTGGCAGTCGATAGAGACGGTGGCGGCACGGATGCGAACGGCAACAACCTAGCCGAATATACCTTCACGCAGAAAGCCAGCCCGCCAACGATCATCGTACCGGTCGACTTCTCCTCTGTGAAGGCCGGCGGCCCGCAGGAAACGCTCACGGTCTCCAGCGTGACGTTCGACGGGTTCTTCTACAGCAATACCGATCTCAGCACCAATTACGACGGGCTGTCAGGCCCGCTTAATGGAGATTCCTTGGCCAACATGAAGATCGACGACATTGGCGGAGGATCTGATGACGTCAACCCGAATAATGCCGGTGGTATCGGTGTCGGCAACGGCAACATCGAAACTGCAGAAGGCCTGCTGATCGATGTGTCGGCTGCCTCGCCTCAGCCGACGGGTATTCAATTCATCGTCCAGGGTGTTGGTGGCGGTATCGGCACTGAAACGATTGTCTGGGAAGCATGGGACAGCGGTTCATTAGTCGCCTTCGGTGAAATCGAACTGGATCTCACCAACAATACAGGCCCCAAGGAGGTGAACATCGAGCCTGGTGTTGCCTTCGAAGAACTCTATGTCGGTACGGTTGGGGAGCCCCCGGCCGGCAGTGGCATGGATGGCAACGACAAGTTCCGGATCAATCAAGTCAGCCTGATCACAGAAGCACCTGCAGAGGATTACATCCTGCCGTTCGAGATATTCGCGGACGAACAGACCGTGGATGGCGATCAGACAGCCGTTGCAAGCTGGACCGTCGAAGTCGACGGACCGGAAGCAAACGACAATATCGTTGCGCTGGATACGGCTTTCGACATCCTCGCCTGATACGTTCCGCCGCCAAACATGCGGGGCGGCCTTCGGGCCGCCCCGTTTTTACGTGACATTGACACAATTGGTGACACTCTCTGGCGGCAACAAACCGCCGAATTGGACTTGTTCTCGCAATCCCGCGTGACAGCCTGATACGTTTTCACCAAATTGCCACCAAAGAGAGCCCTTATTGGGCCTGAAAATTGAGGTTGAACGCAGTCCTACACGCTGGATTCTTTCCGCGTGTTCCTTACCAGATTCCGAGTGTTTCGCAGTCTAACCCTAACGGATAGGCCGCCGCAGGTGAACGAGCGGCCGTGAAAAACATGAATAGCAGCAGAAACTTAGCACTGTCACCCGAAAAACTGAACACTCTTGGGCCGCAGGATATGGAATTCCATTTTTCCCAGCCGCTTCCCGGTGCATTTGGCAGGCGAGGCGAGGCAGCCAAATCAGCGCTTGAAAACCGCAATCCGGAGGCCTTGAAACGCCTTTTCGAACTGTGGGAGCAATCTGAGTCGGACACGCTGGCGCCGCTGGAGCAGAACGCTGGCACGGCAGACGTTCCAGTCGACACGGACCCGGGCGACGTCGATCAGGGCGTCGACGCACTGCTGTCACCGTACAAGTGGGATACCACCGAACTGACCTACAGTTTCCCCGACAGCGCCGACGACTATAGCTACTATCCCATCGGATCTTTTGCGCCGATGACAGGCGATTTGCAGCAATTGGCACGCGCGGCTCTGACCGAGTATTCCAGTATTTCCATGCTGACCTTCACCGAAATCACTGGCGACCAAGACCATGATGCGGACCTGCGGATTGCGCTCGATCCGGATTTCATCAGCGCTTACGCCTACCTGCCGAGCAATGGAAGCTCTGGCGGCGATTCCTGGTACGGGTGGTACCTGACAGATCCGGTCTCACCAGAGGTCGGGTCATTTGATTTTCATACTTTTCTTCACGAGACGGGGCATTCGCTCGGTCTGAACCACGCGCATGAGGATACACACGGTGGCGCCGTGCCATATGACTTGAACTCAATGGAGTTTACGGTCATGACCTACAATTCTTATGTCGGATCTCTCGGCGGCGCCTATTCGAACTCCGACGGTGATTTCGCGCAATCCTTGATGATGCTCGACATCGCGGCGATCCAGCGGCTGTACGGCGCGAATTTCGCCGCAAACGCAGGTGATACGGTATATTCTTTCGACCTTGACACCGGGCGGATGTTTGTCAACGGCGCCGACGTGATTGCAGAGGCAGGCCTGACTAAGGTGGATGGTGCCGATACGGTATTCCGGACGATATGGGACGGAAATGGCGTCGATACCTATGATTTTTCGAACTACTCCACCTCGCTTGGCGTAGACCTGCGTCCGGGGGAATGGGTCGACCTTGATACCGGGGGCACATTCCAGCGTGCCCATCTCGGAGCAGGCAATTATGCTCGCGGGCATATAGCGAACGCCCTGCTGTATGAGGGGGACACGCGATCGCTCATCGAGAACGCAATCGGCGGGTCGAGCGATGACTGGTTTATTGGTAACGCCGCCGACAACAAGTTCTGGGGCGGGGCCGGCAACGACACTTTCCATGACAGTCTGGGATCGGACACCTATTTCGGCGAATCCGGCTACGACACGGTCAGCTTTGATGGCGACTTCCAATCTTACGGTTTCAGCGCCGGTTCAAACTTCATCACCGTGGGATCGCTGGCCCTGGATTGGATCGCGGATACTGTTGAAGAGATCCGGTTCGCAGATATTTCCTGGAGTTGGTCGGATCTTTATGGGCATATCACCGGCGGCTCTGAGAACGCCCCCCCCGTCGCTGTAGACGACGCGGCATCGACCAATGAGGATACCGCCGTCTCAATTTCTGTACTCTCAAATGACTCGGACACGGACGGTGAAGCGATAAGCATTCTGGATTTCAGCCAGGCGACAAACGGAACGGTAACGCATGAGGGAGAAGTTCTTGTTTATTCGCCCAGTCAGGGCTTTCAGGGTACAGATAGCTTCACGTACACGATTTCTGACAGTCACGGCGGAGAGGGCACGGCGACGGTTACCGTATTGGTTGAGCCTGCCAACTCTGAACCCACTGTCTATTCGCAAATGCTTACTTTTGAAAGCGGCACCAGCCAAGAAGTGAGCGCGCTTGCCGTATCCGGCCTCAATGTCGTCAGGTCGAGCGAAATGAATGGTGACTTTGCCGGCGAAAGCGGCCGGGACGGAATGTTCGAGATTGACGCCAAGTCGGGTGAATTTGATTTCGATGCCCTGCTGCTGCAGGCCGCCCGGGGTCAGGCAAATGTTGTTATTGAGGCGTGGAACAATGAAGCACTGGTAAGTACCGCTAATTTCCGGATCAGTTCGAACTCACCGGCTCCGGTAGCACTAGGAGAGGATTTTGACGGCGTGGATCGTATCGTCGTAAGATCAGACCGGCCTATCCTCGTCGATGACATAAAAGTAATGGCTCCCGTCGACGGTTTCCAGCCGGCACCTCCGCTGAGGACCGTATCCGAACTGGACTTTGAGGAAGTGGTGCAGGCGGATCCGATCAGGGTGGGTGACTTCGACTTTCTCGGCGCAACCACGAGTTCGCAAGCCAAGGGTGTGGTGTCGGGTGTTCAGGCTTTGCAGTCGGACGTCGAGACGATCTCGATATCCAGGAGCGACAGCGAGACATTCGACTTCGAAAGCGGCTATTTTACTTCCTTCAATGGTCGAAATGTAGATCTGATTGTTGAGGGCTGGCTGAATAACACTTTCGTTGGAACATTGACCTACAGTATTTCTGACAAGAAAGAATCTCTCGTTCTGTTTGACGAGACTTTCGATCAGGTCGATCAGGTTAACATCTACGCAGCCGATGGGTTTATACTGGATGACGCCGTGTTCCTCGTATGATGTTGAGCAGCCTCATCTGATTGGTCCAAGCTGATTGTTAGTGCATGATTGGCCTGCATTCCATTGGGATGATAGTTTCCGGGGCCGGTGGGCGATAGTCCAATGCACTGTGGGGTCTCTTGCTGTTGTAGTGCCAGCGGGCCGAACCGTCAGCGCGGTACCGGGAGCTGTTCGAAGATCTCGCCCGGTCCCTGAACGCGCCAGAGGTACGGCGCGAGGCGACAGCGTCGCTGCGGTCTCTGATTTCAGAGGTGCGGATGGTTCCGGAGGCTGATGCGCCGGGCGGGCATCAGCTTGAACTTGTTGGGGAATTGGCGGGGATCATGGCTTTGGAGAGCCCTGAATCGAGAAAGCCCCCGCTGTTTGCGGAGGCTTGGCCGGAAACGTTGGTTGCGGGAGCAGGATTTGGACACTGTTTCATTCAAGCACGATAACTTACGGCTGCGGTGCCAGCCGCAATCCATTGCAAGCGCTGCTTAAGTATCTTCTTACGTCCGCTGTGCGCAGAATGCACCCTGAACCGCACCGGGTTTGTCCATCTCGCCGGATTGATAGCGTCGCGGCGTCAATCCGAAGTGAGCCGCGACAGTTCTTAAACTCGTAGAGCGTCCGGGGTCATCTACCGCAGCTTTGAAGGTCAGAGCAGCGATTGGTCCCACGCCGGGGATTGCCATGAAGCGCAGGCACGTTTCCTCGTGGCTGGCGGCCCGTTTCACCCGCCGGTCCAACTTGCGATATGCCTTGAAGAGCGTCGCGCGGGCATCCAGCAGCGGCAGCAGAGCATGTGACAGGTCGCCGCCCGTGGTGCCGCCGCTGCTATCCCGCCCCGCAAAAATGCCACTCCCTAGAAGCCAACGAGCCCGGGCGCGGTGGCACGGAGCGAAGTCCTGCGCGCATCAAAGTACCTCGGCCGCGCCATCTGGCGACGGTGGAGCGGCTATCACCGCCGGACCCGGGTCGAGTCAAAGATGAACTGCATCAAGCTGCTCGGCCAATCCCTGATGGCAAAAGACTTCGAACGACAGGTCGCCTACGGGCGGTAAAATTCTACCAACTACATATGTTTAAAAAAATCTCTCGAAGACCTGAGCCATAGCGGCTAACCCTAAGGCATGTTCACGGCTTACCACTCCAAATACACCGCGCATGACCTGACCAAGCTGGCTCCTCCGGGCGCTGAGGACCAGCTTTCGATGTCCCTCTTTGATGCATCGGTTGACCTCAATCCCCACCAGATTGAAGCCGCGATGTTCGCTCTGCAATCGCCTCTCGTAGAAGGCGCGATCCTTGCTGATGAAGTTGGATTGGGAAAGACGATCGAGGCTGGAATTGTGCTCTGCCAGAAATGGGCAGAGCGAAAGCGCACACTTATCATCATCTGTCCGGCTGCCATCCGTCAGCAATGGGCCGCAGAACTCACGAACAAATTCAATTTGCCAGCAGTCGTCATTGACGCGAAGACCTATCGCCAGATGAAGGCAGACGGTATTCCATTTCCCCTGGCCCAGAAGCTGATCGTCGTACTTTCGTACCACTATGCAGCAAAGCTGCAGGATGAGCTGCGCCAGGTCGAATGGGACCTGGTTGTGATTGACGAGGCACACAAGCTCCGGAATGCATATCGTCCGAGCAATCGTATTGGGCAGGCGCTGCAATGGGCCGTCGAGGGCCGCAAAAAACTGCTGCTTACCGCGACACCCCTTCAGAACAGTTTGATGGAAATCTTCGGGCTGACCAACTTCATCGACCCCAATATCTTCGGGGACGCCAACAGTTTTCGCTCGAAATATGTATACGCTGGTGGCGATCTGCCCGAACTGAGAACGCGCTTGACGGGCTTTTGCAAGCGTACACTCAGAAAACAGGTGCTTGAATACGTCCAGTACACTCAGCGCCGTGCAATTACGCAGCCCTTTAGCCCGGCCGAAAATGAACAGGCTTTATATGACGGTATCACCCGCTTTCTCCAAAGGGAGGACACCTTCGCCATCCCGTCCCAGCAGCGGCACCTGACAGTTTTGATCCTTCGCAAACTGCTGGCATCCTCATCACAGGCAATTGCCGGCACGCTAGAAACCCTGAGGGCAAGGCTCGAAGCCATGCTCGAGGGGCTTCCGACGAGTGATAGCTTAGCCGAGGCGATTTCTTTCGAGAACGAACTCGAAGATGACATTCTGGAGGAATGGTACGACCAGGAGGCAACTGTCGAGCCCAGCGCCGAACAAATTGACCCTGCGAAGTTACGTCGCGAGATCGACGACATATCCAACCTCATCCAACTCGCGCATTCGATCCAGACAGACACGAAATCCAAGGCACTCATGAAGGCGCTGGAGATAGGATTTGCAGAACAGCAACGAATGGGAGCGCTCAAGAAGGCCCTGATTTTTACGGAGTCGAGGCGAACTCAGGAATACTTGCGGGAATACTTGGAAAAGAACGGGTACGCCGGGCAAGTCGTGATGTTCAGCGGCACAAACTCAGACAAGAACGCACAAGAAGCATATGAGCGGTGGATCGCCAATCCGCAAAACCGGGAACAGGTGACGGGATCGCGGGCTATCAATGTTCGCGCAGCGTTGATCGAGGAGTTTCGTGAAAGCGCCTCGATCATGATCGCGACCGAAGCGGCCGCTGAAGGCGTCAACCTTCAGTTCTGCTCGCAGGTGATCAACTATGATCTGCCATGGAATCCCCAAAGGATCGAGCAGCGCATAGGCCGATGCCACCGGTACGGTCAGACCCACGACGTGATCGTCGTCAACTTCCTGAACGAAAGAAACGAAGCCGACAAACGGGTTCATACCCTGCTGACAGAGAAATTCAATCTCTTCGACGGAATCTTTGGAGCGTCAGACGAGGTGCTTGGCACCATCGAGTCCGGCGTTGACTTCGAAAAGCGTATCCTAGCCATCTACCAGGACTGCCGCACACCCGAAGCCATTGCGGCCGCCTTTGACGAACTCCAGACGCAGCTTGACGAACAGGTCCGCAGCCGGATGGAGGACACTCGCCGCGCGCTGCTTGAGCATTTTGACGAGGATGTGCATGCCCGCCTCAAACTGCGGCTAGACAATGCGCGCGAGCAACTCGATCGTGTCGGCCGCAGGTTCTGGGACCTCACCAACGCAATTCTGCTGGACCGAGCCAGGTTTTACGAGGCCAATCTGGCATTTGATCTCCTGTCACCGCCGTCATCTGACATTAGGCCCGGCCGGTATCATCTGATCTCACGCAACACCGCCTCTGATCGGACAACCAACGAGCATGGCTATTTCCTGTACAGGCTTTCGCACCCTCTCGGAGAGCATGTTCTCACGACGGCGAGGACTGCCGACACGCCGGTGGCAGAGTTACGGTTCAATGTCACAAACCATCCGACCCGTGTCGCGATTGCCGAAGCGTTGAGGGGTCGGCGTGGCTGGCTCACTCTTCGGAAATTGACTGTAACCACCTTCGAAACCGAGGAGTACCTCCTCTTCTCTGGCATCGACGATAACGGCAGGTCCATCGACCATGAGGCGTGCGCCAAGCTATTCTCAGTCGGCGCCGCGGTCCACGACGTTGTCGATCCCGCACCCGCCGTCGCGGATCGATTGCAGGCGGAAGCCGATCAGCATGCGACTGCGGCACTCAACCGGTCACTCGATGCCAACAACAAGCACTTCGCCTCAGCCCGCGAACGGCTGGAGTGCTGGGCCGAGGACAAGATACTCGCTGCCGAAAAGTTGCTGAAGGACACCAAAGAGCAAATCAAGGCCGTTCGGCGTGAAGCGCGGCAAGCGACCACGCTCGAGGAAGAGGCGGAGATCCAGACGAAGCTACAAGAGCTGGAACGCCGCCAGCGTAAACAGCGGCAGGAGATTTTCAACCAGGAAGACGAGGTAGCCGAAAAGCGCGACGAGCTGATCGCCAAACTGCAGAAACGCCTCCAGCGGGGACACTCGACCGAAACGCTGTTTACGATCCGCTGGGCGGTCGTGTAGACCAGCCCGGCAACACCAAGGAAAAACAAGAACAATGAGCAATTTCGACGCCCTGGTTGGCAAGCTGCGCGAAATCTTTCAAATCGACCGACCTGACCTCGATTTCGGCGTCTACCGAATCCTGAACGCCCGCGCGGGCGAGATCGAGGACTACCTGTCCAATCGCCTGAAGGCGCGGGTGAAAGAGGCGCTCGCCGCCGGTGCCACGGCCAGCACGGAAACGCTCAAGGCCGAAATCGCCAAGGCCGAAAAGGCGGCCGTAGACGCGGGCTTCAACCCTGACGACGCCCCCAAAGTCAAGCAACTCCGTGCCGAACTGGTCGCCGCCAGCGCCGGTGCGTCAGAGCATGAGAACCAGGTATTTTCGCACCTGCTGACCTTCTTCTCGCGCTACTACGACAAGGGCGATTTCATCAGTCAGCGCCGCTACAAGGGCGGCACCTATGCCATTCCCTATTCCGGGGAAGAGGTCGTGCTGCACTGGGCGAACCGCGACCAGTATTACACCAAGAGCGGCGAGTCCTTTTCCAACTTCAGCTTCAAGCTGGATGATGGACGCGCGGTGCATTTCCGTCTGGTCGCCGCCGACACCGCCAAGGACAACCGCAAGGACAACGACAAGGAACGCCGCTTCGTGCTGGCTACCGAACGGACCGTCACGCGCACTGATGAGGATGGAGAACCCTATGAGGAAACCATCCTTCCTGTGGAGGAGGAAGATGGCGCGCTGGTGATCCGTTTTGATTTCGTCCCGCAGCCCAAAGGCACCAAGCAAGAAAAACTGGTCGAAGCCGCCGTCGAAACCATTCTTGGCCATGACGCCGTCAAGGCGCGCTGGCTGACGTTGACCAGTCGTGCGCCGACCGACAAGAAACCCAACCGCACCCTTCTGGAAAAGCATCTGACGACCTACACCCAGAAGAACACCGCCGACTACTTCATCCACAAGGATCTGGGCAGCTTTCTGCAGCGGGAACTGGATTTCTACATCAAGAACGAGGTGATGAACCTCGATGACGTGCAGGATGCCGGCGCCTTTTCCGCCATCGAGAAAAACCTTCGGATGATCCAGTGCCTGCGCGCCATCGCGCTGGACCTGATTACCTTCCTGGCCAGCATCGAGAATTTCCAGAAGAAGCTGTGGCTGAAGAAGAAATTCGTTGTGGCTGCACAGTATTGCGTGACGCTGGACCGGGTGCCGGAGTCGCTTTACCCCGCCGTCGCCGCAAACCCAGCGCAATGGGTGCAGTGGCACGATCTGGGGATGTGGGACAGTGCGGCATCAGGGACAGTCGAGGATCTGAAGGCCAATCCTTACCTGATGGTAGACACGGCGCTATTCGATACGAAGTTTCGGGCCGATCTGCTGAAGGAGATCCCGGATCTGGATGCCAGCCTCGACGGGCTTCTGGTGCAGGGGGACAATTTTCAGGCAATCACTTTGCTTGAACGCGTCTTGTTTCGGCGCTTAAAGCATATCTATATCGACCCCCCCTACAACACAGGTGACGATGGGTTTGCTTATAAAGACTCTTATCGGCACTCATCATGGATGAGCATGCTCGAAAACAGAGTTCGAAAGATGGTTCCGCTCCTTCGAGAGGATGGGATTTTTTCGTCAAGCATTGATCGGGATGAAAACCGAAACTACTTGCCGATGCTATTCTCGATCTTTGGTGAAGAGAACTTCTTGGAAGAAGTTGTCTGGAAGAAAGCCTATGGTGGCGGATCAAAGACAAAGCACATCAACAATCTTCATGAATACATCCACCAGTTCTCGCGCTCCAAAGAGGATGTTCCCTACCTTGATCTGCCCCCAAACCCCGACGCCGTAAAATACTACAAGTTGAAAGACGGTAAGATTGAGAAAAGAGGAAAGCATCGCCTCCAGCCATTGAACACCAATAGTAACGATTTCAGAAAGCAGCTGACCTATCCAATTCCAGTTCCGCCTCTCTCTTCGCTTGGAACAAAGGAGTGGGAGCAGGAAAGTTCAAGGATCGCCTCACTGTTGACCGATGGCGATCTAAACCTTGAAGGAAGTTTTGAGGAGGGCTGGCGACTTGTCCGTCGCGACGGATCAGCCTGGAATGGAGAGAGTCTACTCCCGCCACGTCAATGGCAGTGGAGCTGGGATAAGCTTCGTGGTGCGTTGATTTCCGACGAAATTGTCGTCACACTTTCAGATGGAGATTATTCTGTAAGCTACAAACAGTATCGCTTTGATGAGGCTGGTAGAGAACGCGGCCGCAAACCATCGAGTGTTCATATTGGACCTTATACGCAAAGCGGAACAGATGCTGTTCGCAACCTTTTCGGCTACGATGCCGCGAAATTTCCTAAACCTGCCGGCTTGATTGAAGATATCATAGGCATTGGTTACGCCGAAAGCGACGCAGTGATAGCTGATTTCTTCGCGGGCTCTGGCACGACGGGAGAGGCGATCTTCAGCTTAAACCGCTCTGACGAAGGTCATCGGAAATATGTGCTCACTGACCAGAGCGAAACCTTCGACATCGTTTTGCGTTGGCGGATGCAGAAGCTTGCCTATTCCGCCGATTGGAAATCTGGCAAACCCACAACCCCTGAAACTGGCATAAGCCATGCCTTCAAGGTGCTCAAGATCGAGGGCTATGAAGACACGCTGAATAACCTCGACCTGAAACGGTCAGAGGCGCAGGCCACGTTGCTTGACGGCCTCAGCGACCCGGCCCGCGACGATTACCTGATGCGCTATATGCTGGACGTCGAGGCAAAGGGATCGCTCCTGTCCGTCGCTGATTTCCGCCAGCCCTTCAACTACACGCTGAAGGTTGCGGTCGACAGCGCCGGAGCCTGGGAGGAGCGCAAGGTCGATCTGGTCGAGACCTTCAACTACCTGATCGGCCTGACCGTCCGCCACATCGACATCCAGCTGAAGCAGGGCTTCGTCACCGTCGAAGGCTGGCTGCCCAGCGGCGATAAGACCCTGATCCTGTGGCGTGATTGTGAGAAGATCGGCTACGACGAGCTGACGCGGCTCTGCGACAAGCTGGCGATCAACCCGGCCGACAGCGAATTCGACGTGGTCTACATCAACGGCGACCACAACATCCCCTCGGTCCTGCAGACAACCGAGGAAGAGGGCGGTACTGAAAAGAAGCTGATGCTGCGCCAGATCGAACCCGCCTTCCTGGACGCCATGTTCAACGTGGATGACGTGTGATGGCACGTACCCCGAAGAAGAAGCGCACCTTCCATCAGGAGCTGGTGCTGAACCGCTGGATGCTGGGCCATTTCCACGGAGACGGCCTTATGACGCTGAAGGAACGGCTCGGGCATGACCGGCACGAGGGCATCGACGATGACGGTCAGACAAAGTTCTTTCATGAGCTGACTCGCAACCTGTTCAACATGGACCGGGTAAGCGAGGCCGATCTGCGTCGCTATGACCTGAACATCGTGGCCCATTGGCAGAAGATCACCCATCGCCGCAACGCCGCCTCGGGCGAAGTGCTGACGATGAAGTACTTTCAGTACCTGTCCCTCTTGTTCACCGAGATCTACCTCGACTGGTATTTCAACCGGCGGCAGGAGCTGTTGGACGGGCTGAACGCGCAGATGGCCGAGTACCGGAAAGAGAACGGGGCCGAGACGTTCAAGGACTATACCGCCGACGACCTCAACAAACTCGCCTTCTGGAACGCGACCGGCAGCGGTAAGACGCTGCTCCTTCATGTGAACATCCTGCAGTATCTGTATTACTTCCAGGCGGGCAACAGCGGCCTGTTCCCTGACCGGATCATCCTACTGACCCCGAACGAGGGCCTCTCGCGCCAGCATCTCGAAGAATTTCACGCGTCCGACATCAACGCTCATGTCTTCGACAAGAGCCAGACCGGCTCGCTGTTCAAAGGTTGGGTGGACGTCATCGAAGTCACCAAGCTCGCCGACGAAATGGGCGACAAGACCGTCGCCACGGGCGCCTTCGAGGGCAACAACCTGGTGCTGGTTGACGAAGGTCACCGCGGTGCAGGCAGAGCCGGCGGCGTGTGGATGGCGCGACGTGCGGCGCTAGTGAAGGGTGGATTTGCCTTCGAGTACAGCGCCACCTTCAGCCAGTCGGTTGCCAAGGGCGCAACCGTCGCCAAGGCCGAGGAAGCCATTCTGAAGGCCAAGGCGAAACGGATTTTCGACAAGACGATGCGACAACTGGACGACACAGAACGCGCACAGTTGCTGCTGACGACAGCGGACCTCGCCCGCGCTCGGATCGAAGGCATCCGCGAGGCATATGCCAAGGCCGTTCTGATCGACTACAGCTACAAATATTTCTACGCCGATGGTTACGGGAAAGAATCCCTGATCCTGAACCTCGACGACAAGGGTTACGACAAGCACGGGAGCTTGTATTTCACAGCCTGCCTGCTCAGTTTCTACCAGCAGCTCTGGCTGTGGGACACCCATCGCGACAAGATCCGGGACTTCAACATCGAAAAGCCCCTGTGGGTGTTCGTGGGCAATACGGTGGCAGGCGAGGACAGTGATATCCTCGAGGTTGTCAAATTCCTCTCCAGGTTCATCAACAGCCCAGATCAAGCGACCGCCTGGATTTCCGATCTGGTAGCCGACAAGGCGCGGCTGCTGGACCCCAAAGGCAACGACATCTTCGCAGGCCGTTTTACGCCCCTAATCCATCGCGATGCGCAGACGATCTACGACGACATCATCAGGCGTCTCTTCAACGCGGATGCGCGCCAGCGGCTGAAGCTGGTGAATTTGAAGAACAGCAAAGGCGAATTAGCGCTTCGAGTCGGCTCAGCCGATCCCTTCGGCCTGATCAACATCGGCGATGATTCAGGTTTCTTTAAGAAGGCCGAGGACATCGCCGATTTCGACACCGAAGCCGATGATTTCGGAAACGGCCTGTTCGACACGATCAATCGGAAGGACAGCAAGCTCAATGTTCTGATCGGTTCACGAAAGTTCACCGAGGGCTGGTCGAGCTGGCGGGTGTCCACCATGGGCCTTTTGAACATGGGGCAAGGGGAAGGCTCGCAGATCATCCAACTTTTCGGTCGCGGCGTCCGGCTGAAGGGGCGCGGCATGTCGCTGAAGCGGTCACTTCCCACCGAACGCCCAAAGGGAACCCACATGGAACGCCTTGAAACGCTAAACATCTTTGGCGTGCGGGCGAATTACATGGCCAACTTCAAGGACTACTTGAAGGAAGAAGGGATCACACCGAGCGACGAGATCATCCAGCTCGATTTCCCGACCAGAACCAACCTGCCCACTGGCACGCGGCTGAAGACCCTGAAACTCAAAGACGGTTACAAGGACAACCAGATCAAGGGCTTCAAGCGTGTCCACTTCCCGACGCTCTACGAAGTGCCGACGGAATTCGTGGGCAAGATCAAGCTGCCGCATGTTGTCCTCGACCTCTATCCTCGGGTGGAAGCGATTGGCTCGAAGGTGAATCCTGACACCAGCGCCCCTGACAAGCGAAACCACGGCAAGCTGAAAAAGGAGGCGATTGCCTGCTTCGACTGGGACGTGGTGTTCAACGCCGTTCAAGAGTACAAGCTATTGAAGAGCTGGAGCAATCTGCGAGTCGACCGGGACTGCCTTGTTCAATTCTGCCTTGCCGACGACAGCTGGTATACGCTCCTGATCCCAGATTCTGAACTCGCGGTTCATGGGTATGGTGACATCCAGCGACAACAAGACATCATGATGCAGCTGCTTACTGATTACACCGATCGGTTCTACCAGGGATTGAAGGCGGCATACGAAGGGAAATTCTACGACGTCACCCACGTGACTGAAGACTCGGGTTCAATAATCAAGCTGTATCAGTTCGAAATCGAAAACACAGACGACGGGCTTGAATACAAACAACGCTTGGAGCAGCTGAGCGAACTCGTAGCCGAAGGGAAACTTGGCGAGGCGAGCTCTTGGAATGCACCCCACATGGTCGCAATCAGCTTTGGCCAGCATCTGTACTATCCTCTAATGTCGCCCGAGAAGGACACGGTGGTGCCGCTGAAGATGCGCCCGCTTGCGATTTCAGAGCCGAGCGAAGTCAAGTTTGTTCAGGACGTTGCAGCATTCTACGATTCAGCTGAGGGAAAGGAAAAGCTGCGAGGTCTGAGTCTGTATCTGCTGCGCAATGCGGACAACCGAGCCAAGGGCCTTGGCTTCGCTTTGGCGGGCAATTTCTACCCAGACTTTCTGCTTTGGCTGGTCGACGACAAGTCGGGAAAACAATGGCTGTCGTTCATCGATCCCAAAGGGATCCGCAGTATGAATATTTCGGATCCAAAGTTTGGTCTGTATCGGGAAATAAAACAGATAGAGAGCCAGTTACGGGATACGACGATTAGCCTCAGCGCTTTCATCCTGTCAGTGACCGCATTCAACGATCTACTCAACGTGACAGGATCGACAACGAAATCCGATCTCGAAGACCGCAACGTGTTGTTCCTGGATGATGGTGGGTCTGCCTATCTTGGCAAGCTTCTGGACAAAGCGCTCGCGTGAGGAAGACCTTAGAGGCATTTTCTGTCTTGTCGCTTGCTGACCAGTCAGCTGGTAGCGGTGTCCGACAATCGCCAAGCTGAGCCTCCCCCGAAGAAGTGATCCGCCCCTACGCTCGAGCCGGGCGCGACGGTGAATGGCATGTCAGCGCATTATGGGATCTTAGCGAACCAGCTGTCGGCCTAGCGCCGACTGGCGAAGCAGGGGAAACTGGTATTGCCAGCGGCGGAGCCGGCCGAACCCGTCTTCGCCCGGCTGGTGCTTCACAGACGCCGCCTACACCGCAACATTGAATTTTGTCGACCAACGGTAGGTTTGGGTCGGCCTTTCAAATCGAGTCTATATAATGGTTCAGCTTCTTCCGTGCCCAAGCGGCACAAACAAGCATTACGACGGCAGCCGTGATCAGCCCGTAAGCAAAGTACCTCCCCAATACTGTCACACTTGAACTGCCATGATCGAGGTAAAGTATTAGTCCTCCAAATCCGAAAAAAAGAATAACCGCGAGCCAGTAGGAAACTGTGGTAATTGTCTTCAATTGAGCCCCAAGGGGACTTTGATCAGTACGACCTGTTGGATCCATAGCGTTCCGGATCTTCATCACTTGGTGTGCCAACGGCAGCAAAAGGAACAAGGCCAGAATTAATTGAACCAGTCTCCCAGCTTCGCCGACTTGAAAAGTGCTAAACAATCTCGCAGTTAACGCAAGTATTATCCATGCAAAAATGAAATCCAGGAGGATTAGCAATGGTGCTAAAAATCTAGGGTCCGCCAATACTTGTACGTTCGAGTTTGGCGACTCGTGAATATTTACGCGCACGCCTTTTTCCACCCCAGATTTGAAAGAAGGTGTAGCGTCACTCGCTTCCATCAATTGCCGAGCTTCCAACTCAAGCTTTTTTATTTCAACCGATGTTTTTCGATAAGTGAGGTATACCATCGGGAGGCCAAGCAGGGCTGCAACTCCAGTTATTATTGCAACTCCAGTTTTGACCAAATTCTCAAAGGTCTCGACAGAGGATTTCTCACCTTCAACAGCGCCTTGCGCAAATGCGAAAGTCGCTACAACGGTGAGAGTCAAGGTCAACAATACTCGGTTTATCTTGGTTCTCATTTTGGATCAAATCTTGTAATGACAATATTTTTACCGGAATCAGAAACTATTGGCGGAATATGCCCTTCAAGGCCAGCTCGCGCAATAACTGTGTTCTGCTAATGCCCGTTTGCGGAAAGCTGCCAGGTGGCAGTTCCATCCAAAGGGAAGGTTCGGCTTGGACCGAAAAAGCTACTCTCTTTAGCTCTGCCAGGCGCGTTCACAATTCGTCGCCACTGCTGCCAAAACCCGGGGTGAAGAGGCGATTATACAGCCGCTCGGCGTAGCTGTCTGTCATCCCTGCAATGTAGTCACATACGCGGCGCTCTTTGGAGTTTTCTGTACACCCATCCTGCCAAGATGACTGAGGAATCAGCTTCTCAGGATCTGAGAGTAATGAATCGAACAGTCGCGCTACGATCATTTGACCTCTCCGCTCAAGTTGCTGAACCTTCGCCTTCCGGATCACGAGTTCGTAAGCCAGCCCTTTGAGGGCTTTCAGGAGCTTCTGATGACGGTCGGGTAGAGCAGCGTTGAACCTAAGAAGCGGGTGCTCGTAAGCATTGTCCTCCGTGATCGTCACACTGGTGACAAACAGATTTACAAGCCCGGAAATAGTCTGCTTTCTCTGGAAGCTGTCAGAAAGCAGGCCTTCGCAGACTAACTTGGCTTCAAAACCATCTAAGGAAGCACTGTCGACTTTTTTGAACGCTTTGGTTATCTCGTCTTGGACTTCACTTGTTGTCGCTAAACCCCGAGCAACAATATCTTCGATGTCATGAATGCCATACGCAATGTCATCAGCGAGTTCGAGAATACTGCAGTCAAGGCTGTGGTGAGCCCCATTGCCGTCGGCTGATTGTATCAGTCGATCTTTATCGGCAGTGGTGAAGCCTTCAAGCGCCCATTCAACAACATCTGCCTCGTCTTCGTGAAACGACTTCGGTGGCTTAGTCGCATAGTCGTCAAGGTTGAACGAGCTCATAGAACGCGGATACTTCAAGATCCCGAGAACCAGTCGACGGGTCGGATACAACCCTTTACCTCGCTTTTTGTACTTCTCAAGTTTCGTAAGTATGCGAAGGGTTTGGCCGTTTCCTTCAAATCCCCCATGTCGCAACATTGCGCTGTGAAGTGCTTGCTCTCCCCTATGCCCAAAGGGAGGGTGGCCAAGATCGTGGGCAAGGCAGGCGGCCTCAATCAAATCACGCGGTGGCAGCCAAACTTGCACATCCTCGTGAAAGGTTGCTTTCTTGAACTGTAGCGCTTCCAACAGGCCATAGCCAATCTGGGCCACTTCGATGGAGTGCGTCAGTCGAGTGCGATGAAAATCACCCTCTCCAGTACCCATCACCTGTGTCTTGCCTTGCAGCCGCCGAAATGCCGCCGAATGCATAATGCGCGCACGGTCCCGCTGGAACGGCGATCGGTTGTCTTTTGAACGGTTGGGCTGATCCTCGTACAGCCGAGTTTCGAAGAAGGTAGGATTAGAAATCATAAATTCGTCCTGGAGCAAATAATCGGAGTTGAGGCTAAGTCGAAAGCTGTAGCCTTTCAATGGTGCTATGGAGAAGCAGCCTTGCCGACATAGGGTGCGCGCAAGCATGTAATTCGCACGTCTGGTTACACCTAGCCATTACCCGGCTCCCCATGTGTCTTTGCCCCCTAAACCTGGGCCACTACTTTTGCCGAGGAAGGGGGATAGAAGATGGCTCGGAACCGGTATTCGGACGAGGACATCCTGAAGCTTTT